>NZ_JBICXM010000006.1:0-11620 GCF_043200235.1 Streptomyces sp. NPDC048441
CCCCAGCGTCTCACTTGGGCCCCCCTTGTTATGGTTGGGCGGCCCCCCCCCGGGGCCCCCCCCGCGGGGGGGGCCCCCCCCCCGCGGGGGGGGCCCCCCCCCCCGGGGGGGGGGGGCCGCCCCCCCGCCGTTGGTTCAGGCAGGTCTTCCGGGTCGGCTCAGACCGCCGAACCGGCCTTCCACTGCGCCCAGTCCATGACCCAGCCATTGAAGCCGTTGTCGGGCTGGACCGTCTTGTCGCCGGTGTTCCGGATGTCGACGACGTCACCGACCATCGAGTTGTCGTAGAACCAGGCACCCGGGGTGCTCTTGTCGCCCGCGCCCTTGGCGTCTTCGAGGCCGACACAGCCGTGGCTGGTGTTGGCGCCGCCGAAGATGGACTTGGCGCCCCAGTAGTTGCCGTGGATGAACGTGCCCGACTGGGACAGGCGCATGGCGTGCGGCACGTCCTTGATGTCGTACTCGCCCTTGCCGTCGCCGTCCGTGAAGCCGACCGTCGCGCCGTCCATACGGGTCTCCTTGAACTTCTCGGAGATCACCATCTGGCCTTGGTACGTCTTGTTCTCCGGGGAGCCCGCGGAGATCGGGATGGTCTTGACGACCTTGCCGTCCCGCGTGATCTTCATCTGCTTCGTCTTGGCGTCGACGACGGAGACCTGGTTACGCCCGATCTTGAACTGGACCGTCTTCTCCTGGACGCCGGTGACGCCGTCCGCGCCCTCGACGCCGTCGAGGTCCAGCTTCAGGGTGACGGTGGAGTTGCCGTCCCAGTACTTCTCGGGGCGGAAGTCCACGCGGTTGTTGCCGAACCAGTGGCCGACGACTTCCTGGCCGCTGCTCGACGACACCTTGATGTGGGACTGAACGTCCTTCTTGTTCGTGATCGCCTTGTCGAAGTTGATCGACACCGGCATACCCACGCCGACCGTGGAGCCGTCCTCGGGCGTGAAGTTCCCGATGAAGCTGTTGGTCGGCGAGACCGTCGTGAACTTGGAGTTCTCGTGGGCCTTGCGGCCGCCGGAGTCCTTGGCGGTGGCGGTGATCTTGTACGTCGTGGCGCGCTCGAGCTGACCGCTGGGCTTCCAGCTCTTCTTGTCGGCCGCTATCTGCCCCTCGACCGCGGTGCCCGCCTCGGTCGTCATCGTGACGTCCGTCAGCGAACCCTTGCTCACCTTGACCTTGGCCGCGTTGTTGATGCCCGCGTTGTCGGAGCCGTCCTTCGGCGCGATCTTGATATCGGCCTCGGACGTCTTCTTGGCGGCGGCCTCGTCGACCTGGTTCTGCGACTCCTTGCCGCCGGCACTCTTGTCGCCGTCGTCGCTGCTACAGGCCGAGAGCACAAGGACGCCGCCGACCAGAGCGGACACGGCCGCGAGCCCCTTGCGCCGCACGGGCCGACGCCTACTGTCCGTCATCACACGCTTCTCCATCGTTGCTGAAATCCCCAACACGCCAAGAACGCCGAGAGTCCCCGTAATCCCGCATAACGTCCTGCCCGGTACGTCCCGTTCCACTACCGCCGAAGATGTGGGGAACACCACGTCGCGCGATGCGCCGGTGACAGCCGTGCACCCCTGAGACGACAGAACCCCGGGTGGCGGTTGCCACCCGGGGCCACGGATTCCCCATGGGTTCCGGATCAATCCGGATGATGTGTCCGTCTAGAGCCCCCGGCCGCCTTCGCCGTCCTCTTCCTCGCCGTCGACATCATCCTCGTCCGCCTCCCAATCCGGCGAATCGGGGTCGTACTCGATCTGCTCGCTGCTCCAGGAAGCTTGCGAGAGTTCCACCCCGGGCAGCTTGCTGACCAGGTCGAACGGATCCACCAGATAGGCGAGTGCCTCAGCGTCGTCTTCCTTGACGGCCGTCTCGGCGTGCAGACGCTCCTCGGCGGGCATGTGCTCGTCCTCCGCGATGCGGCGCAGGGCGGAGGCCGCGAGATCTCCGGAGTCGTCGACCTCGACGACCAATTCTACGTGGAGCCGTACAAAACGTGATGTCTCAGGTGTGCTCATGAGTCGGAGCGTACGACCCACACCCCCCGCGGCTTTCCCACGACCCGCACCTTTCATTACCATCGCCCCACACGGCCAATTCGCCAGCGCCACAAGGGGGATCCGATTCCGTGTCCGCACGCCGATCGCTGCTGACCGCCACTGCCGCAGGGGCCCTCCTCGGCGCCCTGTGGTTCGTTCCCTCCGCCAACGCGACGGCGACGTTCAGATCCACGGACAGCCCGGAAAACCCGGGAACCGAGCAGGTCGTCCACACCGAACAGCACCGGGCCACGCCGTCCTCCGCGGACGGCGAGGCGACCCACACCGCCCCGACCGCCATGAAGGGCCCCCTCGCGGACACGGGCGCCGGGGTCGACACGACTCCGTACCTGATCGGCGGGACGGCGTTCCTGGGCCTCGGGGCGGGGTTCGTGGCGTATTCGGTACGACGGGAACGGCAGGGTCCGGCTTACTGAGGGGCGCTCTCCACGGGAACGCCGCCCCGGACGTCGCCCCCGCCGAATCCCCTGACGCCCTCTTCGAGTTCGCGGTGGACGTCCTGGTGGAGGGGCTCGCCCACCGGGCACTCGGGTGACCCTGGCCGCCTCTCCACATGGCCGGACGGGCGGACGGCTAGTCATGCGGATATGAGATTCGAGCCCCGGCACAAGAAGACCGGAACCCCGCGCGCCCGCCACCTCCGTCTCGTCGGCGCCGTGTGCGCCGTCATGGCATCGGCGGCCCTGGTGACAGGCTGCGGCGATGACAGCGGCAAGACGTCCGCCGCTGCGACCTCGGAAGCGGCGAAGACCGTTCCGAAGCAGGCGGCCACCCCGTCGAAGAGCGCGTCCCAGGACCAGACCGAACGCAAGGCGCTGCTCAGCGCCACCAAGGTCACTTACGACAAGGCCGCCGCCACAGCGGTGGACAAGGTCCCGGGCAGCAAGCTGACCGACCTCGACCTGAAGGGCGCGGACGACGACAGCGACAGCGACGACAAGGCCGACGCGAGCGGGAGCCCGAGTCCGAGCGCCAGCTCCTCGGGACCGCGGTGGGTCGCGGAGGTCGCCGAGAAGGACGGGACCTCGCACACCGTCCGCATCGACGCGGTCTCCGGCAAGGTGATCGGCTCCCCCGAGCGCGACCGGGACGCCGACGACAAGAAGCAGACGGCCGACTGGCTCACCCGCGTCAAGCAGTCGCCGGAGCAGGCGGCCAAGGTCGCCACGGACAAGAAGGAGGGCACGGTCACCTCCATCGGCCTGGACGACAACGACAGCGGCGCCCTCGTCTGGTCCGTGGACGTCGTCACCAAGGACTGGAACAAGACCGACTTCGAGATCGACGCGGTCAAGGGCACCATCACCCACGAGCACGTCGACCGCGACTGACGCACCGCCGTCACCGCCGATGGGGGCGCCGTCATTTACTGACGGCGCCCCCATCGACGTACGAAACAGCGCGGCTAGGCCAGCGGACCCGTCACCGGCTCCACGGCCTCTAGCAGCGCACCGGACCGCACGAACGCGTCCGCCGCCGCCAGGTCGGGGGCGAGGAAGCGGTCAGGACCCGGACCCTGGACGCCCGCCTTGCGCACCGCCTCGATGACCGCGCGGGTCGCCGGGGCCGGGGTGAGGCCCTCGCGGAGTTCGACCGCGCGCGTGGCCGCGTAGAGCTCGATCGCGACGATGCGGGTGAGGTTGTCGACCGCCGTACGGAGCTTGCGGGCCGCCGACCAGCCCATCGACACGTGGTCCTCCTGCATCGCGGAGGACGGGATGGAGTCGGCGGACGACGGCACCGCGAGCCGCTTCATCTCGCTCACGAGCGCCGCCTGCGTGTACTGGGCGATCATCAGGCCCGAGTCCACGCCCGCGTCGTCCGCGAGGAAGGGGGGCAAGCCGTGCGAGCGGTTCTTGTCCAGGAGCCGGTCCGTGCGGCGTTCCGCGATCGAGCCGAGGTCCGCCGCCGCGATGGCGAGGAAGTCCAGGACGTACGCGACCGGGGCGCCGTGGAAGTTTCCGTTCGACTCCACCCGGCCGTCGGGCAGGACCACCGGATTGTCGACGGCGGCGGCCAGCTCGTTCTCGGCGACCGTGCGCGCGTGGGCGATGGTGTCGCGTCCCGCGCCCGCCACCTGCGGAGCACACCGCACCGAGTACGCGTCCTGCACGCGCGGCGCGTCGTCCTGGTGGTGCCCGGTGAGCTCCGAACCGGCGAGGACCGCGAGCATGTTGGCGGCGGACGCGGCCTGGCCCGGGTGCGGGCGGATGGCGTGCAGCTCGGGGGCGAGGACCTTGGCGGTGCCGAGGAGCGCTTCGAGGGTGAGGGCCGCGGTGATGTCGGCGGACTTGTAGAGGGCGTCGAGATCGGCGAGGGCCATGAGCAACATGCCGAGCATTCCGTCAGTGCCGTTCAGGAGGGCGAGGCCCTCCTTCTCGCGCAGCTCGACCGGGGCGATGCCGTGCGCGGCGAGCAGCTCGCCCGCGGGCTTCAGCTCACCGTCCGGGCCTTCCGCGTCACCCTCGCCCATGAGCGTCAGGGCGCAGTGGCTGAGCGGCGCTAGGTCGCCGGAGCAGCCGAGCGAGCCGTACTCGTGGACGACGGGGGTGATCCCCGCGTTGAGTACGTCGGCCATGGTCTGCGCGACCTGGGGGCGTACGCCGGTACGGCCGGAGCAGACGGTCTTCAGCCGCAGGAACATCAGCGCGCGCACCACCTCGCGCTCCACGCGCGGGCCCATGCCTGCCGCGTGCGAGCGGACGATGTTGCGTTGCAGCTGGGCGCGGAGGTCCGGGCCGATGTGCCGGGTGGCGAGGGCGCCGAAGCCGGTCGAAACGCCGTAGACGGGTTCGGGCTTGGCCGCGAGGGCGTCGACGATCTCGCGCGATGCGGCGAGGGCGGCCACGGCTTCGGCCGAAAGCTCGATGCGGGCGTTGCCGCGCGCGACGGCGATGACGTCCACTGCGGTCGTCCCGGACGTCCCCAGGACCACGGTATGCATATCCATATTCAGCAGCGTACGGACTGAATCGCCAAGTGTCACGGGCGGATGCAGTCTGAGCCTCTTACTCAGGGGTAGCCCAGTAGGGGCGCGAGGAACTGCGCGCCCAGCCCCCGCCGACCCGCGGCAGGCCCATCACCGAGCCCCCCGCCCCCTGAACCGCCGCCGCTCCCCCACAGGGCGCCGCGCCCCCTCGGAGTCGGCGAGCCGCACCACCGGGTCATCCACGCCCTCGCGCCCCGCGACGACAGGCTTCGCCGCCCGCGCCGCCTTCGCGCGGTACTGCGCAGCGTCCGCCAGGCGGAACAGCCTGCGCGCCGAGCGCACCTCACCGATCGGATCCTCGGTGGACGCGACCCCGCACGCGACCCCGTCCCCCAGCTCCAACTCAGCCGCCCGTACGCACAATTCATCGGCGACCCGCACCACCTCGTCCGCCGTCGGCCCCACGGAAAGCAGACAGAACTCATCCCCTCCGAGCCGCGCGGAGAGGGTCCCCGGCAGCATCGCCCCGCACAGCGAGAGCACCGAGCCGAAGCGTTCGAGGAGGCGGTCGCCGACCGCGTGGCCCTGGGTGTCGTTGACCCACTTGAGGCCGTTCACGTCGCACACGACCAGGCTCACCACCGTGCCGTCCGCGACGTGCCGCTCGACCGCCTCCTCAAGGCGCAGATCGACGGCACGCCGGTTGGCGAGGCCCGTCAGCGCGTCGGTGAAGGCAAGACGGCGGGCCTCCTCCAGCCTTTCGGTCTGCGCGATGCCCGCCGCGACCACCGAGGCGAGCACGGTCGCGAAGTCCGCGTCCCCGCGGTCGAAGACCGGCGCCCCCACCGGCCGCGCCACATACAGCTCGCCCCAGGCACGCCCGTGCAGCACGATCGGCGCGACGACGCAGCAGCCGCGGCCTCGCCTGCGCAGGGCGGCGACGCGCTGATGGCAGTAGCCGGGGACGCCGGCGTCCGCAGGCCCCTGTGCCGTCTCCACCCAGGCGTGCGGCGCACCGCCGCCCGCCCACCGCTCATGCAGGAACTCGGTGATCTCCGGGAACTCGTTCACCGGATACGCCTCGCGCTCCGGGAACTCCTCCTCCCCCTCGGCCCGTTCGCCCACATTCACGAGCACCCTCAGCCGCCCGAGGTCGCGCTCCCAGACGGACAGTGCCGCGAAACTGCCGGACAGCGCATGGCAGGCACCGAGGGCGGCAGCCCGCCAGGACTCACGCGGACTGTGCGCGGCAGCCATCCCCTGCGCCAGCACGACCACGGCCCGTAGCCGGACGTCCTCTCCCATCCCCCTAGGCTAGGAGATTTCCGGCATTTAGGGCGATCGAAACATCACACAGAGTGCGAATCCCACTCCCACCCACCGCCCGCACCACCCACTCCGGCTACTCGCCGGGCCACTCCGGCTTCCGCTTCTCGTTGAACGCGGCGACACCCTCGGCCCGGTCACCGGAGAAGGCCACCGAGCGCCAGGCGGCGTCCTCGACCTCAAGACCGGCACGCAGGTCGAGCCCGTGCCCCAGCCGAAGCGCGCGCTTGGCGGCACGCAACCCTACGGGCGAGTTACCGGCGATCCGCTCGGCGAGCGCAAGGGCTTCCGTACGGTCCTCCCCTTCGCCCACGAGCTGGTCGACGAGCCCCAACTCCCGCGCCTCGCCCGCCTCCACACGCCGCGCGGTGAAGATCAGCTCGGCGGCCCTCGCGGCACCCACACGGCGCGGCAGCAACTGCGTACCGCCGCCGCCGGGGATCACGCCGACCGACACCTCGGGGAGTCCGACCACGGCGGTCGGGTCGGCGACGATGAGATCGCAGGCGAGAGCCAGCTCGAAACCACCGCCGAGCGCGAACCCGTGCACGGCCGCGACGGTCGGCACGGGCAGTTCGAGTACGCCGGTGTAGGCGGCCCGAGCGGTGGGCCGCTGCCGCACCAGTTCGGCATCGGAAAAGGAGTTCCGCTCCTTCAGGTCGGCACCGACACAGAAGGCACGCTCATGGGTGGACGTCACGACCACGACGCGTGTGTCGCGGTCCTCCCCGAGGGCGGCGCAGGCGGCACCGATGGAACGGGCCATCTCCGTGGACACGGCGTTCATGGCCTTGGGCCGGTCAAGGACAAGCTCGGCGACGTAGGCGTGCCGCCTGACGCTGACAAAATCCCCGAACCGCTGCTCGCCACCCATGGCTTCCTCCACGTCTGGTTAACGCCCGTTACCGGACCACCCTGCGGATCATGCCACTGCTACGGAGCGCCGGGTAGGCGTCAGAGAACTCAGTTCCGCCGAGCGAGCAGCCACGGCTCGACGACGCCAAGCCCTCGCACGGGCCGCTGCCACATGGGCTGCAAGGCAAACCGATAGGAGGGCGGCTCAGCCCCCTCCTTCTCGGCTGTCTCGGCAGCCTCCGCCGCCTCGGTCTCCGAGGCAGGCGCATCCCCGGTCCGCGTCAGCTCCTCCGCGAGAGCGCTGTCCACCAGGACCGCGTCCCGAGGCGCTATCGACGTAAGACGGCTCGCGAGGTTCACCGTCGTACCGAAGACGTCACCCATGCGCGTGGTGACCGTGCCGAAGGCGATGCCGACGCGCAGTTCGGGCATCGTCTCGTCATTGGCCATGGTCTCGATCAGACGCAGAGCGATCTCCGCGGCCACGCCCGCGTCATCGGCGGCGTACAGAACCTCGTCGCCCAGCGTCTTGATGAGCCGCCCACCATGCGCGGCGACAAGATCCGCGGCAGTGGTCTCGAAGGCCTCGACCAGCTCACCCAGCTCTTCTTCCTCCATGCGCCGGGTGAGCCGAGTGAAGCCGACGAGGTCGGCGAACCCGACGCAGAGCCGCCGGTCGACCATCTCCTCGTCATCAGCGGCCTGCACAACCCGCCCGGTGGCAGCGGCCAACTGCCTGCGCCACACATAGACCAGAAACTCCTCAAGCTCGGGCAGGAGCAGCTCTATCAACGGATACGTCACTTCGGTCCGCGTCATGCCCGGCTCGGGCGGCTCCGTCAGCCCTTCCAAGAAGGAGTCGATCTGCCATTCGGCGAGCCGCGCGGTGGTCTGCCCGGTGGACCGCGCCACCTGTACCGCCATCGCCTCACTGAGCAGCCCCGCCTCGACGAGACCGGCGAGGCGCCGCAGCGCGAGCACGTCGGCCTCGGTCAGGGCCTTGGCCTGGCCGATGTCAGGAAAGCCCATGGCCCGCCAGAAACGAGACGCGAGCTCCATGGAGACACCAGCGCTGCGGGCGGCCTGGAACGGTGTGTAACGGCGATCCGCCCCGAGAATGAGCCCCTCAAGACGCAGGGCGAGGGGATCCTTCTCCAGATCCCCCGGCTTCTCGTCCCCGGAGTCCATGGAATCGAACGCAGCGCTGACAGACCCGTCGGGAGCGGGGGATGCGCCCGTGCCGGAGCCCGTGTCGTCGACGCTCACGCCTGCTGCCCTTCCGATCTGCCGCGGTCAGGTATCGACCGGCGCCAACTTTACGGCAGGTGTGCCCCAGCTCACGTCAGACTCCGCTGGCGAAGTGCCCAGTCGGCGTACGCGAGGGGACGTGCCGGTATGCCACCCCACCCGCCACAGGCGCCTAGACGCCCCGCAAATGCACGACATCCCCAGCCCCCACAGGCTCCTGCACCCCGTCCCCCGTAGCCAGCACGAGCCGCCCGTCACCGTCCACAGCCACAGCTTCCCCCGTGATCGACCGGTCCCCCGGCAGCTCGGCCCGGACCATGCGTCCGAGCGTCGCGCACCCGGCCGCGTACGTCTCCTGAAGCCGGGAAGCCGCCGGATCTCCCCCCACGGCGCGCCAGTCGACGTACGACTGCTCCAGAGACCGAAGAACGGCCCGAAAGAGCGGATCACGATCAACCGTGGACGCCCCGGCCAACGCGAGTGACCCCGCACCAGGCACAGGCAGCTCAGCAGCCCGCAGACTCACATTGACCCCGATACCGATCACCACACCCGCACCACCCCCGGCAGCACCCCCCGCCCGCTCGGCAAGAATCCCCCCGGCCTTCCGCTCCTCTCCCCCCACAGTCACCAGCAGATCGTTCGGCCACTTGAGCGCCGTATCCACTTCGGCCACCCGGGAAAGCCCCGTGGCGACAGCGACCCCGGCGAGGAGAGGCAGCCACCCCCACCGCTCGACCGGCACGTCAGGCCCCGGCTTCAGGAGTACGGAGAAGAAGAGCCCGGAGCGCGCGGGCGCCGACCAGCGCCGGTCGAGGCGACCACGCCCCGCGCTCTGCTCCTCAGCGACGAGGACCGCGCCCTCGGGGAGCTCGTCGGCCCGCCCCGCCAGATCCGTGTTGGTCGACCCCGTCGCGGGCACGACCTCCAAGGAGGTCCACAACCCACCGTCCCGCACCAGCGCACGCCGCAGCGACGCGGCGTTCAGGGGCGGCCTTTCGAGATCGGACCACCGACTCGCGTCAGGAGAGCCCGAAGAGGAGCTCGAAGGGGAGCCCGAAGGCGTGTCCGAAGGTTCGTCTGCTGCATCTCGCGGCGTCATGCAAGCAACCTTAGGTGTGGTAAACGCCGCACTGCCGATCCGTAGGCACGCCGATACCCTACGAGTCAGTAGCAAGCGAGTCACAGCAGCCACAAGCCCAACAGCAAGCCCAGCCGCAAGCCGCCAGTAGCCCCTTTGAGCAGGCAGGGAGCCGCATCCCTATGTCCGAGCCGGAAGAGCCCAACGTGCCCGTGCCAAGCGCCGCAAGCGACACCTCCGCCCCCACCGAGGCAGGTATCGACATCCACACGACTGCGGGAAAACTCGCTGATCTACAGCGCCGCATCGAGGAGGCCAAGCACGCCGGTTCGGCTCGCGCGGTCGAAAAGCAGCACGCCAAGGGCAAGTTGACGGCACGCGAACGCATCGATCTGCTCCTTGACGAGCACTCCTTCGTCGAGTTCGACGAGTTCGCCCAGCACCGCTCGACCGACTTCGGCCTGGAGGCCAACCGCCCTTACGGCGACGGTGTGGTGACCGGTTACGGCACGGTCGACAGCCGCCCGGTGGCCGTCTTCTCCCAGGATTTCACCGTCTTCGGCGGTGCACTCGGCGAGGTCTACGGCCAGAAGATCGTCAAGGTCATGGACTTCGCACTGAAGACCGGCTGCCCGGTCATCGGGATCAACGACTCCGGCGGCGCCCGCATCCAGGAGGGCGTCATGGCCCTGGGGATGTACGGGGAGATCTTCCGCAGGAACACCCACGCGTCCGGCGTGATCCCGCAGATCAGCCTCGTCGTCGGCCCCTGCGCGGGCGGCGCCGTCTACTCCCCCGCCATCACCGACTTCACGGTCATGGTCGACCAGACGTCGCACATGTTCATCACAGGACCCGACGTCATCAAGACGGTCACGGGCGAGGACGTCGGCTTCGAGGAGCTCGGCGGCGCCCGCACCCACAACTCCACGTCGGGCGTTGCCCACCACATGGCGGGCGACGAGAAGGACGCGATCGAGTACGTCAAGTCCCTTCTCTCCTACCTGCCTTCGAACAACCTCAGCGAGCCGCCCGCCTTCCCGGAGGACGCGGACCTGGAGCTGACGGACGAGGACCGCGAGCTCGACACCCTCATCCCGGACAGCGCGAACCAGCCGTACGACATGCACACGGTGATCGAACACGTCCTGGACGACGCCGAGTTCTTCGAGACGCAGCCGCTGTTCGCGCCGAACATCCTCACCGGCTTCGGCCGGATCGAGGGCCGCCCGGTGGGCATCGTCGCCAACCAGCCGACGCAGTTCGCCGGCTGTCTGAACATCGACGCGTCCGAGAAGGGCGCCCGCTTCGTCCGCACCTGCGACGCCTTCAACGTCCCTGTCATCACCTTCGTCGACGTGCCGGGCTTCCTGCCGGGCGTCGAGCAGGAGCACACGGGCATCATCCGCCGCGGCGCGAAGCTGATCTACGCGTACGCGGAGGCGACGGTCCCGCTGATCACGGTCATCACGCGCAAGGCGTTCGGCGGCGCGTACGACGTCATGGGCTCCAAGCACCTGGGCGCCGACCTCAACCTGGCCTGGCCGACCGCGCAGATCGCCGTGATGGGCGCGCAGGGCGCGGTGAACATCCTGCACCGCAAGACGATCGCGGCGGCCGAGGCCACCGGCGACGTCGAGGCGACCCGGGCCCGTCTCATCCAGGAGTACGAGGACCGCCTCCTCAACCCGTACACGGCCGCCGAGCGCGGCTACATCGACGCCGTGGTCATGCCGTCGGAGACCCGGGCCCATCTGGTGCGGGGCCTGCGTCAGCTACGTACGAAGCGGGAATCCCTTCCCCCGAAGAAGCACGGCAACATCCCCCTCTAGACCGTGCCCCAGTGAGGAGACCGTTCATGATCAAGGTCGTACGGGGCAATCCCACCCCGGAGGAGCTGGCCGCCGCACTCGCGGTGGTCCAGGCGCGCGCCGCGGCGGTCGCGGACCAGCCGTCCGGCGCGCCCGCCGTCCTCGACGCCTGGTCGGACCCCGCGCGCGTGGCCCGCGACCGGATGCCCGCGCCGGGGCCGACGTCGTGGGGCCGCACGTACTGGCCCGTGTAGAGCCCACGGAAATGAGCTGTACGGGCCGGGGCGCCTGAGTACGCGTACTCAGGCGCCCC
>NZ_JBICXM010000006.1:11630-51521 GCF_043200235.1 Streptomyces sp. NPDC048441
TTTGCCGCCGCCACCCCCCCGCCCCCCCCCCCCGCCCGCCCCCCCCCCCCCCCGGCGCCCCCCCCGCCCCCCCCCGGGGGGGGGGGCGCGGGGCCCCCCCCCCCCCCCCCCCCCCCCCCCCCCGCCGTCACCGCCAGCAGTATCGATTTCATGCTGTGGTCGGACCCGGAGGACAACCCGCCCAAGGACATGCGGGACATGCAGGCGAAGATGCGCCGTGCGGGACTCGTCCTTGCCCTGGCGATGGTCGTGGCGATGTTCGTCCTCGGCATCCGGTGAGGCTCGGGCGTCCGGCGAGGCTCGGGCGTCCGGCGAGGCTCGGGCGTCCGCTGAGGCTCGGGCGTCCGCTGAGGCTCGTTACGCTGGCCGCATGAGTGATCAGCCCCGTCAGCCCCGCCGTCTCGTCCTCGCGTCCAAGTCCCCCGCCAGGCTCGGCCTGCTGCGCCAGGCGGGCCTCGCCCCCGAGGTGATCGTCAGCGGGGTCGACGAGGACGCCATCTCCGCACCGACCCCCGCCGAGCTCGCCCTCGCCCTGGCCGAGGCCAAGGCGTCGGTGGTCTCCGCGCGCCCGGACGCCAAGGGCGCCCTGGTCGTCGGCTGCGACTCGGTCCTCGAACTGGACGGGGAGGCGCTCGGCAAGCCCGCCGACGCCGAGGAGGCCACCGCCCGCTGGAAGTCCATGCGCGGCCGCGCGGGCGTCCTGCAAACCGGCCACTGCGTGTACGACACCGTGGCAGGACGCCATGTGTCGGCGCTCGCATCGACGATCGTCCGCTTCGGCGAACCCTCGGACGACGAGATCGCCGCGTACGTCGCGAGCGGCGAACCACTGCACGTGGCGGGCGCGTTCACGCTGGACGGCCGCTCCGCCCCCTTCGTCGACTCGATCGAGGGCGACCACGGCAACGTCATCGGCCTCTCACTGCCGCTGCTCCGCCGCCTCCTCGCGGAACTGGGCGTGGGCATCACGGAGTTGTGGGCGGAGTAGGCGGAAGCACTCCGCCCAGCCCGCCCACGCGCCCCGAGAAGCAGCTCAGGCGGGCTGCGGAGCGCCGTTCTCCTGCGCCCCGCCGCCCACTGCCCCATTGCTCTCGCGGGGCTCGTCAGAGGCTTCGGAGGGCTTCCTGTCGTACGCCACGAGGGTCAGCACGATCAGGCCGAGCACGAGCATCATGAAGACGAAGGCGACCCAGCCCACCAGGCCGACCGAGAACGCCCCGAGCAGCCCGTGCACGACGGCGGCGCTGATCAGGAGCAGCCGCCCGAAGCCGCCGGGCGCGCGGTCCCGTACCGCCGAGCGCAGCATGATCAGGCCGCACAGCGCGAGGTAGAGGCCGAAGAGGCCGCCCCCGATCCAGGTCGACACGGACATCGCGCGCGGGTCGAGCCCCGCGAGCGACATGTCCTGCTTGTCCACGACAAGCCCGAGGAACCAGTTGAGGAGTGCGATGCCGATCGCCTCCACCAAGAGAACGATCGCGCCCACCAAGGCCACCGGTCTACGCGCCACGGCGCCCCACCCTCTTCCGATCCACTGGCTGTTACCCCAAGTACGTTCGCGACACCCGAACGCTACTAACGGGTAAACCCGGGGACAAGGGCTGCGCCGAAGGCAAAGAATCATTGGGCCATTCGTAGGGACTCGACAAAGATTGCCCCCGTGCCGCAGTACGCCCTCACAGAGACCTTGGCCACATCGGCGCGCTAGTCTCGCTCGAAGGGACCCTGCGTACCGTGGTGCGACAAGGGAATTCGCTGATCGGGCAGGCCCGGATCACGCTCCGTGTGGGCAAGCTCACCATTGGGGACGGGTCGAAAGGTCGTGTCGGCAGTCCCTAAACTCGGCTTGTTTCAAGGAGGGAGCCATCGTGCGCAAGGTGCTCATCGCCAACCGTGGCGAAATCGCTGTCCGCGTTGCTCGGGCATGCCGGGATGCAGGGATCGAGAGCGTAGCCGTCTACGCAGATCCTGACCGGGATGCTCTGCATGTACGCGCGGCAGATGAGGCGTTCGCGCTGGGCGGTGACACTCCGGCCACCAGCTACTTGGACTTTTCCAAGGTGTTGGCAGCGGCCAAGGACGCGGGGGCGGACGCGGTCCACCCCGGCTACGGCTTCCTTTCGGAGAACGCCGACTTCGCGCAGGCCGTGCTGGACGCGGGACTGATCTGGATCGGCCCGCCGCCGCAGGCCATCCGTGACCTGGGTGACAAGGTCGCGGCCCGGCACATCGCGCAGCGCGCGGGTGCCCCGCTGGTCGCCGGTACGCCGGACCCGGTGTCCGGCTCCGACGAGGTCGTGGCCTTCGCCCAGGAGAACGGCCTGCCGATCGCGATCAAGGCCGCCTTCGGTGGCGGCGGACGCGGGCTCAAGGTGGCCCGCACGCTCGAGGAGATCCCCGAGCTGTACGACTCCGCGGTGCGCGAGGCCGTCGCGGCCTTCGGCCGTGGCGAGTGCTTCGTGGAGCGCTACCTGGACAAGCCGCGGCACGTGGAGACACAGTGCCTCGCGGACAAGCACGGCAACGTGGTCGTCGTGTCGACCCGTGACTGCTCGCTCCAGCGCCGCCACCAGAAGCTGGTGGAGGAGGCGCCCGCGCCGTTCCTGACGCCCGAGCAGAACGCCGAGCTGTACGCGGCGTCGAAGGCGATCCTGAAGGAAGCCGGGTATGTGGGCGCCGGCACCGTCGAGTTCCTCGTCGGCGTCGACGGCACGATCTCCTTCCTGGAGGTCAACACCCGCCTCCAGGTGGAGCACCCGGTCACCGAAGAGGTCACCGGCATCGACCTGGTCCGCGAGATGTTCCGCGTCGCGGACGGCGAGGAACTGGGCTACGGAGACCCCGAGTTGAGGGGCCACTCCTTCGAGTTCCGCATCAACGGCGAGGACCCGGGCCGTGGCTTCCTGCCGGCGCCCGGCACGGTCACGGCCTTCGCGCCGCCGTCGGGTCCCGGCGTACGCCTGGACGCGGGCGTGGAGTCCGGTTCGGTCATCGGCCCGGCGTGGGACTCGCTCCTCGCCAAGCTGATCGTGACCGGCGCGACGCGTGAGCAGGCCCTGCAGCGGGCCGCGCGTGCCCTGGGGGAGTTCAACGTGGAGGGCATGGCCACGGCCATCCCGTTCCACCGCGCGGTCGTCAAGGACCCGGCGTTCGCTCCGGAACTGACCGGCTCCACGGACCCGTTCACGATCCACACGCGCTGGATCGAGACCGAGTTCGTCAACGAGATCTCCGCGTTCACCGCGGCGACGGAGGTCGAGGCGGACGAGGAGCCGGGCCGCGAGACGGTGGTCGTCGAGGTCGGCGGCAAGCGTCTCGAGGTCTCGCTCCCCTCGTCGCTCGGCATGACCATCGCCCGCACGGCGGCGGCGGGCGGCGCCCGCCCCAAGCGCCGCGCGGCGAAGAAGTCGGGCCCGGCCGCTTCCGGCGACACCCTCGCCTCTCCCATGCAGGGCACGATCGTCAAGATCGCTGTCGAGGAGGGCCAGGAAGTCCAGGAGGGCGACCTGGTGGTCGTCCTTGAGGCCATGAAAATGGAACAGCCCCTGAACGCGCACCGCGCGGGAACGATCAAGGGCCTCACGGCGGAGGTGGGCGCGAGCCTGACCTCCGGTGCGGTGATCTGCGAGATCAAGGACTAGCTCCGCTCCGAGAAGTTCTCGTCAACGCCGGACGGGCTGGAAGTGTCCAGCCCGTCCGGCGCTTGAGGACGAACTCGGCGAAGCCGGTGATCGACGGCACGCACACCGAACGGAACTCATCAGGCATCCTTGGAGCACGACGCACGTTCAAGGAGGACCACGGCCATGAGCACCGGCACGGACCCGCAGCCCGCACGGGCCATGCGTGCCGACGCGCGCCGTAACTACGACCGGCTCCTGGCGGAAGCCACGGCCGCCTTCGCGGAACACGGCACAGGCGCCTCGCTGGAGGACATCGCCCGCCACGCGAACGTAGGCATCGGCACCCTCTACCGCCACTTCCCCAACCGCCACGCCCTGATGAGCGCCGTCTTCGAAGAGGCGGTGAGTGATCTCCTGGCCCGCTCACACGCCCTGCTCGAATCCCCGCAGCCCTGCTCGGCCCTGGTGACCTGGCTGCGCGAGATCATCACTCATGCGGGTGAGTACCGCGGGCTCTCCCGCGCCCTCATGTCGGCGTCGCACGACGACAGTTCGGCACTCGCCCGATGCAGCAGGCCGATGCGCGAGGCGGGCACGGCCCTGCTCGTACGGGCGCAGCAGGCCGGAGCCGTGCGCCCCGGTGTCTCGATCGGCGATCTGCTACAGCTGACCAACGCGATCGCGCTGGCCGCCGAAGAGACCCCGGACGAGCCGGAGTTGGCCGACCGCCTCCTGATGCTGACCCTGCGCGGCCTGAAGCCCGAGGGCTCGGCGCCCGACGAGCGCCAGGACCCAGGACCGGCGGCCGGTTCAGCGGCGGCGTAGATCCGCCACCCGCGCGGCCCGCTCCCCG
The DNA here is from genome assembly GCF_043200235.1 of Streptomyces sp. NPDC048441. Classification (NCBI taxonomy): domain Bacteria; kingdom Bacillati; phylum Actinomycetota; class Actinomycetes; order Kitasatosporales; family Streptomycetaceae; genus Streptomyces; species Streptomyces sp. NPDC048441. The sequence goes on from NZ_JBICXM010000006.1 coordinate 16,107, forward strand.
GGCTGCTGCTCCCCGAGCACCGCACTGCGCAGCTGCCCGGGTCCCGCCCCGTGACCGCCGTGGTTACGACGCTGCCCCGGCAAGGGCACGTCCCGGCGCGGCTGCCGCCCCGCCGGGACGGAATCCACCCCTGGCCCGGAGCCAGAGCTCGCGGCCCCGCCCGCGACCGCGATCTGCACACCCTGGTCGGCCAGGGCCTGCAACTCGGTGGCCGCGCGGTCGTCGTGCGCGGGTGGTTCGTCCGTGACCAGACGGGTGATGACGTCCGTCGGCACGGTCTGGAACATCGTGTCGGTGCCGAGCTTGGTGTGGTCCGCGAGGACCACCACCTCGGCGGCTGCCTGGACGAGCGCACGGTCCACGCTTGCCGAGAGCATGTTGGACGTGGAGAGCCCGCGTTCGGCGGTCAGACCACTGCCCGACAGGAAGGCACGCGTGACCCGCAGGCCTTGCAGGGACTGTTCGGCCCCGCTGCCCACGAGGGCGTAGTTGGAACCGCGCAGGGTGCCGCCGGTCATGACGACCTCGACGCGGTTGGCATGGGCCAACGCCTGTGCCACCAGAAGGGAGTTGGTGACGACGGTCAGACCGGGAACCCGCGCGAGCCGTCGGGCCAGCTCCTGCGTGGTCGTCCCCGCTCCGACGACGATGGCTTCGCCTTCTTCGACGAGTCCCGCCGCGAGATCGGCGATAGCCGTCTTCTCGGCGGTCGCGAGATGCGATTTCTGCGGAAAGCCGGACTCCCGCGTGAATCCGCCCGGCAATACCGCACCGCCATGTCGGCGGTCGAGGAGTCCTTCTGCCTCCAGTGCGCGCACGTCCCGCCGTACGGTCACTTCGGAGGTCTGGACGACGCGGGCGAGCTCCCGGAGCGATACCGCTCCGTTGGCCCGCACCATTTCGAGGATCAATTGGCGACGTTCTGCAGCGAACACGAAACTGACAGTAACCCCAACGACCGTCTGCTTTCAGCAGTTTGCGCCGAATTACAGAAGTTGTTCGCACGGCAGGGTGGCAAGTGGTATAGGTGCCTACTCACACTGCCTATGCCGGACGAATGGGCGACAACAGCCTGTGACCTGCGACGAGAGTGGGCGATCAGCCTTCGCCCGCCGTCTTCCGCGTGTGGAGTTGACGCGCGACCTCTGCGATCGACCCCGAAAGCGACGGGTACACGGTGAAGGCATTCGCGATCTGCTCGACCGTCAGGTTGTTGTCGACCGCGAGCGCGATGGGGTGGATCAGTTCCGAAGCGCGCGGCGCGACGACCACACCGCCCACCACGATGCCCGTACCGGGACGGCAGAAGATCTTGACGAAGCCGTCGCGGATGCCCTGCATCTTCGCGCGCGGGTTGCGCAGGAGCGGCAGCTTCACGACGCGGGCGTCGATCTTGCCGCCGTCGACGTCGGACTGGCTGTAGCCGACGGTGGCGATCTCGGGGTCGGTGAAGACGTTCGACGACACGGTCTTCAGGTTCAGCGGCTGCACCGCGTCGCCCAGGAAGTGATACATCGCGATGCGCCCCTGCATGGCGGCGACGGAGGCGAGCGCGAAGATCCCGGTCACGTCACCGGCGGCATACACACCGGGCGCGGAGGTCCGCGACACCTTGTCGGTCCAGATGTGCCCCGAGTCCTTGAGCTTGACCCCGGCCTCCTCCAGGCCCATGCCACTGCTGTTCGGGATGGCACCCACGGCCACCAGACAGTGCGTACCGGTGATGACGCGGCCGTCGTTGAGCGTCACCTCCACACGGTCGCCCACGCGCTTGGCGGACGCGGCACGGGAGCGCGACATGACGTTCATGCCGCGGCGCCGGAAGACGTCCTCCAGGACGGCGGCGGCGTCCGGGTCCTCGCCGGGGAGCACGCGATCGCGGCTGGATACGAGGGTGACGTTCGACCCCAGCGCCTGGTAGGCACCGGCGAACTCGGCACCGGTGACACCGGAGCCGACCACGATGAGTTCCTCGGGGAGCTCGTCCAGGTCGTACACCTGGGTCCAGTTGAGGATCCGCTCGCCGTCGGGCAGCGCGTCGGGAACCTCGCGAGGGTGTCCGCCGGTGGCGATGAGGACGGCGTCGGCGACGAGGGTCTCCTCGCTGCCGTCGGCCGCGCGCACGACGACCTTGCGCGAGCCGTCGGTGTCCTGCTGGCCCTCCAGACGGCCACGGCCGCGCAGCACGCGTGCGCCCGCACGGGTGACGGAGGCGGTGATGTCGTGGGACTGCGCGAGCGCGAGGCGCTTCACACGCCGGTTGACCTTGCCCAGGTCGACGCCGACGACGCGCGCAGGAGTATCGATGTGCGGAGTGTCGTCCGCGACGATGATGCCGAGCTCTTCATAAGAAGAGTCGAAGCTGGTCATCACCTCGGCCGTGGCGATCAGAGTCTTCGACGGGACGCAGTCGGTGAGCACCGACGCCCCGCCAAGACCGTCGCAATCGACGACGGTCACCTCCGCGCCGAGCTGGGCGGCAACGAGTGCCGCCTCGTATCCGCCGGGTCCGCCGCCAATGATCACGATCCGAGTCACGTACTCCATTGTCCCGCACGCCTCAAGGTGCTTCGCCCCGGGGGCTCCATCCGTGCCGCTCCCCACACCAGAAGGGGGTTCCGTTGCAGGAGGGACGCACGCTTCGGCTGCCGTACTCTCGACCCCATGTCGCTCTACGCCGCGTACGCCGGCAATCTGGATCCGCGGCTCATGTCACGCCGCGCCCCCCACTCGCCGCTGCGCCAGACCGGCTGGCTGAACGGCTGGCGGCTGACCTTCGGCGGCGAGCACATGGGGTGGGAGGGCGCCCTTGTGACCCTCGTCGAGGCGCCCCGCTCCCAGGTCTTCGTCACCCTCTACGACATCGCTCCCATGGACCAGGACTCCATGGACCGGTGGGAGGGCGTGGGCCTCGACATCTACCGCCGGATGCGCGTGCGCGTGCACACCCTGGACGGCGAGGAGCCCGCTTGGGTGTACGTCCTCAATGGATACGAGGGCGGCCTCCCGTCGGCGCGCTACCTGGGGGAGCTGGCCGACGCGGCGGAAACGGCGGGAGCGCCGCACGACTACGTGATGGAGCTGCGCAAGCGGCCCTGCTAGGGCCCTGCCGCGCCTGTGCCGTGACTCCTCTCGGGGCTTTCGTCGGAAACGACAAGACAACGATCCGAATCCCGTGAGCATCGTCATCTACGCGCGTAGGGCGTGAGCGGCTACTCTCGTCCGCGTGAACGCTTCAGTTATTCCGGACGACATCCAGGGCGACCCCTACGCCGCCGCCGACGCCGCCGCCGCGCGCCTGCGTGAGCTGACGGGCGCCGAGACCCACGACGTAGCCCTTGTGATGGGCTCCGGCTGGGCGCCGGCCGTGGACGCACTCGGCGTGCCCGACGCCGAGTTCCCCGTCACCGAGCTGCCCGGCTTCCCGCCGCCCGCGGTGCAGGGGCACGGCGGCCGCATCCGCTCCTTCAAGGTCGGTGACAAGCGGGCCCTGGTCTTCCTGGGCCGCACCCACTACTACGAGGGCCGTGGCGTGGCGTCCGTCGCGCACGGCGTCCGCACCGCCGTGGCCGCGGGCTGCAAGACGATCGTGCTGACGAACGGCTGCGGCGGTCTGCGCGAGGGTATGCGCCCCGGACAGCCTGTCCTGATCAGCGACCACCTCAACCTGACGGCCACGTCGCCGATCGTCGGCGCGAACTTCGTGGACCTCACGGACCTCTACTCCCCGCGCCTGCGCACGCTCTGCAAGGAGATCGACCCCTCCCTCGAAGAGGGCGTCTACGCGCAGTTCCCCGGCCCGCACTACGAGACTCCGGCGGAGATCCGCATGGCCCGCACGATCGGTGCGGACCTGGTGGGCATGTCCACGGTCCTCGAGGCGATCGCCGCGCGCGAGGCGGGCGCGGAGGTCCTCGGCATCTCCCTGGTCACGAACCTCGCCGCGGGCATGACGGGCGAGCCGCTGAACCACGAGGAGGTCCTCCAGGCGGGCCGCGACAGCGCTACGCGCATGGGTGAGCTGCTGGGTCAGGTGCTGGGCCGCATCTGATTTTTCCTGGCGGGGGCGCCCTTGCCTGGCGGGGGCGCCCTTGCCTGGCAGGAGCCTCGCCTGGGTGGGTGCCTTGCTTGGCGGGAGTCTTGCTTGGGTGGGTGCCTTGCCTGGCGGGAGCCTTGCCTGGGTGGGCGCCCTTGCCTGGCGGGAGCCTTGCTTGGGTGGGTGCCTCGCCCGGCGGGAGCCTTGCTTGGCGGGAGTCTTGCCTGGGTGGGCGCCCTTGCCTGGCGGGAGCCTTGCTTGGGTGGGTGCCTCGCCCGGCGGGAGCCTTGCCTGGCGGGGTGTCTCCCCCGTAGCGGGGGTGCCAGCCCGGCGGGGCGCCTTCCCCGTAGCGGGGGTGCCTTGCCTGGTGGGGCGCCATCTGCCGGGTGGGGCGCCTCTGCACTGGGCCTTGGTGACCCGCAGGTCCGCTGCCGCACGGGCTTTCCCGCCCACCCGCCCGATTGCCCCGGGGTGATCGGGTGGGTGGGCGGGAAACATCCGGCGCGAAGCGGCGGGACAGGAAAGCCCCCACCGGGCCGAACTCGGTGGCGTACCCAGCGTGGACAGGACAGCCCCCGCAAGAGCCGAACCGAGTAGGCGTACCCAGCGTGGACAGGACAGCCCCCGCAAGGGCCGAATCGGGTAGGCGTCCCGCAAGCCCCGTACCCCGCACGGCTGGAAAAGCCCCCGCGGGGCCACGCCCGGGGTAGGAGTACCCCGGCCCCCGATTGAACTCCGCCGACGAGAGGCTGACGCACGTGCCGGACGACTTTGAACTCATCGCGCGAGCCAAGGCCTGGCTGGCCGAGGATCCCGACCCCGAGACCCGCGAGGAACTCGCGAAGCTCATCGACGCCGCGGACACCGAAGACGCGGACACCGAAGAGCTGACCGCCCGCTTCAGCGGCACCCTCCAGTTCGGCACCGCCGGCCTCCGCGGAGAGCTCGGCGCAGGCCCGATGCGGATGAACCGCTCCGTAGTCATCCGCGCCGCCGCGGGCCTCGCCGCGTACCTCAAGTCCAAGGGTCAAACCGACGGTCTAGTAGTGGTCGGATACGACGCCCGCCACAAGTCCGCGGACTTCGCCCGCGACACCGCGGCCGTGATGACCGGCGCGGGCCTCAAGGCGGCGGTGCTCCCCCACCCCCTCCCCACCCCCGTACTCGCCTTCGCCATAAGGCACCTCGGTGCCGTGGCGGGCGTGGAGGTGACGGCCAGCCACAACCCCCCGCGCGACAACGGCTACAAGGTCTACCTGGGCGACGGCTCCCAGATCGTGCCGCCCGCGGACGCGGAGATCGCGGCGCAGATCGACGCGATCGTCTCCCTCCACGACCTCCCCCGCCCCGAGACCGGCTGGGAAACCCTCTCGGACGACGTCCTGAACGCCTACCTGGCCCGCACGGACGCCGTCCTGACCCCCGGCTCCCCCCGGACCGCCCGCACCGTCTACACGGCGATGCACGGCGTCGGCAAGGACACCCTCCTCGCGGCGTTCGACCGAGCCGGGTTCCCGGCCCCCGTACTCGTCGCCGAACAGGCGGAGCCCGACCCGGACTTCCCCACGGTCGCGTTCCCCAACCCGGAGGAGCCGGGCGCGATGGACCTCGCGTTCGCGAAGGCCCGCGAGGCGGACCCGGACCTGATCATCGCCAACGACCCGGACGCGGACCGCTGCGCCGCGGCGGTCAAGAGCGGCATCGACGGCATCAACGGCACCGACTGGCGGATGCTCCGGGGCGACGAAGTCGGCGCACTCCTCGCGGCCCACCTCGTACGCAGCGGTGCCCGCGGCACCTTCGCCGAATCGATCGTCTCGTCCTCCCTCCTGGGCCGGATCGCCGACAAGGCGGGCCTCCCGTACGAGGAGACCCTCACCGGCTTCAAGTGGATCGCCCGCGTCGAAGGCCTGCGCTACGGCTACGAAGAGGCCCTCGGCTACTGCGTGGACCCCGAAGGCGTACGCGACAAGGACGGCATCACGGCGGCGCTGCTCCTCACGGAGCTGGCCTCCGAGCTCAAGGAGGAGGGCCGCACGCTCCTCGACCTCCTGGACGACCTCGCCGTGGACCACGGCCTGCACGCCACCGACCAGCTGTCGGTCCGCGTGGAGGACCTCTCCCTGATCGCGGACGCGATGCGCCGCCTGCGCGAGCAGCCGCCGACGGCCCTCGCGGGCCTGCCCGTGACGAAGGCCGAGGACCTGACGCGGGGCACGGACAAGCTGCCGCCCACGGACGGTCTGCGCTACACCCTTGACGGCGCGAGGGTCATCGTCCGCCCCAGCGGCACGGAGCCGAAGCTCAAGTGCTACTTGGAAGTCGTGATCCCCGTGGCGACGCGGACCGACCTTCCGGCGGCGCGCGAGAAGGCGACGGAACTCCTCGACGCCATCAAGCGGGACCTGTCGCAGGCAGCGGGCATCTGACCCCGGCAGCCCCCGAACACACTCCTGAACCACCCCGGGCCACCCGTCCGAGTGGTTCCGGTAGAGCAGTTGACGCAGCGGTTCGGTGGGCTGCCGGTCACCCCAGGAAGGGTGACCGGCAGCCCACGATCACGTTCCGGGAGCTGCCGCAGTGCCGTACGGACCGACCCCAGAGACCTCGACCGCCGCACCGTCCCCCACCGCGCCCCGGATCGTCCCCCCGTCGCGCCGCCCCCGCACCACCCCGGGCCGCTCCCCCGGCCGCCCCGCACGCGCGGCCCGCGCCCTCCGGTACGCGTCCCCCGCCCTCCTCGCGTACGCCGCCGTACGCCTCTTCGGCACCCTCGCCTTCGCCGTCTGGGCGCACAGGGAGCGATGGGGTGTCTGGCACTTCCTGGCGGAGTCCTGGGACTGCGACTGGTATCTGAAGATCGCCGACAACGGCTACGCGCACACGCTCGGCACCCAGATCGACGCGAACAACCTGGCCTTCTTCCCGCTGTACCCGCTCCTCATCAGGGCGGGCGGCGTCATCGCCCCGGAGCCTCGCGGAGCGGTGGGTCTCGCGATCGCCGTCAGCTGCTCGTTCCTCGCGGCGTGGGGGATCTTCGCGGTGGGCGACCGGCTGTACGGCCGCAGGACCGGCGTCCTGCTCGCCGCCCTCTGGGGCTCGCTGCCCGTCGCGCTCGTGCAGTGGATGGGCTACACGGAATCGCTCTTCACGGCACTCACCGCGTGGGCGCTGTACGCCGTGCTCACCGACCGCTGGATCTGGGCGGGCACCCTGGCCGCGCTCGCGGGCCTGACCCGCCCCACGGGTGTCGCACTCGCGGCCGCGGTGTCGCTGACGGCGCTGCTCGCGCTGCGCCGCCGATGGCAAGGAGACGGCCGCTTCTGCGTACGCACCCTTCTGGGCGCCCTGCTCGCACCGCTCGGCTGGCTCTCGTACGTCGGCTGGGTGGGGTTCCGCCTCGGCCGCTGGGACGGCTACTTCGCCGTACAGAAGCTGTGGCGCAACGAGTGGGACGGCGGCGTCGGAACGCTCCACACGATGTACGAGCTGCTCGCGACGCAGCGCCCGCAGCTGTTCCTGACGATGGTGACGGCGACGCTCCTCGCATCGGCGGCGCTGTTCGTCCTGTCCGTGGGCGACCGGCAGCCACTGCCGCTGCTGATCTTCACGGGGCTGCTGCTCCTGATCGTGCTCGGCAGCAAGGGGGTGTACTTCCCGCGCGCCCGATTCCTGCTCCCGGCCTTCCCCCTGCTGCTGCCGCTCGCGGCGGCGCTGGCCCGCGCGCGGACGCATGTCGCGGTGACGGTGATGGTGGCGGCGGCGGTGACGTCGGCCGCGTTCGGGGGCCACATGCTGCTGGCGTGGCTGGGCCCGCCGTGAGCGCGTGAGCGCTCCCGTGTGCAAGAGGCCCTACACGAAGGCGAAAACCACCGCGAGAAGCACCGCACCGACCACGGCAGGCACCAGCGTCTCGTAGCTCCAGCGCACCTCGGGGTCGCCCTGCGCGGACTCCGCGGCCGCGTGCCCTTCGGCGAGTTCGCGCAGGTCGTCCATGATCTGGTCGCCGGGAGCGCGGAGGGAGTCCGGCTGACCGGGCCGCCGCGCGTTCACGACGCTGGGGTCACCGGACGCGGCCCCCTGCGACTTCCTCCTGGCGGCCTTCTTGCGGCCTCGCAGGGAGACCGGGATGGCCCAGAGCTGGTACTTGGTGCCCGACTGGGTGAAGACCTCGTTCGAGTAACCGGAGCGGAGCCCCGATACGGACGCCCACGGGAGCGTGATGGTCCGGAAGGGGTTGCGGACGCGGAGCCGCTCCTCGTTGGCGTACACGGCGGGGCGCACGGTGTAGGCGACGACGAGCGGCACCGCGAGGAGCAGCCCGGCGATCGCGAGCCACGGGGTGCGGCCCTCTCCCTGGATCAGGGCGTCGATACCGAGCCAGCCGCCGAGGGCGAGCAGCAGGACGCCGCCGGTGATGCCGCCGGACGACCGAAAGGTCCTGTCCTTGTACTGGGGCTCCGCCACGGGAGGCTGGGGGTCGGTCATACGTTGATTCTGCCTGAACCCGCCCAGGGGCCCTAGGGCTGCCCCGCCAGAGAGGAACAACCCACCCCGAGCCCCACCCCCAACCCCACTCGGGACCCACCCCCTGTACAGCCGCTACGCGCGTAGATATGCTCCCCTCGTGACCATGCCCACTGCTTCAGCACCTGCACCCGCACACGCGCTCATGGACGCGACCGCGTCGGCCGGCACGCTGCGCCGCTTCCTCCACGGGCTGCCCGGCGTCGACACGGTCGGCCTGGAGGCGCGCGCCGCAGCGCTCGGCACCCGTTCGATCAAGAGCACGGCGAAGGCGTACGCCATCGATCTCGCCATCTCGATGATCGACCTGACGACGCTCGAGGGCGCCGACACCCCGGGCAAGGTCCGGGCGCTCGGCGCGAAGGCCGTCCACCCGGACCCGACCGACCGCGGCGCCCCGAAGACCGCCGCCGTCTGCGTCTATCCGGACATGGTGGCCACCGCCAAGGAGGCAGTCGGCGCCAGTGGCGTCAAGGTCGCCTCCGTCGCGACCGCCTTCCCCGCGGGCCGCGCCGCCATCGACGTGAAGCTCGGCGACGTACGCGAGGCGGTCGCCGCGGGTGCCGACGAGATCGACATGGTCATCGATCGCGGCGCCTTCCTCGCGGGCGACTACATGACGGTGTTCGAGCAGATCCGCGCCGTGAAGGAGGCCTCGGGCGAGGCCCGCCTCAAGGTCATCTTCGAGACCGGGGAGCTGTCGACGTACGACAACATCCGGCGCGCGAGCTGGATCGGGATGCTCGCGGGCGCGGACTTCATCAAGACGTCGACGGGCAAGGTCGGCGTCAACGCGACCCCCGCGAACACCCTCCTGATGCTGGAAGCCGTACGCGACTTCCGTGCGCAGACCGGGGTACAGATCGGGGTGAAGCCCGCGGGCGGCATCCGCACCTCCAAGGACGCGATCAAGTTCCTCGTCCTGGTGAACGAGACCGCGGGCGCGGACTGGCTGGACAACCACTGGTTCCGCTTCGGCGCCTCATCGCTCCTCAACGACCTGCTGATGCAGCGCCAGAAGCTGGCCACGGGCCGCTACTCCGGCCCCGACTACGTGACGGTGGACTGACCAAGATGACTTCCCCCTTCGAGTACGCACCGGCGCCCGAGTCCCGCTCCGTCGTCGACATCGCCCCGTCCTACGGCCTGTTCATCGACGGCGAGTTCGTCGAGGCCGCCGACGGCAAGGTCTTCAAGACCGTCTCGCCCTCCACCGAAGAGGTCCTCTCCGAAGTCGCGCAGGCTTCCTCCGAAGACGTCGACCGCGCGGTGAAGGCGGCCCGCAGGGCCTTCGAGAAGTGGTCGGCGCTGCCGGGCGCCGAGCGCGCCAAGTACCTCTTCCGTATCGCCAGGATCATCCAGGAGCGCAGCCGCGAACTGGCCGTCCTGGAGACCCTCGACAACGGAAAGCCCATCAAGGAGACACGCGACGCCGACCTCCCCCTGGTCGCCGCGCACTTCTTCTACTACGCGGGCTGGGCCGACAAGCTCGACCACGCGGGCTACGGCGCGAACCCCCGGCCCCTGGGCGTCGCGGGCCAGGTCATCCCCTGGAACTTCCCGCTCCTGATGCTGGCCTGGAAGATCGCCCCGGCCCTCGCGACGGGCAACACGGTCGTCCTGAAGCCCGCCGAGACCACTCCGCTCTCAGCCCTGTTCTTCGCGGACATCTGCCGCCAGGCGGGCCTGCCCAAGGGCGTCGTCAACATCCTTCCCGGGTACGGCGACGCGGGCGCGGCCCTCACCGCCCACCCGGATGTGAACAAGGTCGCCTTCACCGGCTCGACCGCCGTCGGCAAGGCGATCGCACGCCAGGTCGCGGGCACGGACAAGAAGGTCACGCTCGAACTGGGCGGCAAGGGCGCGAACATCGTCTTCGACGACGCCCCCATCGACCAGGCGGTCGAGGGCATCGTCACCGGCATCTTCTTCAACCAGGGCCAGGTCTGCTGCGCGGGCTCGCGCCTCCTCGTACAGGAGTCGGTCCAGGACGAGGTCCTCGACGCCCTCAAGCGTCGCCTGTCGACCCTGCGCCTCGGCGATCCCCTCGACAAGAACACGGACATCGGCGCGATCAACTCCGCCGAGCAGCTCGCCCGGATCAAGGCCCTGGCCGAGACCGGCGAGGCGGAGGGCGCCGAGCGCTGGTCCGCCCCGTGCGAACTGCCCTCGTCCGGCTACTGGTTCGCGCCGACGCTCTTCACGAACGTCACGCAGGCCCACACCGTCGCCCGCGACGAGATCTTCGGCCCGGTGCTCTCGGTGCTGACCTTCCGCACGCCGGAAGAGGCCGTGGCCAAGGCCAACAACACCCAGTACGGCCTCTCCGCCGGCATCTGGACGGAGAAGGGCTCCCGCATCCTCGCAGTCGCCGATCGCCTGCGCGCGGGCGTCATCTGGGCCAACACGTTCAACAAGTTCGACCCGACCTCGCCCTTCGGCGGCTACAAGGAATCGGGTTACGGCCGCGAGGGCGGTCGCCACGGCCTGGAGGCGTACCTCAATGTCTGAGCGACTCACGGTCTTGAAGACCTACAAGCTGTACGTCGGCGGGAAGTTCCCGCGTTCCGAGAGCGGCCGGGTGTACGAAGTGTCCGACTCGAAGAACAAGTGGCTGGCCAACGCCCCGCTCTCCTCGCGCAAGGACGCGCGTGACGCCGTCGTGGCCGCGCGCAAGGCGCAGGGCGGCTGGGCGGGCAAGACGGCCTACCTGCGCGGCCAGATCCTCTACCGCGTCGCGGAGATGCTGGAGGGCCGCAAGGACCAGTTCGTCCGTGAGGTCGCCGACGCGGAGGGCCTCTCCAAGGCCAAGGCCGCCGTCGTGGTGGACGCGGCCATCGACCGCTGGGTCTGGTACGCGGGCTGGACCGACAAGGTCGCGCAGATCGTGGGCGGCGGAAACCCGGTCGCGGGCCCGTTCTTCAACCTCTCCTCGCCCGAGCCGACGGGCGTGGTGACGGTCGTCGCCCCGCAGAAGTCGTCGTTCCTGGGTCTGGTCTCCGTCATCGCGCCCGTGATCGCGACGGGCAACACGGCCGTGGTGATCGCCAGCGAGGACTCCCCGCTCCCCGCGCTCTCCCTCGGCGAGGTGCTCGCCACCTCCGACCTGCCCGGCGGCGTCGTCAACATCCTGTCGGGCCGTACGGCGGAGATCACCCCGTCCCTCGCCGCACACCAGGACGTGAACGCGATCGACCTCGCGGGCGTCGAGGACGACGCACTGGCGAAGGAGCTCGAGATCGCCGCGGCGGACAACCTCAAGCGCGTCGTCCGTCCACAGCCTGTGGACTGGTCGGCCGACCCGGGCACGCACCGCCTGACGGCCTTCCTGGAGACCAAGACGGTCTGGCACCCCACGGGTTCACTCGGCGCGTCGGGCTCCTCGTACTGAGCCACTCGAAGCGCTGAGCCACTCGAAGCGCTGAGCCACTCGAACCACTCCCGCACCGCGGAGCCCCGGCCCTCCTCCGTCCAGGAGAGCCGGGGCTTCGCCCTTTTCTGCCTGCTCCCAGCCCGTGCCGCTCAGATGCCGAGCCGCGCGGCAATCCCGTCCAGGACGCAGTCGAGGCCGGTCTCGAACGTCCACGTCGCGTCGTCCTTGCGCTGCGACCGCAGACCGTAGCGCCGGTACGTGGGGTAGCGGCCCGTCTCCATGAGGTACCTCATCTGCGGCGCGAGGCCCATCCGGGTCTCGGCCCCCGACGACCAGCCCTCCGCCCGCGTCCACTCCCGAAGCGCCACCTCGGACGAGGCCGCTCCGTGTGCGTAGGCGCTGACCGTGCGGAAGGCCATCATCATCGTGTCCTCGTCGAGCCCAAGGCCGTCAAGGGCCGCCAACTGCCGCTCGGCGATGGCCATCCGGCCCGGCGTGAGCACAAACAGGGCCGTGGGCAGCTGACCCACCCACGGGTGGCGCAGCATCATCTCCCGGGTCAGCAGGGCGAAGGTGTGCAGCACCTCGCGCCATTCGGTCACCTCCTCGGGAATCCGGTGCCCGGCCGCCACCCGCTCGGCCATCAGCGCCCACAGATCGTCCTTGCCCGAGACATGCCGGTACGCCGCCATGGGCGCGACCCCCAGCTCGGTGGCGAGCCGCCGCATGGTGACGGCGGCCAAGCCCTCCGCATCGGCCACCCGCACCGCCACGGCACCGATCCGCTCCAGGGACAGCGATGCCCGGGGCGCGGCCACCGGCTGCTCAAGGCGCTCCCAGAGCGACTTGTCCGGCGCCGCCTTGCCGTCGTTCTTCTGGCCAGCCACAGCGGGGCACCTCTCTCGGATCGTCGACGGTGAGCGTACAACGTATCTCTCGGTAGACGCCGTACACATCTCGCGTGTACGTTGTACGCAGCGAGATACGTCGTACACATCCACGTACACATTCAGCGTTCCCAGGGGGTCCCCATGTCCAGCACCAGCCGAACCACCCAGCCTCTCCGCGTGGCCGTCGTCGTCGCCAGCACCCGCGAGGGCCGGTTCGCACCCGTCGTCACCCGGTGGCTGACGGCGCATCTCGCCCAGCGCGACGACATGACCACCGATGTCGTCGACCTCGCCGAGACCCCGCTGCCCACCGTCTTCCCCGCCTTCGGGCAGCCGCCCGCACCCGGCACCGAGGAGGCCCTCGCGCTGGTCTCGCCGCGCCTCGCGGCGGCCGACGCGTTCCTCTTCGTCACGCCGGAGTACAACCACAGCTTCCCGGCATCCCTGAAGAACGCTGTCGACTGGCACAACACGGAGTGGCACGGGAAGCCGATCGGCTTCGTCTCCTACGGCGGGCTCTCCGGCGGCCTGCGCGCGGTGGAGCAACTCCGCGTGGTCATGGCCGAGTTGAACGCCACGACCATCCGCAACACGGTCAGCTTCCACAACGCCTTCGGCCGCTTCGGCGAGGACGGCGCCGTCGACGACCCCACGGTCGACACGGCCGCCAAGGCGCTGCTCGACCAACTGGCCTGGTGGGCGCACGCCCTGCGCGACGCCAAGTCCCTCACTCCGTACGCCGCCTGACGCGATGCCACTTCACACAAGGGGGAAATCATGAGCGGCCGGACCACGGAAGCAAGGAACACCCCAGGCCCCGGGGAAGAAGCCGGACCACCGCACCCCGAAGAGGGCGGAGCGTCAAAACTGGTCCTCTTCGGGCTGCTCCTCGGCCTGATGCTCGGACTGCTCGACGGCACGATCGTGGGCACCGCACTGCCCACGATCGTCGGTGACCTCGGCGGTCTCGACCACCTCTCCTGGGTGGTGACGGCCTACCTCCTCACCGCCTCGATCGCCACGCCCATCTGGGGAAAGCTGGGCGATCTGTACGGACGCAAGGGCAGTTTCATCTGCTCCATCGCGGTGTTCCTCGCGGGCTCGGTCCTCTCCGGGCTCGCCCAGGACATGGGGCAGCTCATCGCCTTCCGTGCCGTGCAAGGCCTGGGCGCGGGCGGCCTGATGGTCGGCGCCATCTCGATCATCGGCGTCATGCTGCCGCCGTCACATGCGGGCCGCTCGCAGTCGATGATCGGCGCGATGATGCCCGTGGCGCTGGTCGGCGGTCCGCTGCTCGGCGGCTTCCTCACCGACCAGCTGGACTGGCGCTGGGTCTTCTACGTCAACGTGCCCATCGGCGGCCTCGCCCTGCTCATCATCGGCCTGCACCTTCGCCTGCGCACCGAGCGCGTCACGGCGCGCATCGACTTCGCTGGCGCCGCCCTGCTCTCCACGGGCATCCTCGCCCTGACGCTGCTCGGCAGTTGGGGCGGGACGACATACGCCTGGTCGTCGCCACGGATCCTCGGACTCGGCGTGCTCGGCGTCGGCTCCCTGATCTGGTTCGCACGGGTCGAGCGGCGGGCCGCGGAACCGATCATCCCGCCCCGGCTCTTCGCCGACCGGAACTTCACGCTCGCCCAGGTCCTCACCTTCCTGGTGGGCGCGGCCATGCTCGCGGCGACCTCGTATCTGCCGCAGTACATGCAGTTCGTACGCGGCGCGTCGTCGACGGCCAGCGGCATGTTGCTGCTCCCGCTGATGGCGGGCATGTTCGCGGCGCAACTCCTGCTCGGCCGGATCACGTCCAACGGCGGCGGCTACCGCGCGTACACCGTCATCGGTGGCGCGTCGACGACCGTCGGCGGCCTCGCGCTCCTCGCGGTCGGCGCGGACACCCCCACCGCCGTGACATCCGCGCTGACGTTCGTGCTCGGCGTGGGCATGGGCTTCCTGATCCAGAGCACCCTGCTCATCACCATCAACAGCGCGGAGCCGCGCGACATGGGCGCCGCCACCGGCACCACCACTCTTCTGCGCACGATCGGCGGCTCGCTGGGCATCGCCGTGATGGGCGCCGTCTACGCGAGCCGCCTCACGTCGGGCGGTATGCCGGACGGCGGCACCTCGTGGACGCCCGAGGCGGTCAAGGAGATGCCGGAAGAGGTACGGGAAACGGTGCGCGCGGCGGTCACCAGCGGGATGCACGGTGTGCTCCTCGGCGCCGCGCTGCTCGGCGCGGCGGCCTTCGCGGTGGCGTTGCTGGTGCGAGAGGTCCCCCTGCGGAAGGAGTGAAGGAGGGAACTCCACCGCACGGCCAACCGGACTTTCCAGGCCTGTCCGGGCCTATCCGCGCCTATCCGGGCAGCAGCCCCACGGCCTGCCCCACCACCGGCAGGTCGCTCAGCGATCCGCCGCCCTGCGTCAGCGGCGCCGTCACCGCCGCCGTCGAGACGGGCTTGAAGTCCGCGATCCGGGTGCCCACCGCGTTGTCCAGCGGGTCGACCCCCGTGCCCGCGAGGGGATTGAGCTTCAGCCCCTTGACGGGCGCGAGCCCGCCCCCGGCAGCCTCCTGGACCGCCCGCAACACCCCGGCACCGGCCGCCGGCAGCTGGTCGGCCGCCGAGGAGTCGGCAGCCGGCGCGGCACTTGCCGTGGCCGCGCCGCCGACGCCGAGCGCCGCGCCCGCGACGGTGACCGTCAGGCCCGCGCGCAGCAGGGCGCGGGAGAGGTGCTTGGTGGCTGTTGCGTGCCGTGCCATGAGTTCCGCCCTAATCCTCTTGAGTAATCAGATGCGCACGTAGCGTAGTTGAGAGGAGATGCAGGCACCAAAGCCCTACCCTTCGGGTCGCCTGGGCGGCTCAATGCAGCACACTGGTCTCTCGTGAGTTCCCATCCCCCGATACCCACCCGAGTCGTGCTGCTCGCCGGCCCCTCCGGCTCAGGCAAGTCGTCGTTCGCCACCCGCTCCGGGCTGCCGGTGCTCTGCCTCGACGACTTCTACAAGGAGGGCCACGACCCGACACTGCCGCAGGTCCCCGACAGCACGGACATCGACTGGGACTCTCCTTTGTCCTGGGACGCGGATGTCGCCCTCGCCGCGATCGAGCGGCTGTGCCGTACGGGACGTACCCGCGTCCCCGTCTACGACATCGCCACGAGTTCGCGTACGGGCGAGTCGGCGATGGACATCGAGCGCACCCCCCTCTTCATCGCGGAGGGGATCTTCGCCGCGGACATCGTGGACCGTTGCCGGGAGATCGGCGTGCTCGCCGACGCGATCTGCCTCCGCGGCCGACCGTCCACCACCTTCCGGCGACGGCTGCTGCGGGATCTGCGCGAGGGACGGAAGTCCGTGGCGTTCCTGTTGCGGCGCGGGTGGCGGCTAATGCGGGCCGAGCGCGCGATCGTGGCCCGGCAGACGGCCCTTGGGGCCTACCCCTGCGGGAAGGACGAGGCGCTTGGACGCGTTGCCTCGGCCGCGGCAGGCCGCTGCGTGAAGGCACGCGCCGACGCGGCATAACGCCACGAGTACGAAGCGCGGCGTAACTCCATGGGCACAAAGCCACGTAAATCCATCTGCACAAAGCAGAAGGACCGGAAAGACCCCCCGGCCTTCCGGTCCTGCTACTTGTTTCCCCCGTACTTCCCCCGTGCTACCGCCGCCTCCCCCCGGGAGCGGCGGCCCCCCCCGTGCATCCTAGGCGACCAACTCGCCGAAGGACTCCTCCTGGTCACGGCCGAAGCTGAGGACGTCGTCCTCGCGCAGCCGGCGCAGGGAGCGCCAGATGCTGGACTTCACCGTGCCCACGCTGATGTCGAGGATGTCCGCGATCTCGGGGTCCGTGCGGCCCTCGTAGTAGCGCAGGACCAGCATCGTCCGCTGCAGTTCGGGGAGGCGGGCCAGGGCCTGCCAGAGAACCGCACGGAGTTCCGTGCCGCGCATCGCGTCCGTGTCGCCCACCGTCTCCGGCAGCTCCTCGGTCGGGTATTCGTTGAGCTTGCGGCGCCGCCAGGCGCTGATGTGCAGGTTGGTCATGGTGCGGCGGAGATATCCGCCGACCGCGGCCTTGTCACTGATCCTGTCCCATGCCCGGTACGTCGAGAAGAGGGCGCTCTGGAGCAGGTCCTCGGCCTCGAACCGGTCACCGGTCAGGTGGTAGGCGGTTGCGTACAGGGAGGCACGACGCTCCTGGACGTAGGCGGTGAACTCCGCCTCCGACGCTGAGGTGCGCTCCCCCGTGTCCTCCCTGTACGCGGCTCCCCCGTGAGCCCCCCCGTCGGATTCCCCCCGGAACGTGTCAACCACCGTCATGTACGCGGTGTGCTGACGCCCGGTGCCGCGAGCGCACCCCCGCCCGCTCACGGCACCGGACTTCTCGTGCCTCTCGGCAGTCCGCACCACGTCGTGGAGACGCGTGATTACTGCGCTTGAGCTGGTGCTTTGCAGTGTGTTCATCTCGCGCCCCCCGTCGGTGGAGTCTGTCTTCTTCCGTGTGAGCAAAACTCTGCCCGCCCCACTTCATGACGGTGTCCGCCGACTGTCACAGGCCTGCAACAGCGGTTCCATGTGTAGGGGAGAAGTGTGGGAGCTCTCCAAGAGTCGAACTGTGCCCATGTCATGGGACAGAATGACGTCCGTGCCTTCCCTGTTGCTGATCGAGGACGACGACGCCATCCGTACGGCCCTTGAGCTTTCGCTCACCCGCCAAGGGCATCGGGTGGCTACTGCTGCCACCGGCGAGGACGGCCTGAAGCTGCTCAGTGAGCAGCGGCCGGACCTGATCGTGCTGGATGTGATGCTGCCGGGCATCGACGGATTCGAGGTCTGCCGACGCATCCGGCGCACCGACCAGTTGCCGATCATCCTGCTGACCGCGCGCAGTGACGACATCGATGTGGTCGTCGGGCTCGAGTCCGGCGCCGACGACTACGTGGTCAAACCTGTGCAGGGACGGGTGCTCGACGCCCGTATCCGTGCCGTGCTCCGACGCGGTGAGCGCGAGGCCAATGACGCGGCGACGTTCGGTTCGCTCGTCATCGACCGCGCCGCGATGACCGTGACGAAGAGCGGCGAGGACCTGCAACTCACGCCGACCGAACTGCGGCTGCTCCTGGAACTGAGCCGCAGGCCCGGACAGGCCCTGTCACGGCAGCAGTTGCTGCGCCTGGTGTGGGAGCACGACTATCTCGGCGACTCCCGGCTCGTCGACGCGTGTGTGCAGCGCCTTCGCGCGAAGGTGGAGGACGTGCCGTCCTCGCCGACGCTGATTCGTACGGTGCGTGGGGTCGGCTACCGGCTGGACACTCCTCAGTGACCAAACCGCAGGACAAGCTCCGCGGCTGGGCCGCGGCGCGCAAGGCGATAATGGCGGGGCTTCGCTTCACGAGCCTGCGGCTCCGGCTTGTCGTGGTGTTCGGCCTGGTGGCGCTCACCGCCGCCGTGACCGCGTCCGGAATCGCGTACTGGCTGAACCGCGAGGCGGTCCTGACCCGCGCGCAGGACGCGGCCCTGAAGGACTTCCAGCAGGAGATGCAGACCCGCGCCGGCGCGCTGCCGCCCAATCCGACCCAGGACGAACTGCAGCAGGCCGCAGGGACGATGGCCAACAGCAGCCAGCGCTACAGCGTGCTCCTGATCGGCGAGAACTCCGAAGGCGACACGATCGTCGGCTACTCCGACCTGGACGCCTTCACGCTCGCCGACGTGCCCAAGTCGCTGCGCAAGACAGTGAACAAAGAACAGCCGCTCACCTCGAGCAACAAGAGCCCGTACCACCTGTACTGGCAGCGGACCGCCGACAACGGCACCCCGTATCTCGTGGGCGGCGCCAAGGTGATCGGCGGCGGCCCGACCGGTTACATGCTCAAGTCCCTGGAGCCGGAGGCGAAGGACCTCAGCTCGCTCGGCTGGTCGCTCGCGATCGCCACGGGGCTCGCGCTCATCGGTTCCGCGCTCCTCGCGCAGGCCGCGGCGACCACCGTACTGAAGCCGGTACACCGCTTGGGCGTGGCCGCACGGCGCCTGGGTGAGGGCAAACTGGACACGCGACTGCGCGTCTCGGGCACGGACGAACTGGCCGACCTCTCAAGGACGTTCAACCGGACCGCGGAGAGCCTGGAGAAGAAGGTCGACGACATGAGTGCGCGTGACGAGGCGTCGCGTCGCTTCGTCGCCGACATGTCGCACGAGCTGCGTACGCCGCTGACCGCGATCACCGCGGTGACGGAGGTCCTCGAGGAGGAACTCGACGCGGAAACCGGCTCGGTCGACCCGATGATCGAACCGGCCGTACGCCTGGTGGTCAGCGAGACCCGCCGCCTGAACGACCTGGTGGAGAACCTGATGGAGGTCACCCGCTTCGACGCGGGCACGGCCCGCCTCCTCCTGGACGCGGTCGACATCGCCGATCAGATCACGGCCTGCATAGACGCCCGCGCCTGGCTCGACGCGGTCGAACTCGACGCGGAGCGCGGCATCACGGTGCGGCTCGACCCGCGCCGCCTCGACGTGATCCTGGCGAACCTGATCGGCAACGCTCTGAAGCACGGCGGTTCGCCGGTGGAGGTCTCCGTACGCCTGGCGGGCGAGAGGCTGGTCATCGCGGTACGCGACGGGGGCCCCGGCATCCCCGAGGACGTACTGCCGCACGTCTTCGACCGCTTCTACAAGGCGAGCGCTTCCAGGCCGCGTTCGGAGGGCAGCGGCCTCGGGCTCTCCATCGCCCTGGAGAACGCGCACATCCACGGCGGGGAGATCACCGCGGCGAACTCGCCCAAGGGCGGGGCGGTGTTCACACTGTGGCTGCCGCGCGACCCGTCGGGCCTGCTGGAGGACGAAGAGGACTCCGGCCAGGGGGAGACGCAATGAAGAACAACCACCGAAGGCTGCTCCGTGCTGCCGCACTCCTCACCACGGCACTGACCGTGACGACGCTCTCCGGGTGCGGGATCCGCTCCACGGAGGTGCCGACGGACTTCGGCCCCGGCCCCTCCCGTGTACCGTGCGTGATGTCCGGTTCGAGCATCGCCTCACAGTCGACCAGCGGGGTCCCCGTGCAGGTCTTCCTGGTCTGCGCGGCACAGCTGGTGACCGTCGACCGATCGGTACGGATCTCCACGCAGAAGGCGACGACCGACCGCGTCCGCATCGCGCAGGCACTCCTGGACGAGCTTGCGCGGGCGCCGTCGTCCCCGGAGAAGCAGGCGGGCTTCGCGACGGACGTACGCGGCGGCACGATCGTCGAAGGCCCCGGCAAGGGCGACCCCGAGGACACCCTCCGCTTCAGCACATCCCCGGAGGACCTGTCCGCCTTCGCCCTGGCCCAGATCGTCTGTACGTTCGCGGACAGCGCGGCAGCGGGCGCTGACCGCGAGGTGATCCTGGGCGGCCCCGGAGATGCGGCGCTGCGGCGCTACGAGTGCACGGCGGCGGTGCGCCAACGGCCAGGCACGGTGGCTCCCCCGACGGAAACGGTGCCGTAGCCGGGGCAACGGGTTCACCCCGCAGCCTCGCCTGCACCGAACAAGCTTTCCCACCCACTCGCCCGATTGCCCCGCAGTCGGCAGCGCTCGCGCGGGGGCGTGCCGGTAACCCCCACCCAACCATCACAGGCGCCGCAGGCCTCCCCACCCACGAGCCCGCAGGACGAGATCAAGCCAGCCCCCGCACGGGGGAGGCGCCACGCGGAACCGATCCTGCCGCTGGACGCGTCTAGGGGGACGTGCGTCAAGGCTCGGGCGGCCACGGGGCCGCCATCCGCTTCCGCGCGGCGGGAGGATTCCTCCTCGTCGCGCATCTTCTGCTCGTCGGCTGGTTCACGCTGCGTCCACTGGACGTGCCCTGGGTCAGCGCGGCGAACCTGCAGCCGTTCGCCGGTATCAAGGCGGATCTGGCGCTGGGCCCCATGCAGGCCGCCCGGCAGATAGGCGGCAGCCTGCTGCTCCTGGCCCCGCTCGGTATGCTCCTGCCGCTCGCCGGTGGGAGGGTCCACGTCTCGCCGCTGGGTTCGCTGGTGCGTACGGTCGCCGCGGGAGCACTCCTCTCGCTCGGCATCGAGCTGTTGCAGACCGGGGTCCCAGGACAGGTCGTCGACGTCGACTCGCTGCTCCTGAACACCGTGGGAGTCGCCCTCGCGCACCTGGCCGTGGTGCCCGCCGTCAGGGCCAGGCTCCGCCGCCGTACTGACGTGGAGCATCGCGCGGCCCTCCTGCGGGAGGACACCCTTCAGGGGCCGACCCCGACGATTCCCAGGGTCGGTATCGCTCCGTAGAGCGACGCTTTGCCCGCTTCGTGAACGTAGCTTTGAGTCATCGGGGAAACACCCCCGAACCGGCTACCGCCATACGGCCTACCGCCCTACCGACGGTTCACGAAGGAGCCACCATGACCGCCCTTGCCCGCCCCACGAACGGCCGGATGATCGGCGGAGTGTGCGCCGCCCTGGCCAAGCGCTTCGGCACATCGGCGACCACGATGCGCGTGATCTTCGTGGCCTCGTGCCTTCTTCCGGGACCGCAGTTCCTGCTCTACATCGCACTCTGGGTCCTGCTGCCCACCGAGGGCAGGGCCCGACAGGCGGCCTGGTGACCGCGACCGTGGCCAGCTGACACATACGTACGTACGCCGATGGGGCGCACCCTCGAGAGAGGGTGCGCCCCATCGGCGTACGCGTTCACCCAGGCATACGCGAACGCGAAAGGAAAGATCAGCCGAGCGGCAGCGCATCCGGCGACACCGGCAGCCCCTGCAAGGGAAGGGCGTCGGAGACCGGCAGACCACCGAGCAGACTGGCGACCGGGCCGGCATCGCCGGAGGCGAGCTTGTTCACGGTCGGCTCGGCAGCCTGCACCCCGCTGCCGAGCGCGCTCTGGCTCGCGGCGAGGGCCTCGGGGCCACCCGCGGGGAGGGCCTTGGAGACCTCGTCGAGGGGCAGCGTCGAGGCGGCGGTGCCCAGCGTGTCCGAGGGGTCCGGCACGGACGGGGCGGCGTTCGCGGCACCGGCGCCCGCGACGGCGAAGGCGGCACCGAGAGCGGCGACACCGAGGGTCTTGGCGGCAGACTGCTTCATTGTCAATGGGTCCTTGATGAAGGGGACTTTGAGCGGCCCATGACCGTAAACATGTGAAGGGGCAGTCCGCAAACAGCGAAACAGCAAAAAACACGGCCGGGAATTAATGTTCCCGGCCGTGCCCGCAATGCCTCAATTGCCGCTAAGAACCGACAGAAGCCCTGGTGGAAGCGGTCTGACGGAACAGCCATTCGGACTTCAGCTCGGCATAACCAGGCTTGATCACGTCATTGATCATGGCCAGGCGTTCATCGAAAGGAATGAACGCTGATTTCATCGCATTGACTGTGAACCACTGCATGTCGTCGAGCGTGTAGCCGAACGCATCGACCAGGTGCTCGAATTCGCGGCTCATGCTGGTGCCGGACATCAGACGGTTGTCGGTGTTCACCGTGGCCCGGAAGTGCAGCTTGCGGAGCAGCCCGATGGGGTGCTCGCCGTACGAGGTCGCGGCGCCCGTCTGGAGGTTGGAGCTGGGGCACATCTCCAGGGGGATGCGCTTGTCGCGTACGTAACTGGCGAGGCGGCCGAGCTTCACCGTGCCGTCGTCGGCGACCTGGATGTCGTCGATGATCCGCACGCCGTGGCCGAGCCGGTCGGCACCGCACCACTGGAGGGCCTGCCAGATGGACGGGAGTCCGAAGGCCTCACCGGCGTGGATGGTGAAGTGGTTGTTCTCGCGCTTGAGGTACTCGAAGGCGTCGAGGTGACGGGTGGGCGGGAAGCCCGCCTCCGCGCCCGCGATGTCGAAGCCGACGACGCCGAGATCACGGTAGCGGTTGGCGAGTTCGGCGATCTCCAGGGCACGGGCCGCGTGCCGCATGGCGGTGAGCAGCGCGCCCACGCGGATGCGGTGGCCGCTGGCCTTCGCGCGCCGCTCGCCTTCCCGGAAGCCTTCGTTGACGGCTTCGACGACCTCTTCGAGGGTGAGCCCCTGCTCCAGGTGCTGCTCGGGGGCGTACCGGATCTCGGCGTAGACGACGCCGTCCTCGGCGAGGTCCTCGGCGCACTCGGCGGCCACGCGCTTGAGGGCGTCCTTCGTCTGCATCACCGCGCAGGTGTGGGCGAAGGTCTCCAGATAGCGCGGCAGCGAACCGGAGTCGGCGGCTTCCCTGAACCAGATCCCCAGCTTGTCGGGGTCGGTCTCGGGCAGGCCCTCGTACCCCGTCTCACGGGCGAGGTCGACGATCGTGCCGGGGCGCAGGCCGCCGTCGAGGTGGTCGTGGAGGAGCACCTTCGGGGAGCGGCGGATCTGTTCGGCGCTGGGCGTTTCGCGGTCCGTCTGACCGGCTTTGGTGGTCTGGCTCGTCATCTCGGCACTGTAGCGCCTACGCGCGTAGATCGCAGGGTGGATCTCACGGGTCGATACGTAACAGTGACCCCGCGGACGGGTGGCGTACACCATCGCTTCTGACACTGTTCTGTCATGGCACAGCAAGCGACGCCCGATTCCGCGCGCGCGGCCAGACTCGGGAGAGTGATCGGCACGCGGCCCTCGGCGGTCAGCGGCGCGGTGCTGCTGCTCCCCGGCGGCCACGAGACCTCCGCCCGCAAGCCGTCCCCGTTCGCCGCGACCGCGGTGCGCGCGCTGGGCCGAAGACTCGCCCACGACGGCAGGGCCGAGGGGCTCGCCGTGCACGTCGTGCATTACCGCTGTCGCGGGTGGAACGGTGCGCAGGCGCAGCTGGCTCAGGACGCGACGTGGGCGGCGGACGAGGTCCTACGACTCTACGGAGACGTCTCCGTCTGCCTCGCCGGCATGGACATGGGCGGCCGGGCGGCGCTGCGGTCCGGCGGGCACGATGCCGTCAACTCGGTGCTCGCGATGGCTCCTTGGCTGCCGGAGGACGATGTCGCCGCGCCACCCGAGCCGGTGAAGCAGCTCGCGGGGCGGCGGGTGCTCATCGTGCACGGCACGAACGACGAGCGGACGGATCCCGAGCTTTCGTTCCGGCTCGCGGAGCGGGCGAAGAAGGCGAACCGGGAGGTGTGCCGGTTCGAAGTCCACTCCGACGGTCACCGGTTGCAGCAGCATCAGTCCGAAGTCCAGGCCCTGGCTTCGAACTTCGTCATGGGTTCACTGTTCGGGCAGGCGTACGCGCGCCCCTTGGAGGACGCGTTGGCGGCGCCTCCACCGCTGGGGCTGCGGATGCCGCTCGCTTCGGGCTTCGGGGAGTCGATGAGGCGGGGCTGAGGGGAAGTCGGCTACTCCGGCAGCAGCCGCCCCCTCCGCCCCAGCAAGAACTTCTTGAACGCCGCCACCGGCGGTGTGTCCGGATGGCCGTCCAGCCAGGCCACGCCGATCTCCCGTACCGCCCGCTGCCCCGTCACCGTCAGTTCCACAACTCCCGGGCGCGGCACGGCCGGTGGCGGGAGCAGTGCGACGCCCAGGCCCGCCGCGACCAGGCCCCGCAGCGTCTCCGCCTCCTCCCCCTCGAACGCGATCCGCGGCTTGAAGCCCGCCTCCTGGCAGAGGTCGTCAGTGATGCGGCGGAGGCCGTACCCCGGCTCCAGGGTCACGAAGGCCTCGTCGGCCGCCTCCGCGAGGCGCACCCGCTTCCGCCCCGCGAGGCGGTGATCGTCCGGCACGACGAGGCGGAGCCGCTGCTCGTCGAGGCGGCGGGCCACGAGGTCCGGCGCGTCCGGCACGGGCGAGGTGAGACAGAGGTCGAGCTCCCCCGCCCGCAGCCGCTCGATCATCGCCTCCCCGTAGTTCTGTACGAGGCTGAAGCGGACCCGGGGATGGTCGGCCCGGAAGGCGCGGATCAGGCCGGGCACGGTCTCCGACCCCATCGTGTGGAGGAACCCGAAGGCCACCTTGCCCGATGCCGGGTCCGCGTCCGCCCGTACGGACTCCGCGGCCCGCTCCACCTCGCCGAGCGCCCGCTCGACGGAGGCGAGGAACGTACGGCCGGCGGGGGTCAGGGACACCGTGCGGCCGTGCCGCGCGAACAGATCGACCCCCAGGTCCTGTTCGAGGCGTACCAGCGCACGCGAAAGGGTCGACTGCGGCACCTGCATCTCCTGCGCGGCCCGCGTCACATGCTCCGTGCGCGCGACCCCGGCGAAGTAGGCGAGCCGCGGCGAGAGGAGGGCCGACCAGGACCCGGGGGTCAGCTCGGCCGGCAACGACACACCCGCGCCGATGTCTCCTACGTAACTGCTCTGCGACAGACGCCGCTCTGAACTGCGCTCATGCACCATGGGAACGATTATGGCCAATCCATGCATTGGACGGATGAGTCATGTGTGCCTACGTTCGACACATGCCTCCTGCCAGTAGCGGGGCGTCCGCCACCACCCACGCGGTCGCCCTTCCCCCGTCCCCCACCGAAGCCGACTCCCGGCTCACCCCCGGCGGCCCCGGCTACCGCCGGATGAGCTTCGCCCTCTTCCTCGCGGGTGTCGCGACCTTCGCCCTCCTCTACTCCACGCAGGCGCTGCTCCCCCTCGTCTCCGCCGACTTCGGCGTCAGCGCGAGCTCGGCGAGCTGGACGGTATCGGCCGCCACGGGCGCGCTCGCCCTCTTCGTACTGCCCCTGAGCGCACTCAGCGAGCGGTTCGGGCGGCGGACGCTGATGACGGTCTCGCTGACCGTCGCGGTGGTCGTGGGCCTCCTGGTCCCCTTCGCGCCCTCCATCGGCGCGCTCATCGCGCTGCGCGCCGTGCAGGGCGCGGCGCTCGCAGGTCTTCCGGCGTCCGCGATGGCCTTCCTCGCGGAGGAGGTCAGGCCCAAGGCGCTGGTCGCCGCGATCGGCATGTTCGTGGCGGGGAATTCGATCGGCGGCATGAGCGGGCGCATCATCACCGGCTGGGTCGCGCAGGCCTGGGGCTGGCGCGTGGCGGTCGGCGTGGTGAGTGTGGTGGCGGTCCTGTGCGCCCTCGCCTTCCGCGCACTGCTGCCCGCGCCGCGCCACTTCACGCCGGGCTCCCTCAATCCCAAGGCCCTCGGCAGGACCATCCGCACCCACCTCTCCAACCCGCTCCTCTGCCGCCTGTACGCGATCGGGGCGCTGTTCATGACCGTGTTCGGCGCGGTCTACACGGTGATCGGCTACCGCCTCACCGAGGCGCCCTTCTCGCTCCCGCAGGGCATCATCGGCTCGATCTTCCTGGTCTATCTGGTCGGTACGGTCTCTTCGGCCGCCGCGGGGAAGCTGGTGACGCGGCTCGGCAGGCGCGGCGCGCTGTACCTGGCGGTGAGCACGACGGCGGGCGGGCTGCTGCTCTCCCTCGCCGACTCGCTGGTCATGGTGCTGCTCGGGCTCGTCCTGATCACCGCGGGCTTCTTCGCGGGACACGCCGTCGCCTCCTCCTCCGTGAGCCGTACGGCCACCACAGGGCGGGCGCAGGCTTCGGCGCTCTACCAGTCCGCGTACTACCTGGGCTCGAGCGCGGGCGGCACGCTCGGCGCGGTCGCCTTCCACGCGGGGGGCTGGGCAGGGACGGTGGGCCTGGGGCTTCTCGCGGTGACCGGCGTCGTGTCCATCACCTTCTGGGGATCGCACGCGGCGCGGACACAGCAGCGGCGGGGGCTCGCGGCGGCGCACTGAGCTACTGGCGCACGGAGCTACTGGCGCACTGAGCTCCTACTGACAACCCCTCCCGTCTGCGGGTTTTCGCACTCCGGGGGCCGTTGTCAGTGGGCTGCGGTAGCTTCCGAGGTGCTGGGAATTTCGTGGCAGCCGCAGGGGTGGGTTGGAATGACGGACATCGCAGGTACGACGTCGGAGCTGGACGTCACGCTGGAGAAGCACCGGGTCGAGCTGACCGGGTACTGCTATCGCATGTTGGGCTCGGCCTTCGAGGCGGAGGACGCGGTGCAGGACACGATGGTGCGGGCCTGGCGCAGCTTCGAGAAGTTCGAGGGCCGCTCCAGTCTGAGGTCGTGGTTGTACCGCATCGCGACGAACGTCTGCCTCGACATGCTGAACGCGGGCAACCGCCGGGCCCGCCCCATGGACCTGACCGCGGCGGCACCGCTGGCCCAGGCCGCGCTCACACCGCGGCCGGACAACGTGTGGCTCGAGCCGATGCCGGACGCGCGCGTACTGCCGTCCATCAGCGACCCCGCGGAGGCCGCCGTGGCGAAGGAGTCGGTGCGGCTCGCGTTCGTCGCGGCCCTTCAGCAACTGCCGCCCAAGCAGCGGGCGGTGCTCATCCTGCGCGAGGTCCTCGCCTGGAAGGCCAGCGAGGCGGCCGAGCTCCTCGACACCTCGGTGGCCTCCGTCAACAGTGCGTTGCAGCGGGCGCGGGCGACGCTGGCCGAGGGGCCTGCGGACGACACAGCCGTCTCCAATCCGCTGGACGAGGAGCAGCAGAAGCTGCTGGAGCGCTATGTCGCGGCCTTCGAGGGCTATGACATGGCGGCGCTGACGGCTCTTCTGCACGAAGACGCCATCATGACGATGCCCCCGTTCGACCTGTGGCTGCGGGGCACCGCCGACATCACCGGCTTCATGTCGACCATCGGCGCCTCCTGCGCCGACAGCCGCCTGTTCCCGGTCGACGTCAACGGCACGCCGGGCTTCGCCCACTACAAGCCCGACCCGGAAAAGGGCGGGTTCACGCCGTGGGCGGTTCAGGTCATCGAGATCTCAGGCAGCTCAGGCGAGGGGCGGATCGCGGGCTTCCACTGCTTCCTGGACACACCCCGGTGGTTCCCGCTGTTCGGCCTGCCGGCCCACCTCGACCTCAATGGGGAGCCCGACGAGGTCGAGTAGCTCGCGCAGATCCGGGGCTGCATTCCGCAGCCGGATCCGGCCGCCTGCGCGGCGGGCGGTGAGTTGGAGTCTGGCGAGGGCGTCTATCGCGGCGAGGACGGGCGGGCCGAGGCCTGCCACGTCGCATACGAGGACGTCGCCATCTGCCTCTGCCGCTTGCAGCGCGGCGCGGGCTGCTTCGCAGAGGTGGCGCGTGGTCTCGTGGTCGAGGGTTCCGGTGAGGATCAGGTCTGGGGGCGTCGTCTTTGGGG
Source organism: Streptomyces sp. NPDC048441 (assembly GCF_043200235.1). NCBI lineage: Bacteria > Bacillati > Actinomycetota > Actinomycetes > Kitasatosporales > Streptomycetaceae > Streptomyces > Streptomyces sp. NPDC048441. The sequence continues at coordinate 43,978 of NZ_JBICXM010000006.1, forward strand.
TCATGTGGGGATGACTGGGCTGGGCACCGGAACTCATCGGTAGGTTCGCCTGCGGCGGGCTTTTTCCCCAACCCCGCCCCTTCCCGAAAACCCGCTGGCGCGGGGGCCTTGCCTGCCGTCATCACCGGCTTCGCCGAGTTCGTCCTCAAACGCCGGACAGGCTGGATGTATCCAGCCCGTCCGGCGTTTGAGGACATCTTGTACGGGGGTCCAGGGGGCGAAGCCCCTTCCCCTACGCGATGCGGTCCAGGACGATCGGCGCAGCCGAGAACTCCGTACCCTCGGTGGCGATGTCGAAGGACCCCGCCACCGACTCCAGTGCGTACTGGAACCGCTCCGGAGTATCCGTGTGCAGAGTCATCAACGGCTCCCCCGCGCGGACCTGAGCGCCCGGCTTGGCGTGGAGCTCCACCCCCGCCCCCGCCTGCACCACGTCCTCCTTACGCGCACGCCCCGCGCCAAGCCGCCACGCGGCGACACCGACGTCGTACGCGTCGAGGCGAGTAAGCACACCCGACGACGGCGCGGTGACGACATGGGTCTCGCGGGCAACGGGAAGCGCCGCATCAGGGTCGCCCCCCTGGGCAGCGATCATCCGGCGCCAAGCATCCATCGCCGACCCGTCGGCCAGCGCCTTCGCCGGGTCGACGTCCTTCAGGCCCGCCGCGTCCAGCATCTCCCGCGCCAGGGCGAGGGTCAGCTCGACCACGTCGGAGGGGCCGCCCCCGGCGAGGACCTCGACCGACTCGCGGACCTCGAGCGCGTTGCCCGCCGTCAGGCCGAGCGGCGTGGACATGTCCGTGAGCAGCGCCACCGTGCGTACGCCGTGGTCCGTCCCGAGACCCACCATCGTGGAGGCAAGTTCACGCGCGTCCTCCAGCGTCTTCATGAAGGCGCCCGTGCCGACCTTCACGTCGAGGACCAGCGAGCCCGTGCCCTCGGCGATCTTCTTCGACATGATCGAGGAGGCGATGAGCGGGATGGCCTCCACCGTGCCCGTCACGTCCCGCAGCGCGTACAGCTTCTTGTCCGCCGGGGCGAGGCCGTCGCCCGCCGCGCAGATGACCGAGCCGACACCGTCAAGGACCGACAGCATCTCCTCGTTCGAGAGCAGCGCGCGCCAGCCCGGGATCGACTCCAGCTTGTCCAGCGTGCCGCCGGTGTGGCCGAGGCCCCGGCCCGACAGCTGCGGAACCGCGGCTCCGCACGCCGCGACCAGCGGCGCGAGCGGCAGCGTGATCTTGTCGCCGACGCCGCCCGTGGAGTGCTTGTCGGCGGTCGGGCGGGAGAGGGACGAGAAGTCCATGCGCTCGCCGCTGGCGATCATCGCGGCAGTCCAGCGGGCGATCTCACCGCGGTTCATGCCGTTCAGCAAGATCGCCATCGCGAGGGCCGACATCTGCTCGTCGGCGACCACGCCGCGCGTGTAGGCGTCGATGACCCAGTCGATCTGCTCATCGCTCAGCTCGCCGCGGTCCCGCTTCGTCCGGATGACAGAGATGACGTCCATGGCATAACCCCTCTTTGTACCTAAAACGGTGAGCTCGACTCTACGCGCATAGAGCCCTGAGATGAAGGCGGCCCCCGCCCGTCACGGAGCAACAGGCAGGGGCCGTACGTCAGTTGAGATGCTGCGGACCGAACGCGTCCGGCAGCATGTCCCCCAGCGTCCGGATGCCCGACGCGGTCTCGAGCAACAGGGCCCCGCCCCCGAACTCGTACAGCAGCTGGCGGCAGCGGCCGCACGGCATCAGGATCTCGCCCTTGCCGTCCACGCACGTGAAGTGCGTCAGTCGGCCGCCCCCGGTCAGCTGGAGCTGGGAGACGAGGCCGCACTCGGCGCACAGCCCGAGGCCGTACGACGCGTTCTCCACGTTGCAGCCCGATACCGTGCGGCCGTCGTCCACGAGGGCCGCGGCACCGACCGGGAAGCCTGAGTAGGGGGCGTACGCACGGGACATGGCCTCGCGCGCAGCATCCCGCAGCGCGTCCCAGTCGGTATCGGTCACGTTCCTTGACCCTTTCGGTAGGGCTGGCCGTTCGCCTTCGGCATCCGGAGCCGCTGGGCGGAGAGCGAGAGCACGAGCAGCGTGACGACGTACGGCGTCGCGGTGACGACCTGGTTGGGGACCTCGTCGGTCAAGCCGTACCACGCGAACATCAGCGCCGAGACGGCCGCGGTGATCACCGCGGGCACGTAACGCTTGCGCCATACGAGGTAGATCGCGCCGATGACCAGCAGGATCGCGAGGAGCAGCAGCAGCGCGTGGACGTTCGTGCCGCCGCCCCGGAGCTTCAGGCTGTCGGTGTAACCGAACAGACCGGCACCGAGCGCGAGGCCGCCCGGCATCCAGTTGCCGAAGATCATGGCGGCGAGGCCGATGTAGCCGCGCCCGCCGGTCTGGCCCTCGAGGTAGATGTTCGACCCGACGAGGGACAGGAACGCGCCGCCGAGGCCCGCGAGGCCACCGGAGATGATCACCGCGAGGTACTTGTACTTGTAGACGTTGACGCCGAGCGACTCCGCCGCGACCGGGTTCTCGCCACAGGAACGCAGGCGCAGACCGAACGACGTACGCCACAGGACCCACCAGCTCAGCGGCACCATCGCGACCGCGATGACGGTGAGCGGGGAGAGGTCGGTGAACAGGCCGCCGAGCAGGCCCGCGAGGTCCGAGACGAGGAACCAGTGTTTCTCGTTCAGATCCTGCAGCCAGTCGGAGAGCCCTGGGACGGAGAAGCTGCCCAGCGAGTCGACGGGCGGCGACTGCTTCGACGTACCGCCTTCCTTGCCCTCGAAGGCGAAGGTGGAGAGGTAGCGAGTGGCGCCCAGGGCAAGGATGTTGAGGGCCACACCGGAGACGATGTGGTTGACGTTGAAGGTGACCGTGACGATCGCGTGCAGCAGTCCGCCGAGCGCGCCGCCGAGTATGCCGAAGATGATGCCGACCCACGGGCCCCACTGGTAACCGGCGAACGCGCCGAACCAGGTGCCGAGGATCAACATGCCTTCGAGGCCGATGTTGACGACGCCCGCGCGCTCGGCCCACAGGCCGCCGAGGCCCGCGAGGCCGATCGGCACGGCGAGGCGCAGGGCCGTGGACATCTGCCCTGTGGAGGTGATGCCGTCCGCGTCGGTGATCAGGCGGACCACCGACGTCAGGACGAGGACGCCCGCGATGACGAGCAGCAGGACGGGGAGCGTGATGCGGCGGCGGCCCGGCGCGGGCTGCTTGGCCGGGGGCTTGGCTACGGTTGCCGAGCTCATCGGGCAGCCACCTCCTTCACTGTGTCGTTGTTGCCGTTGCCCTTGCCCTTGGCGCGGGCTGCCGCGGCCAGTTCCTCGCCGACGCGCTGCTGCTGGCGACGGAGCCCCCAGCGGCGTACGGCCTCGTACGAGACGACGACCGCGATCACGATGAGGCCCTGCATGATCACCGCGATCTCCTTGTCGTACGCGACCGGCGTCGCGTAGTCGAGAGCGGGCGACGCCTTGTCGAGGAAGGCGACGAGCAGGGCGGCGAAGGCGATGCCGACCGGGTTGTTGCGGCCGAGCAGGGCGATGGTGATGCCGGTGAAGCCGAGTCCGGTGGGGAAGCTGAGGCTGTAGGTGTGGACGTCGCCGAGCAGGATCGGCATCCCCGCGAGGCCCGCGACCGCGCCGGAGATCAGCATCGCGCTGAGCACCATGCGCTTGGCGTTCACACCGCTGGCCGCGGCGGCCGACTCGGAGGCGCCGGTGGCGCGCAGGTCGAAGCCGAAGCGGGTGCGGTTGAGGATCAGCCAGTACAGGACGCCCGCGAGCGCGGCGATGACGACGAAGCCGTAGATCTCGCCGGACTCGCCCATGCTGATGCCGGGGAACCAGCCGGACTTGGACATCACGCCGGTGGTCTGGTTGTTGCCGACCGGGACGCCGAAGTTCTCGGTGAGGGTCAGATAGCCGATGACGCTCGTCGCGATCGCGTTGAGCATGATCGTCGCGACGACCTCGCTGACCCCGCGGGTGGTCTTGAGGATGCCCGCGATACCGGCCCAGAAGGCGCCGGTGAGCATGGCGACCAGGATCAGGAGCGGGATCTGGAGGGGGGCGGGCAGTGCGACGTGCGCACCGACGACCGCCGTCGCCATCGCGGCGAGGCGGTACTGGCCGTCCACACCGATGTTGAAGAGGTTCATCCGGAAGCCGACGGCGACCGCGAGGGCGGCCAGGTAGTACATGCCGGCCTGATTGATGATCAGGACCTGGATGTCGGAGAAGGTGGCCTGCTCGAACATCAGGGTGTACGGCTCGATCGGGCTCTTGCCCGAAGCGAGCAGGACGACCGAGGTCAGCGCCACGGCCGCGATGAGGGCGATGACCGGTCCGGCCACCGCGAGGAGCACGCGCTCCTTGTCGAACTTCTTCATCGGGCCTCGTCCTCCGGGGCTTCGCGGCCTTCTTCTACGTGTTCGAGGTGGCCCGAGGCCGCGCCGGTCATCGCCGAACCGAGCTCCTCCGGCGTGATGGTGGCCGGGTCGGCGTCGGCGACGAGCCGCCCGCGGTAGATCACGCGGAGGGTGTCGGAGAGGCCGATCAGCTCGTCCAGGTCCGCGGAGATGAGCAGGACGGCGAGTCCCTCGCGCCGTGCCTCGCGGATCTGGTCCCAGATCTGGGCCTGCGCGCCGACGTCCACACCACGGGTGGGGTGGGCGGCGATCAGGAAGCGGGGCTTGTGGCTCATCTCGCGGCCGACGATCAGCTTCTGCTGGTTGCCGCCGGAGAGGGACGCGGCCGTCACGTCGATGCCGGGGGTGCGGACGTCGTACGCCTCGACGATGCGCCGGGTGTCTTCCTGGGCGCCCTTGATGTCGAGCCAGTAGCCGCCCTTGCCACGGGAGTTGGGCTTCTCGGTGACGTGACCGAGGATGCGGTTCTCCCAGAGCGGCGACTCCAGGAGGAGGCCGTGGCGGTGGCGGTCCTCGGGGATGTACCCGATGCCGTCCTCGCGCCGCTTGCGGGTGGGCTGCGCGGTGATGTCGTCGCCCGCCATGCGGATGACGCCGGAGTCGGCGCCCTTGAGGCCGATGAGCGCGTCGATCAGCTCGGTCTGGCCGTTGCCCTCGACGCCCGCGAGGCCGAGGACTTCGCCCTCGTGGATGGTGAAGGAGATGTCGTCGAGGAGAGCGCGGCCGGACTCACCGTCGGCGAGGAGCTTGAGCTCCTTGACCTCGATCATCGCGCGGTCGGTGACCGTCGACTCGGCCGTCTCCGGTGTGGGCAGCTCGCTGCCGACCATCAGCTCGGCGAGCTGGCGCGGCGTCGTCTCCGACGGGATCGCCGTGCCGACGGTCGTGCCGCGCCGGATGACGGTGATGTCGTCGGCGACGGACAGGACTTCGCCCAGCTTGTGGGAGATGAAGATGACGGACAGGCCCTCGGACTTCAGCTCGCGCAGGTTGTCGAAGAGCGCGTCGACCTCCTGCGGTACGAGTACGGCCGTGGGCTCGTCCAGGATGAGCGTGGTGGCGCCGCGGTAGAGGACCTTGAGGATCTCTACGCGCTGCCGGTCGGCGACGCCGAGGTCCTCGACCATCGCGTCGGGGCGCACCCCGAGGCCGTACCGCTCGGATATCTCCACGGTCTTGCGGCGGGCCGCGCCGCCGATGCCGTGCAGCTTCTCGCTGCCGAGAACGATGTTCTCCAGGACGGTCAGCTGGTCGGCCAGCATGAAGTGCTGGTGCACCATGCCGATGCCGCGCGCGATGGCGTCGGCGGGGCTGGCGAAGGTGACCTGGGTGCCGTCGACCGAGATGGTGCCCTCGTCCGGCTTCTGCATACCGTAGAGGATCTTCATCAGGGTCGACTTGCCCGCGCCGTTCTCACCGACGAGGGCGTGCACGGTGCCCTTGCGGACACTCAGGGCGATGTCATGGTTGGCCACGACGCCCGGGAAACGCTTGGTGATGCCGGTGAGTTCCACGGCAACGGCCTGGGCGGTGGTCTTGTCCTTGTCGGGGTGGGTGGACGCGTCGATGGCGCACTCTCCTCGGGAATCCTCAGGAAAGGGGCCACCTACGCGCGTAGCGCCCCTGGTTCGACGGGAGTTGGGCAGTGGGCCGCGCGAACGGGGCGCGGGGGAACCATCGTCCCCCACACCCCGTTCCGCGGCCGTGACTTCGCGGTTACAGCGCGGTCCTGGTCACCGCGCCGTCCGGTTCACAGTGTGGTCTTGACCTTGATCTTGCCGCTGACGATGCCCTCTTCGGCCTTCTTCACGGCGGCCTTGAGGTCCTTCATCTTCTGGTACTCGGGGTTCGAGTCGGCGAGCGCGACGCCGCCGGACTTCAGGTCCGCACGGACCACGCCACCCTTGGCGTTGCCATCCTGGACCGACTTGGTCAGGTTGTACACCGCTCCGGCGACGTCCTTGGTCGCCGAAGTGAGGATGTACTTCTTGTACTTGGCGAGCGCCTTCTGCTTGTACTGGTCGGAGTCGACGCCGATCACCCAGATCTTCTCGGCGGCGGCTGCCTCGATGACGCCCTGACCGGAGAGACCGGCCGCGTGGTAGACCACGTCCGCGCCGCCCTCGATCTGGCCGTTGGCCGTTTCCTTGCCCTTGTCGGGGCTGGAGAAGCCGCCGTCCTCGGCCTTCTCGGTGACCATCTGGCGCTGGATCTTGATCGACTTGTCGGTGTCCTTGACGCCCTGGACGAAGCCGGCCTCGAACTTGCGGATCAGGATGTTGTTCACGCCGCCGATGAAGCCGACGCTCTTCTTCTTGCTGGCCTTGGCCGCGGCGACGCCCGCCAGGTACGAGGACTGCTCCTCGTTGAAGACCAGGTCGGAGACGTTGTCCGCCTTGATGGTGGCGTCGTCGACGATGCCGAAGCTGACCTTCGGGAACTTCGCGGCGACTTCCTTCACGGCGGGCGCGTAGGCGTAGCCAATGCCGATCACCGGGTTGTAGCCCTGCTTGGCCAGCTCGGTGAGGCGCTGGGCCTTGTCGGCGTCGGACTCGCCGTCCGTCGGCTCGACGGCCTTCTTGCCGATCTTCAGGTCCTTGGCGGCTTTGTCCATACCGGCGGTCGCGGCATCGTTGAAGGACTGATCGCCCTTGCCACCGACGTCGTACGCGATGGCGACGCCCTTGCCCTTGCCGTCGCTCTTGGAACCGGCGGCATCGCTGGACGTGCCACCGCAGGCGGTGGCGGAGACGGCGAGTGCGGCGGTCGCAATGCCCGCTGCGGCTATTCGGGAAACCCGGCGCATAGAGAGGAACTCCTTATGTACAAGCAAGCACAAGCACGTACGAGCGCCTCACCTGGCGCTGATTTCGCCGCAGCGTAACGCGCGTAGACCTGACATAAGAACCCTTCTGTCCGCTCCGTTATCGAGCTGTGGCCGCGGGGTTGCGGGAGCATGTACGCGGTGTGGGGCGCCCCCCCCCCGGCGGGGGGCCCCCCCCCCCCCCGGTCCGGTTACGGAACCGTCTTGACCGTGGCCGTTACGTCAACAATGTCCGTGTTGGCCGTCTCCACGGCGGCGACGCCCTGCTTCA
>NZ_JBICXM010000006.1:51531-181900 GCF_043200235.1 Streptomyces sp. NPDC048441
CCCGCGTAACCGGGGTTCCCCCTCAAAACCACCCCTTCGTGCCCGCGGGTTTTTGGGGGGGGGGGGGGGGGGGGGGGGGTGTTTTTGGGGGGGGGGGGGCCCCCCCCCCGGGGGGGGGCCCCCCACCTCTCCCGGATCCGGTTACGGAACGGTCTTGACCGTGACCTTTCCGTCAACAATGTCCTTCTTGGCCTTCTCCACGGCGGCGACGACGTCCTTCATCGCCGTGTACTTCGGGTTCGTGTCGGCGAACCCGACACGCCCCGACTTCAGGTCGTACCGCTGCTCGCCCTGCATCGGCTTGCCCTCGACGACCGACTTCGTCAGGTCGTAGACGGCGCCGCCGACGTCCTTGGTCGCCGAGCCGAGGATGTGGCTCTTGTACTTGGCGAGGGCCTTCTGCTTGTACTGGTCGGAGTCGACGCCGATCGCCCACACCTTCTTGGACCCGGCTTCCTGGATGACACCCTGCCCGGAGAGCCCCGCCGCGTGGTAGATCACGTCGGCGCCCGCCTCGATCTGACCGCTCGCCGCGTTCTGCCCCTTGTCGGGGCTCGCGAAGCCGCCCTCTTCGGGCTTCTCGGTCAGATAGCGCTTCTCGATCTTTATCTTCGGGTCGACGGATTTCACGCCCTGCACGAAGCCCGCCTCGAATTTGTGGATCAGCGGAATGTCCACGCCGCCGATGAATCCGACATGATCGGCTTTGGTGGTCTTGGCGGCGGCGACACCCGCCAGATAGGACCCCTGCTCCTCATGGAACACGAGGTCGGCGACATTGTCGGCCTTGACGGTGTTGTCGTCGATGATCCCGAAGTGGGTCTTCGGGAACTTCTTGGCGGCTTCCTTCACGGCGGGCGCGTAGACGAAGCCGACGCCGACGACGGGGTTGTAGCCCTGCCGCGCCAGCTGTTCGAGCCGCTGCACCTTGTCGGCACTGGACTCGCCGTCGCCCGGCTCCATGTCCACGCCACCGATCTTGAAGTCCTTGCGGGCCTTGGCGTAGCCGGAGTAGGCGGCGTCGTTGAACGACTGGTCGCCCTGGCCGCCGATGTCGTACGCGAGGCCGATGCCCTTGCCCTTGTACTCGGAGGACGAGCCGCCGCTCTTGTCGTCCGAGCCGCCGTCGGACGCTTCGTTGCTGGTCTTGCCACATGCCGATGCCGCGAGGGCGAGAGACGCCACTACGACGGCAACTTGGGAAAGCCTCGATCCACGAGATCCGCGAGATCCGTGAGACACACGAGATCCGTGAGATCCATAAGATCCACGACGCAAACGCATAGGACGCACCCCTTACGTTCCCCAACGCGCCGTTGATGGCGCTGATTTCGGCGCACAGTAACGCGCGTAGAAAGGGAGGGGAACGGGGTTTCGCACTGCTGTTACCTATTCGTGCCGAGGGCCGGTTACGTCCGGATGAACGGGTCCGTCGTAACCGGCCGATAGCGGTCGTCGCCTCACTGTTGCTGTCTAGCGGGTGCTGCCTAACGGGTGCTGTCTAACGGGTGCTGTCCAACAGCGCGGCGGCGGTGAAGAGCTCGACGCCCACCGTGATCGCCGACTCGTCGGCGTCGAAGTCCCCCTGATGGAGGTCGCGGACGGTGCGCTCGCCGGGCGGGCGGACGCCGAGGCGAGCCATGGCGCCGGGCACGTGCTCCAAGTACCAGGAGAAGTCTTCGCCACCCAGGCTCTGTTCGGTGTCCTCGACGGAGTGCGGGCCGAGCCTCCGCTCCATGGCGTCGCGCAACAGGTCGGTGGTGTCGGGGTCGTTGACGACCGGCGGCACGCCACGGATGTAGTTCACGACGGACTTCGCGCGGTAGAGATCGGCGATCTCCTGGATGGCACCGTGGACCAGGTCGGGCGCCTTCCGCCAGGCGGTGAGGTCCAGGCAGCGGACGGTGCCGGAGAGTTCGGCGTGCTGCGGGATGACGTTGCAGGCGTGACCGGACTCGATGCGACCCCAGGTCACCGCGAGGCCCGAGCGGGCGTCGATACGACGGGCGACCAGGGCGGGGACCTCGGTGACGACCTTGGCGGCGGCGGTGACGAGGTCGGTGGTGAGGTGGGGGCGGGCGGTGTGGCCCCCCGCCCCGTCGAGCGAGACTTCGAGGCGGTCGCAGGCGGAGGTGATGGCGCCGTGCCGCAGCCCGATCTTCCCGGCGTCGACGCGAGGATCGCAGTGCACGCCGATGATGCGGCCGACGCCGTCGAGCGCGCCGGACTCGATGGCATCGGGGGCACCGCCGGGCAACACCTCTTCGGCGGGCTGAAAGATCAGCCGTACGGGGTGCTGGAGTTGCCCTTGCTCGGCGAGCTCGGCGAGGACGAGCCCGGCGCCGAGCACGACGGTGGTGTGCACGTCGTGCCCACAGGCGTGGGCACGGTCGGGCACGGTGGAGCGGTACGGGACGCCGAGCTTGGTGTCGGGGATGGGGAGTGCGTCGATGTCGGCGCGGAGGGCGAGCATGGGGCGGGCGCGGCCCCCGTGTTCAGCCGGTTCACCCTGCTCGCTCTGTTCACGCTGCTCGCTCTGTTCGCCCTGCTCGCTCTGCTCGGTGCCGATGTCACAGACGAGTCCGGTGCCGATGTCGAGTACGCGCGGCTTGAGGCCGGCGCGCTCGAGCCGCGCCTTGAGGGCGGCGGTCGTACGGAACTCCTGGTTGCCGAGCTCCGGGTGCATGTGCAAGTCGCGGCGGAAGGCGATGAGTTCGGCGCGCAGGGTTTCTGTGAGCGCACCGGGGAGTACTTCCCCGGGTGCGTCCCCCGCTGCTTCCCCGGGCAGATCAGCCCCGGACCCTCGCTCGGACTCTCGTGACATCAGTTGGTTCACCCTCTGAAGGGTAGGGCGACGCATGGGCCAACTGACCCACGATCAACAAAAGTTCAGCCCGATAGGGTAAGAAAAAATGGCCGCGTGGCGCATGGACGCTAGTTGAGGTGGGTAAACTTCCCGACTTTTGAGGGGGCGACACGCTGGCCACCTGCGCCGACTCCCCTGGGCCCTCCACAGATACCACGGAGGGCCAGCATCATGCGCATACGCGCATCCGTCGGCCGTCGCGGCGGGGTGGAAGCATCGCCGATTGCAGCAATGCAGGGAAATCCCCCGCCCGCCGCCCACAGGAGCACCTCCATGGGAATCTCTCGCAATGCGCTCCGAATCGGCCCTCTTGGCTCCCGAGATGACCGGCATGGCCAGCTTGGGAGAGGGGCGAGGTCCCGCCCGCCACACGCATGACGCGACCCGCCTGATCCCCGGAGCGCCCGCGCACCCCCTCGCCCCTCCCCGTGGCGTTCGCACAAGAAGAACCCGTCCGCAGGCGGCACGACATCCCGCACTGCCACCGGAATAGGCCCGTCACCCGGGCCGCGCTTCATCGCCCGGCGCTCACGCCGGAACATTCGGTCCGCAGTCGACAGTGAGCGTCGGCCGTCCCACGGGAGTGGTCGAGAGTCCCGCCCCTCGGGCCGTCCAGTCGTCTTCCCTCGCGTGGTGGAGGGGCGGGTGTCAAGGGTGGAGCGCAGCGGAATCGACGTAGCCGACGCGACGTAGGAGCGCCCTTTACTCCCGGCCCGGAACCGCCAGCCTCAGGACAACCGGGCGGCCCCGGTGCCGAATCAGCCGCCGGTGTGGTGCAGCCCCCGTGCCGCCGGGCTACGGCACTCGACCCACAGCACCTTCCCCCGCTGGCCGAACAAGTCATCGCCCAGGGGGAAGCCGCCCCACGCTGTCGCCCACTCCGCCACCAGCCGCAGCCCCCACAACACCATCCACCTCCGCGAGAGCGACACGCCGCAGGAGATCCTCACCACCGGGCGGCCTCAGCTTCGCGCTCTCATCGCGGTGGTCAAGGGCGCGGCGCAGGCCGGTCTCACGCCGTAGCCGCGATGCCCTGTGTCGGGGAGGCCACCGAGGCCAGGCGGTGTACATCGCGCGCCGTTCCCGTGACGCCTGACAGGAAGCCCTGGGCCCGGGGGGAGGCAGTTTCCGTCAGCCACGCCGGGTCGATGTCGCAGACCGCTACCCGGACCTCCGTGCCCGCCAAGGCCAGGGGGAGGGTGTGCACCACCGTGGAGGGGAAGCTGAGGATCGTTCGGCCGATCGGGCCCCGGCGGGCGATCAGTTCCAGGGGGAGGTCTGGGCGGACCACCTGTAGGCCCGTCTCCACCGCCAAGCGATGCAGCTTCTCCGAGCTCTCTCGGCGGTGTGCGAAGTAGCGCGTCGCGCCGTGGGCCCGGGAGAGCGAGCGGACCGCCTCCACGTAGCGGTCCGGGTCCACCACGCCCGTTTCCACCAGGGACGTGCCTACCAGGTCCGCGCCCTTCGAGACTCGGGGAGGGCCGAATCGGTCCCTCGTCCAGGCGAAGGTGTTCGGCGTCACCCGGACCCCGTCCGGTGCCGAGTCGATCGGCATGGAGGAGAAGACCTCCACCGTGCGCTTGCCGCCAGGCGTCAGGCGGCGGCGGGCGACGCCCGAGATCGGGGCGAAGGCGATGTCGCGTACTCCGGGGCGACCGCCCCTGCGGTGCCAGCGCACCAGGCGTTCCCCGGCCGCCAGTTGCGCCACGAACTCCATCGTGGCCGTGCCGTCGTCCACGACCACCAGGGAGCGGGCCCTGGTAATGGTCAACAACAGCTGTACGTAGCGTGAGAACGGGTCGCCGATCACTATCCGGTCCGCCGCCCGCAGCGCGCCCGTCAGGCCGCCGACCGTCTGGAAGGGGGCAGCCCCGCCGCCGCGCGCCTCCTCCCAGCGGATGCTCAGGCCCTCGTCACGGGCCAGTTGGGCCATGCGGCGCAACTGGCCACGGGTCATCGGGTCGTTCGGGGAGAGGACGACGACGGTGAGTCCCCCGGCCGGGCCTGTCGCCCCTGCCGAATGCGCCCACTCAAGGACGTTGAGGAGCTGCACAGGGCTCTCTACGAACGCCAGAGTGGTGGGCGCCGCAGCGGTGGGGGCCGTCGGCCCGGGTCGGGGGCTCATCGTCGTATGACCGTGTCCTGTCCTTGTGGGGGTCCCGGTGGGAATTCCCGGTAAGTGCGTCAGCAGCCTCAGACCGCTACCGGCTCACGCTCGGCCGACTCCGCCTCCGCCACGACGCCCGCGACGCGGCGCAGCTTCTTCATCGGGCCGAGCTCCGACTCGTAGACCTTCTTGACGCCGTCACCGAGGGAGGCCTCGATGGTGCGGATGTCGCGGACGAGGCGTGTGAGGCCCTGGGGCTCCACCGACGCGGCCTGGTCCGAGCCCCACATGGCGCGGTCGAGGGTGATGTGGCGCTCCACGAACGTGGCGCCGAGCGCGACCGCGGCGAGGGTGGTCTGCAGGCCCGTCTCGTGGCCGGAGTAGCCGATCGGGACGTTCGGGAACTCCTGCTGGAGGGTGTTGATGACGCGGAGGTTCAGCTCCTCGGCCTGCGCCGGGTACGTCGACGTGGCGTGGCACATCAGGATGTTGTCGGAGCCGAGCACCTCTACCGCGTGGCGGATCTGCTTCGGGGTCGACATGCCCGTGGAGAGGATGACCGTACGGCCCGTGGCGCGCAGCGAGCGCAGCAGCTCGTCGTCCGTCAGGGAGGCGGAGGCGACCTTGTGGGCCGGGACGTCGAACTTCTCAAGGAAGGCGACGGCCTCGGTGTCCCACGGGGAAGCGAACCAGTCGATGCCGCGCTTGGCGCAGTGCTCGGTGATGGCCTGGTACTCGGACTCGCCGAACTCCACGCGGTGGCGGTAGTCGATGTACGTCATCCGGCCCCAGGGGGTGTCGCGCTCGATGTCCCACTGGTCGCGCGGGGTGCAGATCTCCGGGGTGCGCTTCTGGAACTTGACCGCGTCGCAGCCGGCGTCGGCGGCCGCGTCGATCAGGGCGAGGGCATTCTCGAGGTCGCCGTTGTGGTTGATGCCGATCTCACCGGTGATGTACACGGGCTGACCGGGTCCGGCCGTCTTCGAACCGAAGGTGCGCAGACGGGAGTTGGAGATCGTAGAGCTCATGGCAGGAACTTTCCTTACTTGTTGAGGGAGGGGCCGAGGATCCATGCGGCGATCTCTCGGATCGCGCCGTCACCACCGGGGAGAGCGGTGACCGCACGTGCGGCGCCGCGTACGACGTCGTGGGCGCTCGCGACCGCCACGGGCCAGCCGACGAGGCCGAAGCACGGGAGGTCGTTGACGTCGTTGCCGACGTAGAGCACGCGCTCGGGAGCGATGCCCTGCTCCTCGCACCACTGCTTGAGTGCGAGGTCCTTGCGGTCGATGCCGTGCAGGACGGGAAGCTTCAGCTTCCTGGCGCGCGCGGCGACGACCGGGTTCTGTTCCGTGGACAGGATCAGCAGCGGCAGGCCCGAATCACGCAGGGCCGCGATGCCGAGTCCGTCCCCGCGGTGCACGGAGACGAACTCCCGTCCGTCGGAGTCGATCAGCACCCTGTCGTCGGTCTGGGTGCCGTCGAAGTCGAGTACGACCGCGTCGATGTCGTCGCGGGTCGGAAGGGCGTCGGCCCGGCCGGAGTCGAAGAGCGGGGCCAGGGCGCGGGCGCGCGCGAGGTCGTGCGGGTCGTCGATCTCCAGGACGCGCGCCGGGTCCGTACGGACGAGCTCGGTGCGGCCGAAGAAGCGGTGCTTGTGCTCGCGGAAGCCGGTCACGTCCATGCCGTAGACCGCGCCCGTCTCCAGGAGGTCCTGGGGGCGGTCCTGGCGGCGCGGGCGGAAGGACTTGTCGTGGTTGATGCCGTAGCCGCCATCTGTGGCGGTGGCCGTGGCGAGCTTCGTCGTGCCGCCCACCTCGCCGGTGCGGCGCGCGTCCAGGGCCTTGGGCTCGTCGTCGGCGTCGCGCCAGACGAAGCCGTGGAAGGGCGCCACCGTGTGTGCCGTGTCCGCGCCGCCGTCCACGATCGGGCCGACCACGCCGTCGATGTCCTCGCGGACGATAAAGGGGCTTGTGCACTGCACGAGCAGGACCACGTCCACCGCCGTGCCGTGCAGCGACTCGTGCGCGTCCATCGCGTGCAGCACCGCCGCCTCACTGGTCGCGGTGTCCCCCGCGATCGCCGCGGGGCGCAGGACCACTTCGGCGCCCGCCGCACGCGCGGCCTCGGCGATCACGTGGTCGTCCGTCGAGACGACGACGTCCGTGACGAGCCGCGCGGCCAGGCACTCCCGGATGGCGCGCGCCACCAGGGGCACACCGCCGACCGGGGCCAGGTTCTTGGCGGGCACGCCCTTGGAGCCGCCGCGGGCCGGGATGACGGCGAGGACGCGGCGTACGGGCGCGCTCCCTGGGGCGGGGTGGGACATGGGGGCTCCTTGAGGGGGGTGGGGGATCACGGCTCGCCCGCGGTTCACGGCTCGCCCGCGGTTCACAGCTCGCCCATCCGCCGGATCACCGGGGCGACGCGCTGCACCCCGTGCCGGTAGGCGCCGCGCGCCGCGCTGCGGACGGCCTGGCGCACCGGGCCCGGCTCGCGGTCGGCCGCGGGGGCTCCGGGCAGCGGGGCGCCGTCCGGACCGAGGTGGTGGCGGGCCAGGATGCCGGGGAGGTATCCGGGGGCGGTGGTGAGGCTGTAGTACGGGGCGATGGGCGGCAGCCGGTGCTGCGCGAGGAGGCTCGCGACGCGCTCACGTGCCGCGTCGAACGCCTTCTCGTACGTCCCGTCCGGCGCGACGCCCTGCCGTGCGACCCACTCCGGAGCGGCCTCGGGGCTGTACCCCGCGTCGATCTCGTCCCAGGACGCCAGGCATCCGGAGCCGATGAAGTGGTGGTTGCCGAGCGCCTCGCGCACCCCGAGGTCGGTGAGGACCGCGGTGGGGATGCGGCGGTGGAGGGATTCGAGCGCGGCGGTGGAGCTGACCGTGACGAGCAGGTCGGTGCGGTCGAGAACCTCGCCCATGTTCCCGTACACGAGACGGCAGTTGGGCGGCAGGTCCTGCCCCTTGGCGAGCTTCTGGTAGGGCAGTTCCTCGATGTGCGTGGTGTGTTCGCCGGGCTTGCTGCGCAGCTTGATCAGGACCTCGCGGTCCGGGTGCAGTTGCGCGTGCTGGACCATGCGGTTCAGCAAGTACGTGCGGTGTGCGCGGCTGTCCGGTACGGAGGGCTGCGCGGCGAAGACGACCGTGTACGGGTCGGCCGTGTTCGGGTCGCGCTTCTCGTACGCCGTGCCGCCGAGGAACGGCAGTGCGCTCTCCACTACGCCCGACGCGTCGGCGCCCACACCCTCGTACACCGCGCGGAAACGCTCCGCGTCCTGACGGGAGTTGGCGAGGACGACGTCCGCTCCGTGCCGCAGGAGCAGGCCGTCGGCGAGCTTCTCGTAGACGACGCCGACATAGCCGGTGACGACTACGGGGCGCTTGCCTGAGCCGGCGGAGGACACCGCTGTACCCGCTATACGGGCGAGTCCGTGCAGCACCGCCTGGACCGCGCCGCCCACGAGGGCGAGCACGATCACGTCGGGCGCTTCGCGCTCCACCTCGCGCAGGAATTCGACCGCGGTGACCTCACGGAGCGAGTCCGCGCGCACTCCGACCTCTTCGAGCTGTCGGACGGTGGGCGTGGCCCGGCCCCTCAGGAGGCGCCCGTCGAGGCGTGTGTCCGCTCCCTCACCCGCGAGGCGGCTCGCGGTGAGCGCACCCCATTTCCACCGGGTGTCGGAGTCGGCGAGCACGGTGATCCGTGTCGTCCCGCTGTTGCTTACTGGCACAGGAAGGACGCTAGGAAGGCATTGAGATTGGCGGCCCAACTCAGGTGCAACAAACGGTTAACAGCACGCCGACGAATGGCGAATCAGCCCGGGAAACCGCCGGTATGCAGCCTGGTTAACCATTCCGCCATGCGTCGTTCACCTGACATCTCACCTTCGGCCAAGACGAATGCCGGGCCGACACCTAACGTCACCCACGTGGTTAAGCTCTCCGTCATCGTGCCGTTCTACAACGTGCAGCAATACGCGCCCGACACCTTGAAGAGTCTGCGAGCGAACGCACGCGACGACTTCGAATTCATTCTCGTCGACGACTGTTCGAAGGATGAGACTCCAGAGATCCTGGAGCGTGCCGCGCGCGAACTGCCCGGCGCCGTCCATCTCAGACATGAGACGAACGGCGGTCTGGCGACCGCCCGCAACACGGGCCTCGACGCGGCACGCGGCGAGTACCTCACCTTCCTGGACGGTGACGACTGGCTCGCGCCCGGATACTACGCCCAACTCGTCGCGGCCATCGAGCAGTTGGGCTGCGACTTCGTGCGCACGGACCATGTGCAGTGCACCGCACGGGCCCGCAGCATCCACCGGGTCCCGCACGGCAGGCGCGGTGTCGTCATGCCGCCGCGGGACGTCATCCTGCCCGCCGACCGGTCGACGTCCGTCGACTACGCCTACGCCTGGGCGGGCATCTACCACCGGCGCCTCGCCGACCAGGGCATCCTGCACTTCACGGACGGTCTGCGCACCGCGGAGGACCGGCCGTGGATCTGGCGGCTGCACCGGGAGGCGGAATCCTTCGCCGCGGTGGGTCTTCTCGGGGTGTTCTACCGCCGCGGGGTCGCATCGTCACTGACCCAGATCGGTGACGTACGGCAGCTCGATTTCATCCGGGCATTCGACCAGGTGGTCCGTGAAACCGCCGAGGACCGCGACGCGGACAAACTCCTGCCGAAGGCCGTCCGTACTTACTGCGCGATCATTTCCCACCATCTGGGATCCATCGAAAGGTTCGAGCCACAAGTGGCGCGGAAATTGAAGTCACTGAGCGCGGCCGCACTGAAGCGGATGCCGCAGGGCGTCCTCGACGAGGCACTCGACTCCATGGACATACAGCGGGCGACGCGCCTTCGGCGACTGCGCAGGCGCCCGGTGTCCGCGGAGGTGGCCGCGTAATGGCGACGACGCAGATCTTCTTCGCGTCCACGCTGTACGGCACGGCGACGCTGGCCGCGGCGATCGACGCCGACCGCTTCGGCCCCGCCGACCGGCGGCTGCTGCTGGTCAGCAACAACGCGGCGACGCCGGAGACGACGGTCGCCGTGGACGAGATGCCGGGCTTCGGGCGCCTGCGGGACCGTTTCGACGACGTACGTTCCTGGAACGAGGCCATCTCCCCTTTTCATCCGGGCGGCTGGGGCCCACGGGCGGACGACATCCCGATGTGGGAGCGGTACATCCGGCTCCTGTGGGACCTCGGTGACGACGACATCGAGCTGGCCGTCGAGTCGATCCAGGTCAACCCTGCCCTGGCTCTCGCGCAGATCTTCACGGGCGCGCCCGTCGACGTCTACGCGGACGGCCTGATGAGCTACGGCCCGACCCGCAGCAAGATCGACCCGCTGGTCGGCACGCGGGTGCGCCGCCTGCTGCACCTGGAACTCGTACCCGGCCTGACTCCGCTGCTCCTGACCGAGTTCGGCGTGGAGCCGGAGATCGTGCCGACCGAGGCGTTCGTGAAGGTGCTCGGGCAGCTGGCCGACGGGGAGAGGGACATCCCGGACATCGCCGAACCGGCCCTGCTCCTGGGCCAGTACCTCTCCGCACTCGGCATCCTGACCGCCGAGGAGGAGGAAGAGCTGCACGTGCGCATGGTGCGCGGCGCCGCCGAACTCGGGCACACCCGCGTGGTGTTCAAGCCGCACCCGACCGCTCCGGCCCGCTGGTCGCGGATGCTGGAGAAGGAGGCGGAGGCGATCGGCGTCGAGCTGACCGTCCTCGACTCGCCGGTACTCGCCGAGGTCCTGTACCAGCGGATGCGCCCCGCGCTCGTCATCGGCTGCTTCTCGACGGCGCTGCTCACCGCGTCCGCCCTGTACAACCTGCCGGTCGCGCGCACCGGCACCGAGACCCTCCTCGAGCGTCTCTCGCCCTACCAGAACAGCAACCGCGTCCCGGTCACGATCGTCGACGCGCTGCTTCCCGACCTCTCCGACAAGGGCGCGGTCACCGGCCGCCAACCCGGTATGCACGCCGCCGACCTGGGCGAACTGCTCATCGCCGTCGGCTTCTCGATGCAGCCGCAGATCTACCCGCGCCTGCGCGAGGCCGCCGAGCGCTACCTCTCGACCCGCCTCACCCCGCATACCTGGCGCTACTTCAAGCGGCGCCGCCTCACCGCCCTCGCCCTGCCGGGCGCGCTGCCCTCGCAGCTGTCGTTCATCCCGCGCAACGCGGCCGTACGCCGGGTCGCGCGCCGGGCCCGCTCGGTCAAGCGCTCCATCAAGCGGACCGCGCTCGGATGAGTTCTCCCGGCACCACACTCCCGAAGCACACCCCGGGAGCGGACGAGGCGGACTCCCTCACGCGCACGATCGCGGCCCCGGCGGCCAAGCGTGCGCGGCCACGCCTCAGGGCCCTCGACGGGCTGCGGCTCATCGCGGCCCTGATGGTCGCGGCCTACCACTACGGCGGGCGCGACGGCGAGATCACCGAGGCCTGGGGCAGCTCGCCGCGGCTTCAATTCCCCACGGCGCACAGCTGGTTCGCGTACGGCTGCCTCGGCGTGCAGATCTTCTTCGTCATCAGCGGCTTCGTGATCTGCATGAGCGGCTGGGGCCGTCCGCTGCGGGCGTTCTTCGCCTCGCGGGCGTCGCGGCTGCTGCCGTCCTACTGGGCGGCGATCGTGCTCGTGACGGCGGTCTTCGCGCTTCCCGTCGTGGCGTACGAGGCCGTCTCGCCCAGCGATGCCCTGGTGAACCTGACCATGCTCCAGCAACCGCTCGGCGTGGACCGGGTGTTGGGCGTCTGCTGGACACTCTGGGCCGAGCTGCGCTTCTACGCCCTCTTCGCACTCTGCGTGGTCCTGCCGGGCGCGAACCGGGCCCGCGTGATCCTGTTCTGCGCGGTGTGGACCCTGGCGGCGGTGATCGCGGAGGGCGCGAACGAGCCGCTGCTCGACCTCGTCCTGATGCCCGAGTACGCCCCCTTCTTCATCGGCGGCATCGGCATCTACCTCCTCCACCGCGACCGCAGGGACCTCACGGCCTGGGGCATCGTGGGGGTGAGCTGGCTGATCGGCCAGCACTACGCCGTCTCACGGCTGTGGCACGCGCCGAACCCCGACTTCTTCTCCTACCGCACGTCCTTCGGCATCATCGCGGTGGTGACGGCAGGCTTCGCGGCGGTGCTCCTCATCGCGCTCGGCGCGCTGCACCGGGTGGACTGGCAGTGGCTGACGGTGGCGGGGGCGCTGACGTACCCCTTCTACCTGGTGCACGAACACCTGGGCTGGGTGACGGTGGCGGTCCTTCACCGGAAGCTCGGCCTTCCGTCGTACGCGACGTTCGGCCTGACGATCGCGGCGATGCTGATCCTGGCGTGGCTGCTGAACCGTTTCGTCGAGGAGCGGCTCACGCCGCTGATACGGAACGGGCTTCTCATCCGGAAGTGAGGTCCGCCGTGGTGTCGGCGGTGTCTCCCGCCGTGGTGTCGGCGGTGTCTCCCGCCGTGGTGTCGGCGGTGTCTCCCGCCGTGGTGTCGGCGGTGTCGTACGCCGCCACCGCCGCCACCGCGGCCAAGACTCCGTTTCCCGCATCGCTCCACCCATGAGAAAGTCACCCCGAGGCAGTTGACCTCAACCAAACTTCAGGTTCTACGTTCTGGGCATGGACACTTTCACGTACTCCCACAGCGACGCAGACCTCATCGACCAGCCCATCGGCTACTGGGCATCGGCCGCGGGCGCGGCAGTCGTCCACCACATCCGCACCATGCTGGCCGAGTCGGGGCTCACCCAGCCCGAGTGGTGGATCCTGAACCAGATCATCGCCGACGACGGCCGTGACAAGGCAGACGTGGTGGCCACCCTGCGCGGCTATCTGAACGTGGGCGACGGCTCCCTGCACCACGACATCAGCGCCCTGCACGACCGCGCCCTGCTCACCGAGGACACCGGCGGCCGCCTCCGCCTCACCGCCGAGGGCCGCAAGCTCCGGGACGACACCGCGGGGCGCCAGCAGAAGACCCGGGCGGAGATCCATGAGGGCGTCACGGACGAGGAGTACATCCGCACGCTCAAGGTGCTTCAGCGCATGATCCACAACGTGGGAGGGGAAGCCTGGCACCACTGAGAACCGACCCCCGCCGACCCCCGCCCCGTTCTCAGTACCGCTCACCCACCGGCGAGCGACAGCTTCACCGCGAACCCGAGGAACAGCGCACCCGCCGCCGAAGTGGCTCCCGCCGAGAGCCGCTTGCGGCGGCGGAAGGCGGCCGACAGCTTGGTGCCGCTGAAGATCAGAGCCGTGAGATAGAGGAAGCTCGCGAGCTGGGCGAAGGCGCCGAGCACGACGAAGGACAGCGCGGGATAGGCGTATCCGGGATCGACGAACTGCACGAAGAAGGCGATGAAGAAGAGGATCGCCTTCGGGTTGAGCAGGCTGATCACCAGCGCCCGGCGGAACGGCCGCTCCCCGGCACCTTCCTGCACCCCCGCGCCGCCCTCGGCCACCGGCTGCCGACGCGACCGCCACAGCCCCCAGGCCGCCCGCAGCATCCCCACCGCGAGCCAGGTCAGATATCCGGCACCGGCGTACTTCACGATCCCGAACAGCACGGCGTTGCCCTGAAGGAGCGAGGCGACACCGGCGGCCGACAACGTCATCAGGACGGTGTCCCCGCACCAGACGCCCGCGGCGGCCGTATAGCCGGTGCGTACGCCGCGGCGCGCGGCGACGGAGAGCACGTACAGCGAGTTCGGCCCCGGCAGCAGAATGATCAGGGCGAGGCCCGCGAGATAGGTCGGAAGATCGGTGACACCCAGCATGGGGCGGAGTCTCGCACGCGTGTACGGAATGGGGGACGCAGTGTCCGCCCAGCGGACACCGGCGGACATGAGGGGACCCCGACGCGCCCAGGCGGACCCCCGTCAGAACGTCAGAACACGTCCGTCGGCACGTACGCCCCCCACACCCCCCGCAACGCATCGCACACCTCACCCACCGTCGCCCGCGCCCGCAGCGCGTCCTTCATCGGGTAGAGGACGTTGGCCTCCCCCCGCGCCGCGTCCGTCAGCAAGGAGAGCGCCGCGTCCACCGCGACCTCGTCACGCTCCGCCCGCAGCTTCGCGAGGCGGGCCGCCTGCTGAGCCTCGATGGCGGGGTCGACGCGGAGGGGTTCGTAGGGCTCTTCCTCGTCGAGCCTGAAGCGGTTGACGCCGACCACGACACGTTCGCCGGAGTCGGTCTCCTGGGCGATGCGGTAGGCGCTGCGCTCGATCTCGCCCTTCTGGAAGCCGTTCTCGATGGCGGCCACCGCGCCGCCCATGTCCTCGACGCGCTCCATGAGTTCGAGGGTCGCGGCCTCGACGTCGTCCGTCATCTTCTCGATGACGTACGACCCGGCGAACGGATCGACCGTGGCCGTCACATCCGTCTCGTACGCGAGGACCTGCTGCGTACGCAGGGCCAGGCGCGCGCTCTTGTCGGTCGGCAGCGCGATCGCCTCGTCGAAGGAGTTGGTGTGCAGGGACTGCGTGCCGCCAAGGACCGCGCCGAGGCCCTGGACCGCGACCCGGACCAGGTTCAACTCGGGCTGCTGGGCGGTGAGTTGAACTCCGGCCGTCTGCGTGTGGAAGCGCAGCATCAGCGACTTGGGGTTCTTCGCTCCGAACTCGTCCCGCATCACGCGGGCCCAGATACGCCTGGCCGCACGGAACTTGGCGACCTCCTCCAGGAACGTCGTACGCGCGACGAAGAAGAAGGACAGGCGCGGTGCGAAGTCGTCCACGTCCATGCCCGCCGCGACCGCCGTGCGGACGTACTCGATGCCGTCGGCGAGGGTGAAGGCGATCTCCTGCGCGGGCGTCGCGCCCGCCTCGGCCATGTGATAGCCGGAGATCGAGATCGTGTTCCACTTCGGGATCTCGGCCCGGCAGTACTTGAAGATGTCGGCGATCAGACGCAGCGAGGGCTTGGGCGGGAAGATGTACGTCCCGCGTGCGATGTACTCCTTCAGGACGTCGTTCTGGATCGTGCCCGTGAGCTGCCCGGCGTCGACTCCCTGTTCCTCGCCGACCAGTTGGTACATCAGGAGCAGCAGGGCGGCCGGTGCGTTGATCGTCATCGACGTGGAGACCTTGTCCAGCGGGATGCCGCCGAACAGGACCCGCATGTCGTCGATCGAGTCGATCGCGACGCCGACCTTGCCGACCTCACCGGAGGCGATCGGGGCGTCCGAGTCGTGGCCCATCTGGGTGGGCAGGTCGAAGGCGACCGAGAGGCCCGTCGTGCCGTTGGCGATCAGCTGCTGGTAGCGGGCGTTGGACTCGACAGCCGTACCGAAGCCCGCGTACTGGCGCATCGTCCAGGGGCGGCCGGTGTACATGGAGCCGTAGACGCCGCGCGTGTAGGGGTACGCGCCGGGGGCGGCGCCCAGCTTCTCCGCCGGATCCCAGCCGTCCAGGGCCTGAGGGCCGTACACGGGCTCGATCGGCAGTCCCGACTCCGACTCACGCGCCATCGCTCTGCGCCTCCTACTGGTGGGCTGCGTCCAGCTACTGGTGGGCTGCCTCCAGCATGAGGCAACGTTCAGGGACGGTCACTCGCGGGAAGCACTCCTACGGGGTTCATCGAGGTACAGCGGGGGTCATTGTGGGCAAAGGTGCGATAGCCGTGGGGGCCGTGGTCGCGGTCGCCCTGGTCGGCGGGTGCAAGGCACAGGCCGTCGACGCGGACGGGAAGGCGTCTCCGCCCCTGCGCGCCTCTCCTACGGAGACGAAGGGAGCGAAGGAGACGAAGCCGGACGGGTCGGATGCGCCGTCCGGGACCGCCGGGGCCAGGCAGACACCGCAGAGGCCCGCCCCCAAGACGGTGCTGGCCCCTGGCCAGCGCGGCGACCAGGTGCGGGAGCTGCAGGCCAGGCTGCGGCAGATCGCGTGGTTCTTCGAGAATCCGTCAGGCACGTACGGCACTTCCACGAGCACCGCGGTCAAGGGGTTCCAGGCCAAGCGCGGCCTGCCCCGCACGGGCACCACGGACACGGTCACCTGGCAGCGGCTGCTCGGCATGACGCGCGAGCCGACGCGGTTCGAGCTCTACTCGGGCGGCGGCATCCCCCCGTCGAAGCCCGACAAGCGCTGCCTGACGGGCCGCGTCCTGTGCATCAGCAAGGCGAGCCGCACGCTGACCTGGATGGTCGACGGCAAGGCCGTCTCGACGATGGACGTGCGCTTCGGCTCGCAGTACACGCCTACCCGCGACGGCGCGTTCACCGTGTACTGGAAGTCCCGGCACCACGTCTCGACGCTGTTCCACACGGCCATGCCGTACGCGATGTTCTTCAGCGGCGGCCAGGCGGTGCACTTTTCGTCGGACTTCGCGGCGAGGGGCTACAACGGAGCCTCGCACGGCTGTGTGAACGTACGGGACGAGAAGAAGATCGCGAGCCTGTTCGCGCAGGTCGAGAACGGCGACAAGGTCGTCGTCTACAAGGATTAATCAGCGTGGGCGGGATCGGGGGAACGTCTCCCGCCCACGCTGGTGGCACGGAGCCGAAGGTACGGGGGGAACCCCCGGCTCGTGCGCGGGCCGATGACCAGTCGGCTCACTTCTTACTGCGTCACTGCTCCGAAAAACGTCACACCAGGGGCGGGCGGTGCATTCGAGCAGGTCAGGAGCCGGTCGGAGCGCAGGCCAGGAGCCAGTCAGGAGCCGGTCGGGGACACGGTCGCGGTCGTGGGCAGCTCGGGCTGGGCGCTGTAGGAGGCGGTGGGGGTGGCCTGCGGCACGGTCGGCGAGGCTATCGGCGGGACGGGGCCGCCGCCGCCGTTGCCTTCGTGGTTGTTGCCGCCGCCGGAGGCCCCGTCGTCCTTCCCGTCGTCGCCGCCGTCGCCGCCGTCACCGTCGTCGCCACTGCCACCGCTGCCGCCGCTGCCGCTGTTCTGCCCGCTGCCGCTGCCCGATCCGTCCAGGACGCGACCGCAGAACTCGGTCACCCGCTGGGGGCCCTTGGCCGCCTCCTCCAGACGGCGCCTCTTCTCGCCCTGGAGTTCTCCGCTGCGGTAGTCGCGGCAGGCCTTGACCACCTTGCTGTACAAGCCGGCGGCCTCGTCATCACGCTGCGAACCGTCGGATCCGGGGTGCGTGGCGCCGCCCGCGGTGTCCTTGGACGTTCCTTCGGTGTCCTGCGGCGGCGCGCTGCTGCCGGGCTCGTGCGAGGAATCGTCCGGAGCGCTCGTCACGTCGTCAGGCTCCACGTCCGGGGCGCTGCTCTCACCGCCCGACGGGGAGGCGAGCGGCTCGGGCGAGGCTACGGACGACGCGGAAGCCGCGGGGCCCGGCTTGTCGTGGCCGCCGAACGGCGAGGGCAGCACGCCCGTACCCGCCGCGACGGCGACGCCGCCGATCATGCAGCCTGCCAGCACGGCGGCGAGACCGAAGCGCACCGGGCGGGCCCAGCGGGCCTGCCGCGGAGGCTCCGCGGTGCGACCGATAGCTACCGTTCGGCCCGCTCCCACGCGCGTAGAAGCCGCCCCTGCGGAAGGGCCTCTGGCCTGCCGGAACGCCGCCATCGCGGCTGCCTCACCAGGGAGTTCGCTGGAGATGTCGGCGGGTACGACGGAGCCGGCGCGGTCGTCCGCTGCCAGCGCGGCCAAGGCCTTGGCCAGGTGAGCGGCCCGTTCCCGTGCGTGATGGTCGGTGCCGTCGAAGGGCTCACCGCTCAGCAAACGCTCCGCCGCGTCGCGGTCCAGCCACCTGTAATCCTCGTCGGCCATCACATGTCCTTCTGCGCCCGGGAACGCGAATGCGTCACACCGGCGGACGTCACCGCACGCCCGCGCGGCTCCCTCTGGGGCGGTACGGCGTCCAGCGCGCCCTCGTTCAGCGGGCCCTCCGCACCGAGCAGCTCCGCGAGCCGCTTCAGGCCGCGATGCGCGGCGGTGCGGACCGCGCCGGGGCGCTTGCCGAGGGTCTGCGCGGCGCTCTTGGCGTCGAGGCCGACGACCACCCGGAGCACGACGGCTTCCGCCTGGTCCTGCGGGAGCTGAGCTATCAGGGCGAGGGCGTCGCCGGTCGCGAGGGACTCCATCGCCTCGTCCGCGGTGTCCGCCTCGCCCGGCTTTCCGGTCAGCTCGGTGTCGTCGCCGCCTATCGCCGGGCGGCGGCCCCGCATACGTATGTGGTCGAGCGCCCGGTTGCGCGCTATGCGCGCGGCCCAGCCGCGGAACCGGTCCGCGTCGCCGCTGAACCGGTCGAGGTCCCGGGCTATCTGCAGCCAGGCCTCGGACGCGACGTCCTCCGCGTCCGGGTCGCCGACCAGCGTCCGTACGTAGCCGAGCAGCCGCGGGTGCACGGCGCGGTACACAGTCCGGAACGCGGTCTCGTCCCCGTCCTGCGCCGCAAGCACCGCGGCGGTCAGTTCCGCGTCGTCCCCCAGCACAACTTCTCCCTATGCGCCTACACCGGTCGCGGTCCTGCCCCCGCAGCCTGGCGCGAATGAGCACGCTACGGGCTGAAGTGGTCCCACGTCCATGTTTGGTACAACGCGCAACTAGCGGGTGACGGAACGCGGTGTGACAGAAAACGCACGCACGGCGCTGAAGGGAGTACGGGCCGCACGCGGTCCGTGCCGTGTGACGGCCGGGGTCTCTCCTGTGGGGGGTGGCGACCCCGGCCGCTCACCTTTGGCGGGGGCCTGGCGGGAATGGGGGCCCTACGTCTGCGGGTCCGCTGTGGCTGGTCGCGCAGTTCCCCGCGCCCCCTTCGGGGCGCCAAGTCCCTGGAGTGCTCAGTTCTTGCCTCGGGGCTCGGATGCCTTCGGCGGCGAGTCTGTGGGGCGGCCCCGGGTGTTTCCCTTGGCGTTCCCCGCGCCCTTCTTCTTGTCCTTGCCCTTGCCCTTGTCAGCGCCCTTCCCCTTGGCGCCCTTGGCATCCTTGGCGCTCGCCCTGTCGCTCGGCGCAGCCGTCGGCGACGGTGACCGCGACGTGGTGGAGCTCTGCGGAAGCGGAGGCGCCGGAGCCGCCGGAGCCGCCGGAGCCGCCGGGGAGGGATGTACCGAGCGTGGGCTTTCCTTCGCCGGGTCGGGGGCGCCCGTGCCGGTCGTAGCGATGGAGGCGACGGCGACCCCGCCGAGGAGCAGGCCCGCCAGCACCATGCCCACCATCGCCCGCAGCGAACCCAAGGTGCGGCGGCGTCCGCGCGGGCGCCAGTCGTCGCGGCGCCGGGTACGTGCCCGGTGGCCGCCCTCGTCCCCCTCGTCCCACGAGGAGCGGAACGCCGCGACCGCACGGCGCTGCGCCTCGGCGTCGACGGTGCCGGAACGCACCGCCTCACCCAGCAGAGCGTCCACGCGCTCGTTCACGTCCATCCTGACTCCCCGGTCATCTCGAATCCCCCAGCGGACCGGTCCCGTCATCCGTCACACCCCGCGCGCCGCCGAGCTGCTCACCGAGCTGCTCGGCGAGCCGCTTCAGGCCGCGATACGCCGCGGTACGCACCGCGCCCGGCCGCTTGCCGAGCACCCGTGCCGCGGCCGGGGCGTCCAGGCCGACGACGACGCGCAGCAGCACGGCCTCCGCCTGCTCGCGCGGCAGCCCGGCGATCAGCGCCAGTGCCTCCTCCGTGGAGATCGCCTCCAACGCCTGGCCCGATGTGCTGTGCGGTCCGGGGAGTTCGAGGATGTCCTGTTCCAGGACGGTGGGCCGCGGCCGGACCTTCTGCCGCCGCAGATGGTCGAGGGCCCGGTGCCGCGCGATGGTCGCCGTCCAGCCGCGGAAGCCCGCGCCGTCCCCGCGGAACCGTCCCAGATCGCGGGCTATCTCCAGCCAGGCCTCGGCCGCGACGTCCTCCGCGGTCTCACCGTCATGGCCGACAAGGCCCCGCAGATAGCCGAGAATCCCCGGCTGCACCAGGCGATAGGCGACCGCGAAGGCGGCCTCGTCGCCCTCCTGTGCCCGCGCGACAGCCGCGCCAAGCTCCTCGTCGTACGGCTGCGCGCGACGCGGTTCTCCTCCTCGGCCCACGTTCTCCCATTCGTACTGATACGACACAGCTCATCGTGTCCGTGCCCCCACGCTGAGCTGCGTCAGGGCACACGGAAATGTCACAGGTCCTAGGGGGCAGGATTCAGACGGCGAAGAGACCGCCGCCACCGCCGAGGCCGATGTCCGCCAGGTCGAGGACCAGGGACGGGTCGGGGGCCCGCGCGACGACCGGCTTGTCGTAGTCGGACATCTCCATCTCCATGTGCTCGGTGCCCTTCGTCTGCGTCATGCCGACGACGTACGGCTTGTCGCCCGTCGCCAGATAGACCGTCATGTCCTGGCCGCCGTCCGTCTCGACGAGCGGCGTCACCCGGCGGCCGTGCCACCGCTTCTCCGGCAGCGCCCGCGCCCCGCTCAGATCGGTGACCGAGCCGCTGTCCAGCCCTCCCAGCGCTGTACCCAGGTCGCACATCTGGGTGGGCGACGCCCCGCTCGGCGCCCGGCGCTCCGTCGGGATCCTCATGTACTTGCCGCGCGCGAGGGCCGTCCGCTCCCTGGCCCTGGCCGCGGCTTCCGGGCCGGCCGCCACGCCCGCGGCACTCATCGCGTCGAGCGCCCCGTCCGAGAACCGGAAGTAGGCCTCCTTGGCGTTGATCATGATCAGGTCGCCGTTCTTGGTGGGCCCGTCGTCGAACGTTCCGGTGCATCTGTTGTGGCGGTCCATGTGCACGGAGATCTTCTGGTGCTTGCCGGGCGCGGTTATCTCGACGGCGATGCGCACGGTGTCGGCGTTCTTGAGCAGCTCCATGGCCTCCACGGAGAGCCGCTCGCCGCGCACCTCGTCGGCGGGCCTCGGCGGTTCCGGCGGCGTCCGCTCGACCAGCCCTCTGTAGACCTTCCCCTCCGACCCGCAGGACGCGAGCGTCCCCACCACAAGACAGCAGACGGCTGCTCGCAGCCACCGTCTCCGCTTCCCCACCCCAAGAACCACGGTCCCCACCCTCGCTTCTCGTCCACTCTTCATCCACAGCTGTCACGTGACCCAGCGCAATGCTCAGGCCATATGTCACACCTCTGAAGTGCGGTATACATCACGCCGTTTCACCCCCTCGTACGTACAACCCTTTGCCCTCTCGGCCGGTCGTACGGACTCGTTTGGTCAACCGGCAATTCCGCTAAGGGGTGGGGCACTTGAGCCCGCGCAAACCACGCGAATCATCGCGAACCACGCACGCGTACAGACCGCTGAGTCTCAAGCGCAGGGCGTGGCTGACGATCGGAGCCGTCGTGCTGGGGGGCGCGGGGGCCGTCACGTACGCGATGGCCGATCCCTCGGCGGGGGATCAGTCGGATGCCGCCTCACGCGGCAAGCGCCCGGTGAGCGTGCACGACATCGCGCTCAACGCCGACGGCGCCAAGGAGAGGGAGCTGCCGCGCACATCGACCAAGCAGTTCTCGCTGCTCGGCGTCTCGTGGACCGGCGTGACGAAGGAGCTCGAGGGCACGGCACAGGTCCGTACGCGCTCCATCGAGAGCGACAAGTGGACCGGCTGGCAGAACCTGGACCTGGAGCTGCATCTGCCGGAGAAGGCGGAAGCGGGCATGAGGGCGGCGTCCGAGCCCCTGTGGGTCGGCCCGTCCGACGGCGTCGAGGTCCGCGTGGTCGCGGCCGACGGCACCTCAAGTACGGCACTGCCCACGGGACTTGAGGTCAATCTCGTGGACCCGGGTGTGACCTCCAAGGAGGCGGACAACCCGGCGCTCGACGGTTCGGCGATGGCGCCCGTGGCGTTCGCGGCCGACGAGACGCCGGTGCCGCCCGACCCGGAGTCGGGTGGCGGTTCCGGATCGCCCGCGCCGTCGGATGCCCCGTCCGAGACCCCCACGTCACCGGCCCCCACCGCATCGGACCCCGGCACCGAGCCGCCCACGTCCCCCGCCCCCACGGGCTCACCGTCCCCCACCGCCTCCCCCGACCCGGAGCCCACGGTCCCGCCCGCTCCACCCTCCACCGTCACCAAGCCGCCCATGATCAGCCGGGCGGCCTGGGGCGCCGACGAGTCCATGGTCGACGACCCGCCGGAGTACATCGAGAAGGTCAAGGCGGTCTTCGTCCACCACACGGTCGGCACGAACGACTACAGCTGCGCCCAGTCGGCGTCCCTGGTCCGCGGCATCATGACGTACCACGTGAAGACCGAGGGCTGGAACGACCTCGGCTACAACTTCCTCGTGGACAAGTGCGGCCAGGTCTTCGAGGGCCGCGGCGGCGGCACCGATCTGCCGGTGCGCGGCGCGCACACGTACGGCTTCAACGGCGACTCCGCGGGCATCGCGGTCCTCGGCGACTTCCACGGCAACGAGAACCCGGAGCCCGGCGAGACGTACAAGAAGGCGGGCAAGCCGACCCGCGCCACTCTCGAGTCGGTGGGGCGCGTCGCGGCCTGGAAGCTCGGCCAGTACGGCGGCGACCCGGCCGGCAAGGTCACGCTGACCGCGGGCGACGACACGGGCGTCTGGGACAAGGGCGAGGAGGCGACGCTCAACACGATCTCCGGCCACAAGGACGGCTTCGCCACCGAGTGCCCCGGCAAGAACCTGTACCCGAAGCTGGGCGAGATCATCAGGTACGCCTCGAGCGCGGGCAAGAACTCCGCGATACCGACCGCGGACTTCAACCGCGACGGCATCACGGACCTGGTGGCAGGCACCCCCAAGGCATCGGGCGGCGTAGGCAGCCTGACGATCGTCCCCGGCGGCCTCGACGGACCGGTGGGCGGATCGAAGAAGACCCTCACCCAGTCGAGCCCCGGCGTGCCCGGCGCCTCCGAGGCGGGCGACAACTGGGCCGCGGCCACCGCCTGGGGCGACATCAACGGCGACGGTTACGCGGACCTGGCGATCGGCACCCCCGGCGAGGACGACGCCACCAACGCGGACCGCGGCGCGGTCACGATCCTCTACGGCCCGGCCTTCAACTCCGGCACGGACATGCAGCTGGCGGACGACTTCCACTACGCGGGCGCCAAGTTCGGCTCCGCGGTGACGGTCGGCGACTTCAACGCGGACGGCAAGGCGGACGTCTTCTCGGCGTCCACCGGCACCGGCGGCACCTGGGCGGCGCGCTTCAAGGCGGGCAACGAGGTGGGCGGCACCCTGACATCGGGCGACACGGCCATCTCGTACGCCGACGCGGCGTCCGGCGACTTCAACCGTGACGGTTACGCGGACGTGGCCCTGAACTACCGCGACCAGTCGGGAATCTCCCGCGTCCAGTGGTTCAAGGGCACCAAGTCGGGCCTGAGCAGGGTCGGTTCACTCTCGGTCAAGGGCGGTCGCTCGCTGGCCGTGGGCGATGTGAACGGCAACGGCTACGACGACCTGGTCATCGGCCAGCCGTACACGGCCGAGTCGGGCGCGCACGCGGGCGGCCAGGTGACGGTGATCCCCGGCACCTCGACCGGCTTCACGACCACCGGCATGAAGACGATCCACCAGGACACGACCGGAGTCCCGGGCGCCGCCGAGTCGGGCGACGCGATGGGCTGGTCGGTCTCGGCGGGCGACTACAACCTGGACGGTTACGCGGACGTCCTGACGGGCGCCCCGAACGAGGACATCACGCGGTCCGGTTCGGCGAAGAAGGACGCAGGCACGTCGCTCCTCCTGAAGGGCACGTCGTCAGGCCTGACGGGCACGGGCGCGCAGGCCTTCTCCCAGGACACGGAGGGCATCACCGGCTCCACGGAGTCGGCGGACCGCCTCGGCTCGTCGGTGGCCCTGACAGACCTGTCGGGCTTCGGCCGCGCGGATCTGGCGATCGGCGTGGACGGCGAGGACGAGGGCAACGGCACGATCCTCCAGCTGGACAGCGGCTCGTCGGGCGTCTCGACGTCGACCGGCGTCTACTACGGCCGTACGCAGCTGGGCACTCCGGCGGCGGCCCACTTGGGGCAGACGCTGACGCCGTAACCGCGCTCTGCCATTCCCGTCTATGCGCCGTGCCGCTCCCTGGAATCGAGGGGAGCGGCACGGCGCTCGGCGTACACCGCCGGGCCACCCGCACCGCCAATATCCCCGAGCCATACCCAGTAATCCTCAGTAATCCTTAGTAATGCCCTCGAGAACATTTCAACTGAAGTAGAGATAAGGAATTCCGAGTTGTAATTCCCCTACCCAAAAGGGAGGATCGCCAACCGAACCAAAAATGACCCATGCGCACAAGGAGATTCACATGTCACGCAAAGCGGCAGCCCTCGGCTCGTTACTCGCGGCCGCGCTCCTGCTCAGCGGCTGCGGCGAGAGCGACGACGGGGCGGGCGGGAGCGGGAGCGGGGACGGCGGGACGGAATCGGCGGCGCCGGAAGCGAAGTTGCTGGGCCGGGTACCCATGGCGAAGGTCAAGGAGATGTCGGGCGCCATGGGAATGTGGACGACCGACAAGAACTTCGTGAAGGCCGATCTGAAGAAGATATCCGGACACCCGCTGACCGGCGGCGGAAAGCCCGAGTGGCAGATACCGCTCTCCGGTGAAATCTGCTGGTCGTCGCCGGAGCCCACCAAGGAGGGCCTCGTGGCCGTCCTCTTCCAGGATGCCAAGAAGGATCCGTCCGTCTGTACGGAGGTCGGGCTCGTCGACCTGAACAAGGGCAAGTTGCTCTGGCAGAAGCAGGCGACCGACGAGTACGGCTCCGCCCAGATGTTCGACGAGGTGACCATCGGCGGCGGCACGGTCGCCGCCGCGGGCACCAGCGCGGACGCGGGCTGGAAAGTCAGCGGTGAGCCCCTGTGGAAGCCCGCGGACGACAAATGCCCCGTCGAGGGCTACGCGGGCGGCGACGAGAAGCTCCTCGCGCTCCGCGACTGCGGCGAGGTCGACAACCCTCAGCTGACGCTCCAGACGATCGACCCCGCCACGCGCGCGGTGAAGTCGGCGTACAAGCTCCCGGCAGGAACCGAGTACGCCCACGTCGTCTCGGTCGACCCACTGGTCGTCGCGGCGGACGGCGGCGACTCCAAGAAGGGCTCGTCCGGGGCCTCGGAGTTCTTGACGGTCGACGACAGCGCGGCGCGGGGCAAGCTGCTGAGCACGATCAGCACGGTGGGCGGCAAGTACGGCAAGTACAAGCTCGACTGCCCCGCCACCGAGGTCGTCGGCTGCCAGCAGGTCGCGGTCACCGAGGACACGCTCTTCCTGGGGACTTCGGAGCCGAGCAGCCCGTCGTCCGAAGCCGAGAACGACCTGGTCGCCCTCGACCTGAAGACCGGTAAGCAGAAGGGGAAGGCCGAGGGAGTCGAAGGCGGCCCGCTGACCCCGGTCGGCGTCGCGGACGACGGCAAGGTCATCGCGTACCAGGAGGCCGACGTGGTCGACGAAGCGGGCGGCGCGGTCTGGGAGCTGGACCCGAAGACGTACAAGAAGACGAAGCTCCAGCAGAACCCGTCCGCCACGTACGAGATGGAGGCGAGGTTCACGACGGAGCGCCGCGTGCTCTTCGCGGGCGACCGCCTCTACATCGGCGGCGAGCACGTGACGGCCCCGTCCACCGTCTTCAAGGCCAAGCAGCCACTGGCAGCCGTGTTCGGCGTCAAGTAGCCACGGACAGGGCCACGGACAGCCACAGATAGCCACGGACAGCCACAGATAGCCACGGACTGCAAGGAAATCCCGCGGAACGCCGATTTTCGCGGGATTTCCTTGCGACTTCCCGCAACGCCCGCATCCGGGAAGCCGCCGGCCGCTACACCCTGCTGCCCCGCTCCCGGCGTGAGACGACGGCCCGCAGTACGCGCCGTCCCTCGGTGGACACGTCAAGCGCCTGCCGCAGGCCGACGGCCGCACCGGAGCCCTGGTGGGCAAGGATCTCCAGGATCCGCACCTGCCGCCGCAACTCGGCGGCGACGAGCGGCGACATGCCGTCCGTACGACCCGCATTCCCCTCACGCCGCGCGCGCAGGGCCGACGACCGGGCGCTGCCGTCCGGCGCCGTATCGAGCAACCGGTGGACCTGGAGCGCGGCGACGGAGCAGGCGTCGGCCCACTCCCGCAGTTCGGCGGCCGTACGCACGGACGGCACGGCGCCCAGCATTCGGTACACGAGGGTGGCGGCCTCGTCCCCGGAGGATTCCTCCAGGACGTCCGCACCCCCCAGCATCGCGCGGGCCTCGGCGAGGGCCGCACCCCACGCCCCGCCCTCCGCGAGGCTGCCCCACAACGGCCGCAGCACCTCGTCGCCGCCCCCGAGGAGCGGCACACACCGGTCGAGGCAGGCGAGGCCGCTCGCGGCCAGACCTCTCTCGTCGGCCTCAGCGATCAACTCGACCAGACTCGGGCCGCCCATGACGTACGCCTCCCGTTGCGGACTATGCACGTCCACTACTGCGTGCGGGCCCTCAGGAACGTCACTATCAGGCCGCCGGTGAGCGGCAACGGCCCTCCCGCGCCGCCCTCATCGGCTCACTGCGGCACGACTCCGAGCCGGTCGAGGAAGCGGAAGAAGAGCTGCTCCGCCGACGGCTCCGCAGCCGCGTTCAGGACGTCGAGCAGCGGCGCGGCCTGCACCGTCCTGCCCGACTCAGCCGCCCACGTCACCGCTCTGGTCGCGGCGTCGCGCGGTTCGAGGAAGTAGTCGTCGAGGCTGAGGCCGTCGTCACCGAGATATCCGGCCATCGCTTCTCTCGCGAGACATGTCGTCCATGCCCCGCTCTCCGGGGCCGCCGCCTCGACGACCACGCAGTCGCTGTCCATGACGTAGCCGAAGAGTGCGGGCGAACCCGTCTCCAGGGCCAGGGTGTTCATGCTGCCGACGTCGCGCGCGCCGTCGCCGCCGCCCGGCACCTCCCACACCTGCCAGCCGTCGTCCCGCTGGACGAGAAGGCTGAGCTCGTCCCGCACTCCCGCTACCGCCGAAAGGTCGACGAGCGGCTGCTCGCTCCTGCCCACGACGTAGTAACCCCAGTAGCCCATGCCCGCGTCCCCCCGTAGTACTCGACTCTGCTCTGCTCAACTGCGCTCGAAGGCGCTCGACGGCTGCGATCGGCTTTGGGCCGAATACACCACAGACGTAAGCAAGTTCGCCACCAAAAGCCGAAAACAGATCGCAAGTGGCCCCTACTAGACCTATCCCGCCAGGCCTGTCCCATCAGGCCTATCCCACCAGGCCTATCCCACTTGATCGGCAAGCTTCACGAAGTCGCCCCAGGACAGGCCCGGCTTCCGCTCGTCCCACAGCTTCTGGGCCGTCGCCCGCAGCGGCATCCGGATCCCCTTCGCCACCTGCTCCGGCGTCTGCGAACCGGACAGATCGCACCACACCGCGAACACGCCGCCGAGGATCTGGTCGTCGTACTTCGCGTTCACCGGCTTCGTCCCGCGGATCACCCGCGGGGTCCACTGCTCGTAGATCCGCTGCCCGGTGGGATAGCGGAAGGTGTTGGGCTGGCCGAGGACGTAGTACAGGTACTCGTCGTTGTAGTTGACGACGTTCCGGCCCTCCTTCAGATACTCGACGGGCTCCCTCGCGCCGATCTCCTTGCCCGTCCAGTACGCGACTTCGAGGTCGTCGTCGGCCTTCTCCACCCCGCCGCGGAAGAACCCGTCGTTCCAGGCCTTGAGCCCCCGTTCGAAGGGGCGCATCGTCTCGGCCCGGTCGTTGAGCCAGCCGGTCGCCAGGTCCTGGACGCGGGCGTCGGACCCGTACTTCTCGCGGGCGGCGGCGGCCAGTTGCGGATAGCTGGCCTCCGGATTCTCGACCGTGAGGGCGCGGTACTCGTCGGCGCCGAGGTGCCAGTAGCGGCCGGGGAAGAGGTCCGCGTACTCCTCCAGCAAGTCGTCGACGATCTCCGCGGCCTGCGGCTTGGAGATGTCGACCGCGCCGCGCGCCGCCACGCCACGAGTGTCGCGGAGCTGGAGCGAGGGGTGCGCGGCGATGACCGCGCCGAGGTGGCCCGGCGAGTCGATCTCGGGCACGACGGTGATGTGGCGACTGGCCGCGAGCTTCAGGATGCGGCGGACCTGCGCCTTGCTGAGGTGGTCGCGCGAGACGATCTCGGGGTGCGACTTCGACTCGATGCGGAAGGCCTGGTCGTCGGAGAAGTGCAGGCCGAGCTGGTTGTACTTGAGGTCGCCGAGCTCCCGGACCCGGTCCTCGATCCACGCCGAGTCGAAGTGCTTGCGCGCGATGTCGATCATGAAGCCGCGCTGGGGCTTGGCAGGCCGGTCGCGTACGACGCCTTCGGGCGCGGTCCGATCGCCGCGCACTTCCTGCTTCAGGGTGCGCGTCCCATAGAAGACGCCCGCTTCCTCGGGGGCGCTGATCTTCACCCGCTGCCCCTTCACGGAGAGGGTGTACGACTCGTCCCTGCCGCCGGAGGCATCGGCCTTCTCCGGGGTGAGCGCGAGCTCCACGTCGCCCTTACGGGGTTCGGCATCACCGGCGTACGCGAGCTTCAGCTCCCCGGCGAGCAGCTGGCCCTCGTCCGCGAGGTCGTCGTCGGCGACGACGACACGCCCACCGCCCTTCGGCTTCCATCCAGGACCGCGAGCGGCTCTGTGCTCACGTACGGCGGGGATGGTGGCGGGGGCTTTGGAGAGGGGGTACGACTTCGTGGGCGAGGGAGTGGGGGAGACGGCGGACTTGTTGTCGGAGGGGGGCGAGGCGCTGGACGAGGGCGCCTCGTCCCCGCCGTCGGGCCAGACGGCGACGGTCAGGGCGACGGCCCCGGCGGCGACTACTCCGGCGGCGATGGCGAGGGGGCGGGAGATCACTGGGAGCCGCCCTTCACCGGGCAATGCGCTGCGGGGCAAACGAGTGGGCGGGTGGGCGAGATCCACCGCGAAGCGGTGGCAACGAAGACCCCCCACCGGGCGGCACGAGCGGCAGTCATGCGGCCCACGTTAAAACGGGGCCCGCGGCCATACCGTCCACCACGCGAAGCGAAACTCTCCCATCCGGGTGAAATTCACGCATCCGTCAGACAGTCCCCACCCCACCTCGCTAGCGTTACGACACATCCCCCATCACCCCCTCACAGATGCCCCCTGCCCAGGAGCCCCCGCTGCCCCCGCAAAGTTCGCCCCGAACCCCCGAGCAGCTGAACACCGCCGAGCCGGCGGCGGCCGAGGCCGCCTTCCTCAGCTGCTGCGGCAGCCACTCCTGGGCGCGTCGCCTGGTCGCGCACCGGCCCTACCCCGACCTGGACACGCTGCTCGCCGCATCCGACGAAGCGGCGTACGACCTTGCGCCCGCGGACCTCAGCGAGGCCCTGGCCTGCGAACCTCTGCGATCGACCGTCCCCCGCCAGGCCACGTACACCGCCGCCCACACGGCCCTGCGCGCCGCGCATGCCGCGTACGAGAGCCGGTTCGGTCACGTCTTCGTGATCTGCCTGGACGACGTCCCGCCGAGCCAGGCCCTGAACCACCTGCTGGCCGGAATCCGCGCCCGGCTCGGCAACGACCCGGAGGAAGAGCGGGTCATCGCGGCCGAGGAATTGCGCAAGCTCGCCCGCGGGCGACTCACCCGGCTGGTCCACGACCTGAATAGCCCGTACGTGCCTGTTTGATTGCCTGTTTGATCACACCGGGCCACCCCGCGCGAACGAACCGACAACTCGTCGATACGATGACGAGCGGCCGGTGGACCGTACCCGGCCGGGCCCGTCCGACCACCCAAGCCGGCTGGCCCCAATCCCCGCTCCCGGAGGGTTCTGCCGTGCCGGCTGGAACGCTGTACCGCGGCCGGGAAGGAATGTGGTCCTGGGTGGCTCATCGAGTCACCGGCGTCCTCATCTTCTTCTTCCTGTTCGTGCATGTGCTGGACACCGCTCTCGTCCGCGTCTCCCCCGAGGCGTACGACGATGTCGTCAGCACCTACAAGACGCCCCTCGTCGCACTCCTTGAGTACGGCCTGGTCGCCGCCATCCTCTTCCACGCCCTGAACGGCCTGCGTGTCATCGCCGTCGACTTCTGGTCCAAGGGCCCGCGCTTCCAGAAGCAGATGCTCTGGACCGTCGTAGGCATCTGGGTCGTCCTGATGGTGGGGGCGCTCTACCCGGTCCTCGGCCACGCCGTCCGCGAAGTCTTCGGGAGCTGACGCCAGACATGTCCGACACAGACACCACACTCGAGAAGTCCGGAGTGGGTCCCGTCGAAGGCGCGTCGCTCTACGACGTCGACCACCCGGCTCCCCTCATCGAGGCGCCACGCAAGCGCACCTCCAAGACCCCGCGCTCGACCCGCGGCAACTTCGAGATGGCCGCATGGCTCTTCATGCGCCTGTCCGGCGTCGTTCTGGTCGTCCTGGTCCTCGGCCACCTGCTGATCCAGCTGGTGCTCGACGGGGGCGTGAGCAAGATCGGCTTCGCGTTCGTCGCGGGCCGCTGGGCCTCGCCGTTCTGGCAGGTCTGGGATCTGCTGATGCTGTGGCTCGCGATGCTGCACGGGGCCAACGGCCTGCGCACGGTCATCAACGACTACGCGGAGCGCGCCAACACGCGCCTGTGGCTCAAGGGCCTGCTGTACACCGCCACGGTGTTCACCATCCTTCTGGGCACGCTGGTGATCTTCACCTTCGACCCGAACATCCGCTAAAGCCGAGGCGAACCCAGTGAAGATTCACAAGTACGACACTGTCATCGTCGGCGCCGGTGGCGCGGGCATGCGCGCGGCCATCGAGTCGACGAAGCGCAGCCGGACCGCGGTCCTGACGAAGCTCTACCCGACTCGCTCCCACACGGGCGCGGCGCAGGGCGGCATGGCCGCCGCGCTCGCCAACGTGGAGGAGGACAACTGGGAGTGGCACACCTTCGACACGATCAAGGGCGGCGACTACCTGGTCGACCAGGACGCCGCCGAGATCCTGGCGAAGGAGGCCATCGACGCGGTCCTCGACCTCGAGAAGATGGGCCTGCCCTTCGGCCGTACGCCCGCCGGCGAGATCGACCAGCGCCGCTTCGGCGGTCACTCCCGCAACCACGGCGAGGCTCCTGTCCGCCGTGCCTGCTACTCGGGCGACCGCACCGGCCACATGATCCTCCAGACGCTCTACCAGAACTGCATCAAGGAGGGCGTGGAGTTCTTCAACGAGTTCTACGTCCTCGACCAGCTCCTGGTGGAGATCGACGGCGTCAAGAAGAGCGCGGGCGTGGTCGCGTACGAACTCGCGACCGGCGAGATCCACCTCTTCCAGGCGAAGTCCGTGGTCTACGCGTCGGGCGGCACCGGCAAGTTCTTCAAGGTGACGTCGAACGCGCACACGCTGACGGGTGACGGCCAGGCGGCCTGCTACCGCCGCGGTCTGCCGCTGGAGGACATGGAGTTCTTCCAGTTCCACCCGACCGGCATCTGGCGCATGGGCATCCTTCTTACGGAAGGCGCCCGTGGTGAGGGCGGCATCCTCCGTAACAAGGACGGCGAGCGCTTCATGGAGAAGTACGCGCCGGTCATGAAGGACCTGGCGTCCCGCGATGTCGTTTCTCGCTCCATCTACACGGAGATCCGCGAGGGCCGCGGCTGCGGCCCCGAGGGCGACCACGTGTACCTGGACCTGACGCACCTCCCGCCGGAGCAGCTGGACGCGAAGCTGCCCGACATCACGGAGTTCGCGCGCACGTACCTCGGCATCGAGCCCTACACGGACCCGATCCCGATCCAGCCGACCGCGCACTACGCCATGGGCGGCATCCCGACGAACGTCCAGGGTGAGGTCCTCGCGGACAACACCACGGTCGTCCCGGGTCTGTACGCGGCGGGCGAGGTGGCCTGCGTTTCGGTCCACGGCGCCAACCGCCTGGGCACGAACTCGCTCCTGGACATCAACGTCTTCGGCCGTCGCGCGGGTATCGCGGCTGCGGAGTACTCGGCGAAGAACGACTTCGTCGAGCTCCCGGAGAACGCCGAGGAGCTGGTCGTCGCCCAGGTCGAGCGCCTGCGTGACGCCACGGGCAACGAGCGGGTCGCCGAGCTCCGCAAGGAGCTTCAGGAGACCATGGACGCCAACGTCATGGTGTTCCGCACGGAGCAGACGATCAAGACGGCGGTAGAGAAGATCGCGGAGCTCCGCGAGCGCTACCTCAACGTCTCGATCCAGGACAAGGGCCGGCGCTTCAACACCGACCTCCTGGAGGCCATCGAGCTGGGCAACCTGCTCGACCTGGCCGAGGTCATGGCGCAGTCGGCCCTGGCCCGCAAGGAGTCGCGCGGCGGTCACTACCGTGAGGACTTCCCGAACCGCGACGACGTCAACTTCATGCGCCACACCATGGCGTACCGCGAGGTAGGCGACGACGGCGCCGAGTCGATCCGGCTCGACTACAAGCCGGTCGTGCAGACCCGCTACCAGCCGATGGAGCGTAAGTACTGATGGCAACCCCGACCCTCGACAAGGAAGACGCCAAGCCCGAGGCCGGCTTCGCCGACTCCCCGTACATCACGGCCACGTTCCGCATCCGCCGCTTCAACCCGGAGATCTCGGCGGACGCGACCTGGGAAGACTTCCAGATTGAGATCGACCCCAAGGAGCGTGTCCTCGACGCCCTCCACAAGATCAAGTGGGAGCTCGACGGGTCGCTGACCTTCCGCCGCTCCTGCGCCCACGGCATCTGCGGCTCGGATGCGATGCGCATCAACGGCCGCAACCGCCTGGCCTGCAAGACCCTGATCAAGGACCTCAACCCGGCCAAGCCGATCACGGTCGAGGCGATCAAGGGTCTGACGGTCCTGAAGGACCTGGTCGTCGACATGGACCCGTTCTTCCAGGCGTACCGCGACGTCATGCCGTTCCTGGTGACCACCGGCAACGAGCCGACGCGCGAGCGCCTCCAGTCGCCGGAGGACCGCGCGCGGTTCGACGACACGACGAAGTGCATCCTGTGCGCGGCCTGCACGTCCTCGTGCCCGGTCTTCTGGAACGACGGCCAGTACTTCGGCCCGGCGGCGATCGTGAACGCCCACCGCTTCATCTTCGACTCGCGTGACGAGGCGGGCGAGCAGCGCCTGGAGATCCTGAACGACAAGGACGGTGTCTGGCGCTGCCGGACCACCTTCAACTGCACGGACGCGTGCCCGCGTGGCATCGAGGTCACGAAGGCGATCCAGGAAGTGAAGCGGGCGCTGATCACGCGTCGCTTCTGAGTTCTTCTTCGTCCGTACGTTGACGTGGGCCCCGCTCCTTTGAGGAGCGGGGCCCACGTGCGTCGGAGGCCATGCGCTTCGCGAGCTATGTGTACGGGGCGCGCCATTCCGCCCAGACCTCCTTGCCGCCGACGCTGCGGCGCCCATTGACGAGGACGTAGTGCCCCCAGTCGTCGGCACAGCTGCGGAGAAGCCAGAGGCCGCGCCCGCGCTCGGAGTCGGCGTCACTGATGCCGAGGGGTGACGGCGGCAGCTGCGGACTGCTGTCCCAGACGCTGAGGCGGAGTCCACTCCGGGTGCGGGCAAGGCGCACGGCGACGGAATCGCGCGTACAGGCAAGGGAGTTGGTAACCAACTCCGAGACCACCAGCCGGACGTTGTCGAGGACGGCGGGGCGTACGCGATAACGGCTGAGGACAGCGCGCACGTGGGCCCGGACGATGCCGGGGCCGAGGGGGGTGTGGGGGATGCGGAGGGCGTACTCCCAGTCCGTAACTGCGTCGAACTCGCCACCGCACCGGACGACACGACACGCCTGCGCGAATCCGACGAACCGGCGATCAACCTCACCCTGCGGACAGCCGCCCTCACTTCTCTCCTGGGGGCGATACGCGAAGGAACCCTCGGAAGCCAAGAGGCGTAGGCAACGGGAGAGGTACCCCACAAGCCGCGCGGAGTTCAGCGAAGCCTGCGACGGCAAACAACGCCGCGCCCCGGCCTGCTAGGACGTACTCAAGCAATGAGGCTTAACCGGCGCAAACCCCAGCACACCGCCGGAATCCCGCCTGGTGTCCTCACAAGCCCCAGGGATAACGTTGGTTAGCTTGCGCTACCCCCACCTCAGCTTGCGCTACCCCCACCTCACCGGGAGTCCAGAGTGAACCGCCCCATCCGTCTCATGACGGCCGCCCTTGCCGCGTCCGCGGCCCTGCTGTTGACCGCCTGCGGTTCGGGGGGCGGCGACAAGGACTCCTCGGACAAGATCGAAGGGGCGGGTGGCGGCGGCTCGAAGGCTTCCGCCAGTCCGTCGGAGAAGCCCCACGGAGCCAAGCGTCCGGAGATCAAGCTCCCGGCCGAGTTCGAGGCGAACTTCGCGGGCTGGACGAACAGCGACCCGAAGCTCCAGGGGGTGCTGGACGACGGCAAGGAGGAACTGCGGGCGAAGTACGCGGCGATCATCGAGGCGAACCCGGATTCGGACGCGGTGGCGTTCTACGACTCGGGCGCCTCTCTCACCACGGCCCGCAAGTGGATCAAGGGTTTCACCGACACCGACGACAGCCTGATCGGATCGATCAAGGCCTACAGCCCCAAGGTCAACGTCAGCGGCAAGGACGCGGCAGTGTTCTTCTACTGCGTCGACGAGCGCAAGGCGTCCACGAAGAACAGCAAGACCAAGAAGGTCACGGCCACCCCCGACACCCCCGAGTCCGTGTTGCAGTACAGGGCCAGGCTCACCAAGTCCGAGCAGGGCGTGTGGCAGACCGTCTCCCTGGAGACTGTCCCGGGCGGGTGCAAGTAATGCGGACCACTGCGAAGGCAGGCGCCCTCCTGC
Organism: Streptomyces sp. NPDC048441; assembly: GCF_043200235.1. Classification (NCBI taxonomy): domain Bacteria; kingdom Bacillati; phylum Actinomycetota; class Actinomycetes; order Kitasatosporales; family Streptomycetaceae; genus Streptomyces; species Streptomyces sp. NPDC048441. The sequence goes on from NZ_JBICXM010000006.1 coordinate 86,127, forward strand.
TCGCCACGGCTCTCGCCCTTGGCTTCTCCTCGACGGCGGCCCACGCCATCGGAGACAAGAACAACCAGAACCCGCCGGGACCTTCGGGTGGCGCGGACAACAACATGCTGAACGCCGGGGTCGGCAAGACGAACATCAAGGTCTCACAGGTCAGCGGCGGCAAGGGCGGCTCCTCCGGCAAGGGACTCGGCTCGGTGGACCCGAACTGGAAGCCCCCGGCCTGCTGGTACGAGCCCGCAGCGACGTCCGAGCAGGTGAAGGCCGCGACGGACCAGCTCAAGAAGACCCCCAACGAGAACCTGGTCCCGGTCACTCCCTCGCTCAGCTGGGGCGAGCAGTTGATGGTGGACACCTTCGAGAAGGGCAAGTCGCCGGGCGACGGCATCAAGAGCTACAAGAACTTCAACCTCGGCAAGGACGGCAAGTTCTGGCGCGGTGTCGTCAACCCGGACATGGAGGGCGATCCGGCGGCGTACGAATGCGAGGAGATCCTCTTCTGGCAGGACGCCGGGATCATCCCGAAGATCGCCAACGCACCGACGCCCAAGGTCCTCGCCTCGTACGCGTACGACAAGATCAAGGTCCCGGACACCAAGGTCGAGCTGAAGCCGGAAGGCAAGTCGACGGTGAACCTGCCCACCTGGGTCTGGCTGGACAAGGGCACCTTCGAGGACGTCAAGGTCCGCGCCGAACTGCCTGGCACAGGTCTGTGGGCGGAGACCACGGCCAAGCCGGTCAGCCTCCACCTGGAGCCCGGCACAGCGGACGCCACGACCTTCCCGGCATCCGCCGAGTGCAAGGTCAACGACGACGGCAGCATCGGCACGCCCTACACGAAAGGCTCCTCCAAGGAAGACCCGCCGTGCGGCATCTCCTACTTGCGGGCGACCGGCGGTGACCCGTACCAGCTGAAGGCATCCATCACCTGGGAGATCGCCTGGAAGGGCTCTGGCGGCACCGGCGGCGACCTCCCGGACGGCACCTTCGACGGAACGCAGGACATCGACGTCCAGGAGATCCAGTCCATCAACCGCTGAGCGCCCCGGCCGGGTGACGTCAACGGCCATGTGGCGGCCAAACAGTGACAGTAAGGCTGAATTCGGTCCGGCCGACCTACTCTGACGAAATGTCAGACAACCAGTCGGTCGGCCTGTCCGTTGACCAGTCCGTTCGTCAATCCGGTGAGCAGTCGACCGAGCTGCTCGGCTTCGACAACATCCTCTTCCCCGTCGGCGACCTCGGCGAGGCCGTCGACTTCTACGAGCGTGCCGGGTTCCCCGTGGCTCACCGGATCGACGAGATCGGGCTCGCGATCCTGAAGGTCGGCAAGGAGACGCCCGGGATTCTGCTGCGCGTGGAGGACGGGGTCGAGCATCGGCCTTCGGCGTGGGCCACGCCCCGGGTGTGGATCGAGGTGGGGGACGCGCGGGCCGCCGGACGGGCGCTGGACACCGCCGGGGTCAAGCTCCTGGCCCCGCCCTTCTCCGTCGCCACCGGGTACACCGTGGAGTTCGCCGATCCGTGGGGCAACGTCGTCGGGTTCACCGACTACCGCAAGCGCCCCGAGCTGGCGCGGAGTTGATCAGTGGGGCGCGCGTCACTGCCACTGCGCCCCGCCGCCCTCCTCCGCCACCACCATGATCCGCCGCAGCATGTCCGAGAGCTGAGCGCGCTCCTCCCCGGAGAGCACCCCGAGGAGGCGGTACTCCTCGTGGCCCAGGACGTCCATCGCGCCCAGCCAGATCGAGCGGCCGGACGCGGTCAGCTCCACGTCCACCCGGCGGCGGTCCGCCTTTGACGGGGTGCGGCGGACCAGGTCGCGCTTCTCGAGACCGTCCAGGCGTCCCGTCACGGACGCGGGGGCCAGGTCCAGGTCCGCGGCGAGTTCGGAGGGGGTCGCGCGACCGCCGCGGCCTGCCAGTTTGTGGAGGGTGTCGAACTCGTGGCGCTCCAGGGCGAAGTCGACCAGGGACTGCTCCCGGACGCGGCGCAGATGGACCGTGAGCTTCTTCATGCGGGTGACCGCGCCCTCGATGTCCGGGTCGAGGGCGGGGAGGACGGGGAGCCAACGCTCCACGTGGCCGTCGGTCCAGTCGCGCTGCGGCTGCGGCCCGCCGATGTCGTTGCTCTCGTGCTTCCTCGCCATACGCAGCAGCCTACTTCGGGCTTGCTTCGGTCTCAGATACTTCGGTGGCGAATAGTTCGACAACGAAATACAGTCCTCTCCATGCCGTCGCACCCCCTCCTGCGCAACCGCTCCTTCCGGCTGTTCTTCCTCGGCCGCTCCCTGTCCCTCATCGGCGACGCCGTCATCCCGGCCGCCCTCGCCCTCGCCGTGCTCCGCGCCACCGGCTCCAGCTCCGCGCTCGCGCTCGTACTCGGCTGTGCGATAGGGACGAAGCTTCTGTTGCTGCCGTTGGGCGGTGTGGTGGGCGACCGGTTCAACGCCCGCACGGTGGCCCTCACCGCTGACCTGGTGCGGTGCGTGACCCAGCTGTTCGTCGGCGTCCAGCTACTCGGCGGCGACCCCCAGCTGTGGCACATCGCCCTCGCCGAAACAGTCGGCGGCGCCGCGTCCGCCTTCGCCATGCCGACCCTGTCTCCGCTCATCACAGGGACGGTCGCCGCGAAAGACCGGCACGCCGCCAACGCCCTTCTGGGCGTGGTCAACAGCGGTGCCCGCGTCGGCGGCCCCGCGCTCGCCGGGCTGCTGATCTGGGTCGCGGGCCCCGGCTGGGCGTTCGTCCTGGACGGCGCGTCCTTCGCCGTCAGCGCATGTCTCCTCTCCGCCGTCCGCGTCCACCACACGGACGAAGAACCCACCGCGCGCCGTTCGCTGCGCAAGGACCTCGTCGAGGGCTGGCACGAGGTGCGCAGCCGCGACTGGTACTGGACCAGCCTCGTCGCGCACTCCGCGTGGAACGGCGCCGCCGCAGTCCTCATGACACTCGGACCCGTCATCGCCGTCGAGGAGCTGGGCGGAGAGGGCACCTGGATCGCGATCCTCCAGGCGGGCGCCGTCGGACTGCTTGCCGGCTCCCTGCTCGCCGGGCGGGCGAGACCGAAGCGGCCGATCCTCGTGGCCAACCTCGGCCTCGCGACGTACGCCCTGCCCCTGGCCCTGCTCGCGGCCGAGGCCCCCGCGTCGGCCGTGATCGCCGCGTACGGCCTCGCGCAGGCGGGGCTCGGCTTCCTCAGCCCCATCTGGGAGACCTCGGTGCAAGCGGCGATACCGTCCGGCGTGCTGGCCCGCGTCACCTCGTACGACTGGCTGCTGTCGTTGGCCGCGATGCCCGTGGCGTACGTTCTCGGGCCACTCGCGGCGGACGCGTGGGGCACGGCGACCCCGCTGTGGATCGCGGCGGCCGTGGTGGGAGTCGCGTGCGCGGGGACGACGGCGGCGCCGGGAGTGCGCCGCTTCGGAGCGAGCGCAGGCGACCCTCAGCCCGCCCCCGGCGACACCGGCCTCTCGAAGAACGTCTCAAGGGACACCGTCGCCTGAGTCCCGCTCACCCCGTCGATCGCGTACAGCCGCCGCAGCACGTCCTGGAGTTGCTCCGTCGTCCCCGTGCGGACCTTCACCAGCACACTCGCCGCGCCCGCGATGACGTGCGCCTCCTGGATCTCGGGGATCGCCGCGAAGTCCGCCGCCCGCTCCCCCATCCACGCCGTCGAGTCGACCATGACGAAGGCCAGCACACCCTGCCCCACGGCCGCCGGGTCGACGTCGACCGTCGTGCGGCGGATGACGCCGCGCTCGCGCAGTTTGCGTACGCGCTCATGAGCCGCGCCCGCCGAAAGCCCCACCGCCTTGCCGAGGTTCGCGTACGACTGGCCCGCGTCCTGTTGCAGCCGCGCCAGTAGTTCCCGGTCGGTGTCGTCCAGCACGTGCACTCACCCATCGTTCGGCATCTTTGCTGTAGACCATATCTCGTACTGCGATATCGTCTCACCACCGAATGTGATTCGTTGACCCGTTCATACTTCAGGCAGGGGCCCACCATGTCTTCCCAGAAGTTCCCGACGTCGTACGAGATCCTGGACGAGCGCTTCCGCACCGGAAGGTGCGCCAACGGGGACAGCAAGCTCGAAGTGCTGCACGACGACTGCCGGTGGGCCGAAGGGCCGCTCTACCTGCCCGCCTGGCGGCAGCTCATCTGGAGCGACATACCCAACGACCGGCTGCTGCGCTGGGACGAGGCGACCGGTGCCGTCGGCGTCTTCCGGTCGTCCGCCGGGAACGTCAACGGCAACACCCTTGACCGCGAAGGCCGGTTGATCTGCTGCGAACAGGGCAACCGGCGCGTCACCCGTACCGAGCACGACGGTCGCGTCACCGTCCTCGCCGACCGCTACGAAGGCAAGCGGTTCAACAGCCCGAACGACGCCGTGGTCCGCTCCGACGGGTCGGTCTGGTTCTCCGACCCGGACTTCGGGATCACCAGTGACTACGAAGGGTTCCGGGCGACCCCCGAGATCGGCGCCTGCAACGTCTATCGGATCGATCCGGTGACAGGGGCGGTGAAGCTCGTCGCGGACGAGTTCGAGGGCCCGAACGGACTCGTCTTCTCCCCTGACGAGCGGCAGTTGTACGTCTCTGACTCGCGCGCCGCCGCGATCCGCGTCTTCGACGTACGCGATGACGGGACCCTTTCGGACGGCACCGTCTTCGCCGAATCGAAGAGCTCCGGCTTCGACAACATCCGGTTCGACGACGGGGGGCGGCTGTGGGCCGCCGCCCTCGACGACGGTGTGCACTGCTACGACCCCGACGGCACCCTCATCGGACGGATCACCGTCCCCGAGGCCGTCGCCAACATCGCCTTCGGCGGGCCGAAGAACAACCGGCTCTTCATCGCGGCGACGACCTCGCTCTACTCGTTGGTGATGTCCGTGACGGGGCTGCCGAGGGTCAGGACCGTCTGACCCAGGTCCTGGCCGGCTAGTTGACCGCGTCCACCTCACCCGCCGCCAGCTCCACGTCGTACACCAGCGGTTCGCCCGCGACCGCGATGTGCCGCGCGCGGGCCGCGTAGCCGGGGGCCGTGACGGCCAGCAGGTAGGCGCCCGCCGACGGGGCCGCGACGATGTACGAACCGTCCGCGAGGGAGGTGACGCGGTCCTGCTGGCGGCCCGCCTTGGAGAGGAGGGTCAGGGTCGCGCCTTCTATCGGTTCGCCTTCCGCGGTACGGATGAAACCGTGCACTACGGAGGCGGAGGTGACGCCTTCGCCGTCGGACTCCGCCACGCGCGCGTGGGGCACGGGTCCCGTCTCCTCCGGTGCCTCCCGCGGTTCCACCGCCAGGTGCGGCAGGCGCTTCTCCAGGCCCGCGGGGAGCCACCAGTTGGAGCGGCCGAGCAGATGCATGGCCGCCGGGACCAGGGCGGTGCGCAGGATGAACGCGTCAAGGGCCACCGCGGCCGCGAGACCGATGCCCGCCATCGCGCCCTCCATGTCGCCGCTCAGGACGAACGCGGAGAAGACGCAGATCATGATCAGGGCCGCGCAGTTGATGACCCTGCTCGTCTCGGCGAGGCCCACGCGGACCGCGCGGGCGTTGTCCTTCGTATGCACCCATTCCTCGTGCATACGGCTCACCAGGAACACCTGGTAGTCCATCGAGAGCCCGAAGAGCAGCGACAGCATGATGACGGGCAGGAAGGCCGTGATCGGGCCCTCCTTGCCGATGCCGAGCAGCTCCGTGCCCCAGCCCCACTGGAAGACCGCCACCAGTACGCCGAAGGACGCCGCCGCCGCGATCAGGTTCATCAGGGCAGCCGTCAGCGGCACCACCAGGGAGCGGAACGCGATCAGCAACAAGAGGAAGCCGAGCGCGATGATCGCTCCTACGAAGTAGGGCAGTCGGTCGCCAGTCACCGCGGCGAAGTCCTTGAAGACGGCCGTGACGCCGCCCACATGGGCATCGACTCCGGCTGCCGGAATCACGTCTCCCCGTAGACGGTCGATGAGTTGGTCCGTCTCCTCGGACTGGGGCGATGTGGTCGGGATGACGTTGATCACCGAGATGCCGTCCGAGGGTGGCGCCGCGGCCACCCTCGCGACGCCCTCCGTCTCGCGGATGGTCGCCACCAGGCCTCCGGTGTCGCCTTCTTCAGCCACTACTTGGAGGGGGCCATTGAATCCCGGACCGAATCCGTCGGCGAGCATGTCGTACGCCTGCCGGGTCGTCGTCGACTCCTGGTGATTGCCCTGGTCGGTCGCGCCGAGCCGCAGGGACAGGAGCGGCACGGCCAGGAAGGCCATCACTACGAAGGCGAGTGCCGCGATCGAGCGCGGGCGCTTTTGGACGTACGAGGACCAGCGCGCCGCGAGGCCGCTCGTCTCGGCCGGTTCGGGTCCTGTGGCCGCGAGTCGGCGCCGCTGCCTGCGACTGAGCACTCGGGGGCCGAGCAGTCCGAGGAGCGAGGGCAGCAGGGTGATGGCGGCGAGGACGCTCAGGACCACTGTCAGGGAGGCCGCGATGACCACGCCGTCCAGGAAGCGCATGTTCATCACCAGCATCCCGGCGAGCGCGATGCACACCGTGCCGCCCGCGAAGAGCACCGCACGACCCGAGGTGTTCAGGGCCTGCACCGCGGACTCCTCGGGCCGCATACCGCGCAGGATGCCGCGCCGGTGCCGGGTGACGATGAAGAGCGCGTAGTCGATGCCGACGCCCAGGCCGATCAGGGAGCCGAGCAGCGGGGCCACTTCGGGGATGGCCGTGACGTGGCTGAGCAGCATCGTCGACAACATGCCCATGCCTACACCGAAGACGGCGATGACGATCGGCAGGACCATCGCGAAGAGCGAGCCGAAGGCCAGGAAGAGCACGACGGCGGCGGCCGCGATGCCGACCAGCTCGGAGGTGCCGGTGGGCGGCTCCTGGATGCGGGCGATCGCCTGGCCGCCCAGTTCGACCTTCAGGCCCGCCTTCTCGGCCTGCTGGGCGGTGTCCACGACGTCCTGGACCAGGCCCTTGGGGACCTCGTTCGCCTGCTCGGTGAAGGTCACCTGGGCGTACGCGATCCGTCCGTTCCGGCTGATCTGGGCCGCGCCCGCCTCCTTGGACGCGTAGGGGCTCTCGACCTCGCCGACACCCTTCATGCCTGCAATCTCCTTGAGCGCGGGCTCGATACGGGAGCGTACGCCCGCGTCACGGGCCGACGCTCCTTCGTCGACGCGCCAGACGACCGTGTCGGTGTCTCCGGAGCGCTCCGGGAACGCCTTCGTCATCAGGTCGTACGCAGTCTTGGAATCCGTGTCCGGCAGAGAGAACACATTCGAGTAGTCGGTGCCCGCCGATGTCCCCGCCGCGCCCAGACCGAACAGTGCCCCCACCCACAGCACAAGGACCACCAGACGGTGCCGATAGCACCATCGCGCCAATGCCGCCACGATCCACTCCTCCTCCGCGTCGCCGGGTCCCCCGGGTCCGTGCCTTCAGAAGCCTCAGCATCGGCGGCACGGCGCCCCTGAGGGCCGACGCGGCCATGATTCTCAAGGAACTCCAAAGCACCGTCCGGGACTTCGTACAACGCGCGCGCCGATACTGGGGGCATGAGCCACGCCGAAGGCCAGCAGGGAACAGATGTCGGAGTGCGGCGGCCCGACCGGAGTGCCGGGGCCACCGCCGGGGCCACCGTGCTCGTCGTCGAGGACGAGCCGAGCATCGCCGACGTACTCGCCATCGCTCTGCGCTACCACCACTTCGATGTGATGGTGGCGGGCACCGTGCACGAGGCCCTCGCGCTCGCCGAGCGCACCCGGCCCGACGCGGCGCTCCTTGACGTGATGCTCCCGGACGGCGACGGCCGTGCTCTCGCCAGGGAACTGCGTTCCCGGCAGCCCGAGTTGGCACTGGTGTTCCTGACCGCGCGGGACTCGCCCGCCGAGGTCGTGGGCGCGCTCGGCTTCGGCGACGACTACATCACCAAGCCGTTCAACATCGACGAGGTCGTCGCCCGTATCGGCGCGGTCCTGCGCCGCACCAGGGCGGGCGACGTACTCCCCCAGCGTCCGCCCCTGCGCTACGGAGACCTGGAACTGGACGAGGTGACCTACGTGGTGCGCCGCGCGGGCCGCACGGCGCAGCTCACGCCGACCGAGTACGCCCTGCTGCGCTTCCTCGTCCGCAACGGCGGCCGTGTGGTGCCCAAGGAGCAGCTCCTGCGCCATGTGTGGCAGTACGAGCACACGGCCGAGTCGACCGTGGTGGAGACCTACATCAGCTATCTGCGGCGCAAGCTGGACGCGCTCGGCCCGCCGGTGATCACGACCCGGCGGGGTGTCGGGTACGGCCTCGCATGAGGCGTGCGCACCGCGGCATGAGCTCGCTGCGCGCCAAGCTCACATGGGTGAACGTGGCGCTCCTTGCCCTCGGCATCATCGTGGCGACCGGGGTGAGCGTCATGGGCATGCGCCACTATCTGCTCGACAAAGTGGACGCCGAACTGACGCAGTCGCGCCTCTCCCTGCTGAGCACCGGGCTCACCATGAAGGACATCGAGCGGCTCAGCGAACTGGGCATCGCACTCGACAAGCTCTCGCCAGGGAGCAAGGAGAGCGCGAGCGCACTCCCGCGCGGGGACACGGTGTTCGTGGCGATAGACAAGGGCGGCGAGCCCGTCGCCATCGGCGCGCTCGCACCGACCCCGCGCCAGCGGGCCTTGGCCGCCGCCGTCGACGACCCCGAAGAGGTCGCCTCCGAGTCCGATCCGCAGGACGTCTCCTTGGACGGCGACGCCCACCGCATGGTGGGCGCGCGGCTCGACGACGGCACGACGGTCCTGATGGCGGCGGCCACGGAGAACGTGGAATCGGGCATCAAGAAGGCGCTCAAACTCGACGCCGCCTTCGGAGTGGTCCTGTTGGGGCTGCTCGCGGTCCTGACGATGATCTCCGCGCACCACCGGCTCCGTCCCCTGGAGGACATGGTCGAGACGGCGTCCGCGATCGCCGAGGGCGATCTGACCCGGCGCGTGCCGTCCAGCCGCGCCCCGGCGACGGAGACCGAGCAGCTGCGGCTCGCCCTCAACTCCATGCTCCACCAGGTCGAGTCGGCCTTCGAGACCCGCGAGCGCAGCTCGGCACAGCTGCGCCGCTTCGTCGCCGATGCCTCGCACGAGCTGCGTACGCCCTTGTCGGCGATCCGCGGATATCTCCAGCTGTGGGACAAGGGGATGCTCCGCGATCCGGCGGAACGCACGCGCGCGTGGAGCCGCGTCATCTCGGAGACCGACCGGATGGGACACCTCGTCGACGAGCTGCTGACCCTGGCCCGCCTGGACCAGCAGCCGGAACTCCGCTTGCGGAGCGTCGACTTGAGCCGCCTGGTACGAGACGCCGCCGACGATCTGCGGGTGCAGGAGCCGGAGCGCCCGCTGACGGTCCGCGCCGACGGGGCGGTGCTGATCCGCGCGGACGAGTCGGGGCTGCGCCAGGTGCTCGGCAATCTCCTTGCCAACGTACGCGTCCACACGCCCGCCGACACACCGGTCACATTGGGCGTGGCGCGCGAGAACGGCGTAGTGCGGCTACGCGTCGCCGACGAGGGGCCCGGCCTCGCGGAGGAGGACGCGACGCGGGTGTTCGACCGGTTCTTCCGGGCGGGCGGGGGCGCGGGGAGTGGGCTCGGCATGGCGATCGTGCAGGGGGTCGTCGCGGCGCACGGCGGCGATGTGGGGGTGGAGACGGCGCCGGGGGCGGGGCTCACGGTGACGGTGACGTTGCCTGCGCACAGAGCGAATTGAGGGCGCCGCACGCGGGAACGCGGGGATGCGGGGATGCGGGGATGCGGGAACGCGGGGATGCAGGGAGGGAATGCGGGGATGCGCGTGCCCGGCAGAGCTCAGGGCCTCACTTGCGCACCAGCGCCCAGACCGTCTTCCCGTGCCGCCCCCGCTGCCAGACGCCCCACGCCTCGGCGAGCTCGTCGAGGAGCCGCAGGCCGCGGCCGTTCTCCTGCCAGGGGTCCGCTTCCCGCAGCTCAGGGGTTGTCGGGCTCTCGTCGGAGACCTCTATGAAGCAGTCGCCGTCGGCGAGCACCGTGACCGCCACCTCGAAATCCCGTCCGGGAACCACACCGTGGCAGACGGCGTTCGTCACGAGTTCCGAGACAAGAAGTACGGCGTCGTGCAGCGTCCGGCTCTCCTGCGCGTGACCCCACTCCGCCAGGTGATCGCTCACGCGGATCCGGGCGAGCGAGACGGAAGCCGGATGCGGTGGCAGCCGGAAGGCATGGCGTCGCAACAATCCTCTTCCCCCTATGGCACACCCGATGGCACACCCGCGCGCCGAAACCGCACACGCTTCCTACACTTAATGCTGCGCAGAGGAAACGTCCGGTGTCACACCGTCACCTCACGGCCCGGCAATATCCGGCCAGGCCCGCCGTACATCGAACGCCTATGCGGTTACGCCTGGCGGGAGGCCAGTTCCACGACCGTGATGTCGGACGGCGCACCGACCCGTACCGGCGGCCCCCACGCACCGGCGCCACGCGTCACGTACAGCTGCGTGTCGCCGTACCGCTCCAGGCCCGCGAGCGTCGGGTTGGCCAGGTCGGCGATGAAATTGCCTGGCCAAAGCTGTCCTCCGTGGGTGTGCCCGGAGAGCTGGAGGTCGACACCGTGCTTGACCGCGTCGTGGATGACGACCGGCTGGTGGGCCAGGAGCACGGAGGCCCGCGAGCGGTCCCGGTCGCCGAGCGCCTTGGCGAAGTCGGGACCGTGCCCCTCGCTCTCGCCCGCCACGTCGTCCACACCGGCGAGGTCGAAGCCGGGCAGTTCGGTGCGGGCGTTCTCCAGGGGGCGCAGGCCGAGTTCGCGTACGTGATCGACCCACTGCTCGGCTCCGGAGAAGTACTCGTGGTTGCCGGTCACGAAGTACGTTCCGTGCCGCGCGCGGAGCTGTGCGAGCGGCGCCGCGGCGGGCCCCAGGTCTTCGACGCTGCCGTCGACCAGGTCGCCGACGACCGCGATGAGGTCGGGCTGTGTGCCGTTGATCGTGTCGACCACGCGCTGGGTGAAGCCGCGGCCGAGAATCGGCCCCAGGTGGATGTCGCTGACCACGGCGATCCGGAACCCGTGCGCCCCGCGCGGCAGCTTGGCCAACGGCACGGTGACGCGCTTCACCCGGGGGCCGCGCAGGACGCCGTACGTTCCGTAGCCGACCGTCCCGACGGCGACGGTAGCGGCGGTCCCGCCCACGATCCGGGAGACGAAGAGACGTCGCGAGGGGGCCGCTACGGAGGGTGCCACTACGGAAGGGACCGCTACGGAGAGGGCCGCCACGGAACCGGTGCCCTCCGTAGGAGTGGGGGGCTCCGTAGCAACGGGGTTCGCTCGCCTCTTCAAGAAGAAGGGGCGTACAAGCTCACCCACAAGAAGCGCGAGCACGAGGTAGATCGACAGCGCCATCCACATGAAGCCCGGCCAGGCAAGCACCTTCTGTAGCCAGAACGGCGCCCCGGCCCGCTCACCCGCGACCGCCGCGAACATCAGCAGCGGCCCCGCGGCGAAGACCACGGCGCCCGCGCGGCGGGCCAACCCGGGCCCGGCCGTCGTGTCCCGCACCAGCCGCCGCCACGCGTACCACTGCATCCCGGCGAGGGCCGCGAGCGCGGCGATACCGGCCAGCACGAACAGGATGACCACGGTGCGCGCTCCTCGACAGTGACCGGTCAGCTATGACGTACGGCGCAGAGCACGCACTCCGCGCAACCCGATGGTCCCTACGACCGTCCCCAAGACAAAGGAGGCTACGGCGAGCGTCAGATGCACCCAGAAGTACGCCGTCGGGTCGCCGGCATCGTCGAAGGCGAGCCCGCTGCCGTCCTTCCACAGGTTCTTGACGAAAGTGATCCAGATGAACCAGCTCCACACACCGAAGGCGAGCAGGAACCAGGAGACCGGGCGGCTGAGCTTCATACGTTCAGTATCGCGAGCCTCTCTTCCGCACCGCCGCCGGGGTGGGGAGCCCGGGACACAGGCCACCTCGCCGACGACTTCCACAGCGACGCCCTGTACGTTCTCGTCCGTGCCTGCCGTAAAAAAGACCGCCTTGTTGGTCACTTCCGCCGCATTGCTGACCATGTCCACCGCAGCGCCCGCGCTGGCGGACGGCAAGCCGGGGGGCGAGAGCAAGCCCAAGCCACCCGCGTCCATGTCGACCGTAGGCGGCGCCAAGCTCGGCGAGCCAGGCACCCAGGTGAGCCTGAAGGCGGGCGCTCCCGTGCTCCCCAAGGAGCTTTCGGCGCGCTCCTGGATGGTCTCCGACGCCGAGACGGGCGAGGTGCTCGCCTCGCACAACTCGCACTGGCGGCTGCCCCCGGCGAGCACCCTGAAGATGCTCTTCGCGGACACGGTCCTGCCGAAGTTCCCCAAGACGCAGAAGCACAAGGTCGAGCTCTCCGACCTGGCGGGCATGGGCGCGGGCAGCAGCCTGGTCGGCGTCAAGGAGAACGAGACGTACTCGGTCCACGACCTGTGGCTCGGCGTCTTCCTGCGGTCGGGCAATGACGCGGTGCACGTCCTGTCCGCGATGAACGGCGGTGTCCCGGAGACCGTCAAGAACATGCAGTCGCATGCCGAGGAACTACAGGCCCTCGACACCCACGTGGTCAGCCCGGACGGCTACGACGAGAAGGGGCAGGTCTCCTCCGCGTACGACCTGACGCTCTTCGCCCGCTCCGGGCTACAGAAGAAGGACTTCCGCGAGTACTGCTCGACGGCCACCGCCCAGTTTCCCGGCGAGACCAAGAAGGTCACGAAGGGCAAGGACAAGGGCAAGAAGAAGCGCGAGTCCTTCGCGATCCAGAACACCAACCGACTCCTTACGGGGGACATCGGTCTCGATGCCTACAAGGGCATCGCGGGCGTCAAGAACGGCAGCACCACGAACGCGGGCAACACCTTCACCGGTGTCGCCGAGCGCGACGGCAAGGTGCTCCTTGTCACCGTCATGAACCCCGACTCCGGGGAGCAGCACGCGGTCTACAAGGAGACCGAGCGCCTCCTGGACTGGGGCTTCAAGGCCTCGGGCAAGGTCGACCCGGTGGGCGAACTGGTCGCTCCGAAGGGTGCCGGTACGGGCAGCGGCAAGGGTGCGCCCGGCGCGGGCAAGGGCGGGTCGGGAGCGGCCAAGAGCGTGGCACACGCCTCCGACAAGGACTCGGGCGGTGTCGGCGTCGCGCTCGCGGTCGTGGGTGGCGTCCTGGCGCTCCTGGCCGCCGGGTGGTTCGTGATCAGCCGCCGGCTGCCGCTGCCGGACCTGGTGCGCCGGAAGGGCCGTCGCTGACCCTGTCAGGCTCCTCCTGCCCTTCTTCTTGCTCGGCTTCTGTATCTTCCTGCTTCCGCGTCGCCGTCCAGGCGGCGCAGAACAGCAGTAGCTTCGCGGTGAAGTTGATCCACAGGAGCAGCGCGACGGGCACTCCGAAGGCGCCGTACATGTTCTTCGAGGCGACGCCCTTCATGTAGCCGCCGAGCAGCAGCTTGAGCAGCTCGAACCCGGCCGCGCCGATCAGAGCGGCGGTGATCAGGTGACGGCTCGGCGGCTCCACGCCGGGCAGCAGTGTCAGGACGTAGAGCAGCAGCAGGAAGTCCGCGAGGACGGCGATGGCGAACGCGATGCCTTGCAGCAGCACACCGCCCCAGCCGTCCTTGGAGACCCCGAGGAGGTCGGCGCTCCAGCCGACGGCGGTCGACGCGAGGGTCGAGGCGACGACCGACGCGAGCCCGGCGCCACCGAGTCCGACGAGCACCCCGGCGTCCTTGACCTTGCGCAGGAAGGGGTTCTCCTCCTCGTCCGGCAGCTCCCAGACGACCCGCAGGCACTCTCTTATCGAACCGACCCAGCCGATGCCGGTGAAGAGCAGCAGGGCGCCCGCGATGAGCCCGATGGTGCCCGCGTTGGCGACCAGGGCGTCCAGGTCCAGCTGGTCGGAGATGCCGGGGACCTGCTTGGAGATGGTGTCCTCGATCTTGTCCTGCTGACTGCTGGAGAGCGTCGCGGCCGCGATCGCGGCGGCGACGGTGATCAGCGGAAAGAGCGCGAGGAAGCTGATGAACGTCATCGCTGCCGCGAGACGGGCCCATTTCACGTTGTCGAGGCGCTCGTACGCGCTCCACGCGTGCGTGCGCATCAGCCGCTCCACCAGCGGCCCGATTCCGGGGAGCTTTTTCAGCCAGTCCATGTCGCCTCCCTGCCCGCTGTACGGAAGACCAAGGTCCGGGTACCCCAAAAACGCAGAACAGTGGCGAGCGCCATACCGATTCCCGCCCCGGAAATGGTGTCCGCGCGCTGCGAGGTGAGGCCGAGACCGTAGTGAGAGACGGCGATGCAGAGCAACTGCACGAGGGCGCCCGCGATGTTGACCGCGAAGAAGATCCCGTACTGGCGAAGGCGCGGGACCTCGGCCGCCGCGCGCCGGTAGGTGCCGAGCGCGTTGCCCGCGTACGCGACCGTGCAACCGGCGACGAAGGACAGCGCCTTGGCGGTCAGCGGGTCGAGGCCGACCGGTCCGCGCAGCCAGATGAAGAGGCCGAGGTCGGCGGCGTACGCGCAGATCCCTGCCGTGGCGAAGCCGAGCAGTTCGGGGCCCATGGCCCGCGCCCGCTCCCTGAGTGTGCTCACCAGTCGGCGACCGCGAGGCAGTACATCGCGAGCCACACCAGACCGATGACGGCCAGCGCCCGGTCGCGCAGCACGACGTCCTCCGGCTCGCCCGCGGTGCCCCGGTCCGCGAAGACGGCGTACCGCAGGACCGCGAGGACGAAGGCCGCCATCGACAGCTGCCGCCAGGGCAGCAGGCTGCCGTTGGCGGTGCCGCCGCTCTCCATGGCCCACAGGCAGTACGCGAGGACGGCGACGCCCGCTGCCAGCTGCCAGACGAAGCGGAGGTAGCCGGTGGTGTATTCGGTGAGCAACGCGCGCGTGGCGCCCGGTTTCTCGGAGCTCCCGGCCATCTGGACGGCTTCGGAGTAGCGCTTGGCGGAGACCATGAAGAGCGCGCCGAAGCCCGTGGTGATCAGGAACCACCGCGAGAGCGGGATGCCGAGTGCCACTCCCCCGATCATCGCCCGCATCAGGAAGCCCGTGGTGACGACGGCGAGGTCGACGACGAGGACGTGCTTGAGGCTGACGCAGTAGGCCAGTTGCATCACTACGTAGGCGGCGAGCAGCGCCGCCGTCAGGGGCGTGCAGAGCGCGGCGGCGGCCACGGGAGCGAGCACGGCGAGCAGCCCGCCGACCGCGTAGGCGACCGGCACCGGGACCTGACCCGCGGCGACCGGTCTGCGGCACTTGGTGGGGTGGGCGCGGTCGGCATCGGCGTCGCGCGCGTCGTTGATGAGGTAGACGGCGGACGCGGCGGCCGTGAACAGGGCGAAGACTACGGCGAGTTGGGTCAGCGAGTGGCGCGAGAAGAGCTCGCCCGCGGCGGCGGGGGCGGCGACGACCAGGATGTTCTTCACCCACTGGCGGGGCCGCGCGGTCTTCAGGAGGCCCCGCGACAGGGCGAGCGGGCCGGTGTCCGGCGGCTGGGGCGGGCGGGGGCGTTCGAGCAGGGCGGCGGGGTCAGCCATTGCCGCGGCCCCCGTTCAGCCAGGCGGTGCCCACGCGCGCGGTGAGGGCGCCGAGGGCTGCTCCGGCGGCCACGTCGCTCGGGTAGTGGACGCCGACGACCATCCGGGACACGCACATCGCGGCGGCGAGCGGCGGCACGATGCGGGCTCCGACGGGGCTCAGCGCGCCGTACGCGACGGTGGCCGCGGCGGCCGAAGTGGCGTGCGAACTGGGGAAGGAGTGCCGCCCCGCGGTCCTGACGAGGGGCTCCACGCCCGCCTCGCCGCCGGGGCGCGGACGCCGCACGATCCGCTTGACGCCCATGCTGGCGAGGTGTGCCGCCGCGGTCAGCGCCGTGGCGCGCAGCCACGCGCCGCGCCGTTCGCGGTCGGCCGCGGCGCCCGCGAACCCCGCGATGATCCAGAGGGCGCCGTGCTCGCCGGTCCAGGACAGGGCGCGTGCGGTGGTCGCCACGCGCGCGTCGGAGCCGCAGTCGCGCAGGGCCGACAGCAGCCGCTGGTCCATGTCGTGCATGTGGCCTCCTTCTCCGATGACTTCTCCGGCGACATCTCCGGTGACTTCTCCGGTGACTTCTCCGATGGCTTCAGGGACTCCGCCTTCCGACTCTTCTAGGCAACATCTAAATATTTACGGCAATATAGGACGACACTCCATCAATCACCCATTTCGGTGAGGGCTCGGATGAATTGGGGCAAACTATCCCTGCTCGGGCGATACGGTCACGCCTATGCCTGCCGACTCCGCTCCGCCTGCCGACTCAGCGACCGTGACGACGTCCGAGGCCGTGTCCGTGTCGGGCTGGGGGCGCACCGCGCCGTCCACCGCCCGTCTGATCCGCCCCCGTTCGCCCGAGGAGGCCGTGGCCGCCCTCCAGGCCTGCGGGGAGCGTGGTGGCATCGCCAGGGGCCTTGGACGGGCCTACGGGGACGCCGCGCAGAACGCGGGCGGCGCGGTCCTCGACATGACCGGCATGGACCGTGTGCACGCCATCGACGCGGACGCGGGCACCGTCCTGTGCGACGCGGGGGTCTCTCTGCACCGCCTGATGGAAGTCCTGCTCCCGCTCGGCTGGTTCGTGCCGGTGACACCGGGGACCCGCTATGTGACCGTCGGCGGCGCGATCGGCACGGACATCCACGGCAAGAACCACCACGGCTCCGGTTCGTTCTCGCGGCACGTCATGGCGGTGGAACTGCTCACCGCCGACGGCACGGTGCGCGCGGTCGAGCGCGGCAGCGCCCTGTTCGACGCGACGGCGGGCGGCATGGGCCTGACCGGCGTGATCCTCGCGGCGACGCTTCAACTACAGCCCGTCGAGACATCGTTGATGTCGGTGGACACGGAACGCGCCACCGACCTGGACGACTTGATGGCCCGCCTCACCGCCACCGACCACCGCTACCGATACTCCGTGGCCTGGATCGACCTCCTCGCGCGCGGTGCGGCGATGGGGCGCTCGGTCCTCACGCGCGGCGACCACGCTCCCCTGGACGCCCTTCCGCCACGCGCGCGCAGAGCCCCGTTGACGTTCCGCCCCGGCCAGCTGCCGCCCGCCCCGCGTTTCCTGCCCGAAGGGCTGCTCGGGCGGAAGTCGGTGGGCCTCTTCAATGAGCTCTGGTACCGCAAGGCGCCCCGCATCCGGATGGGCGAGCTCCAGAAGATCTCGACGTTCTTCCACCCTCTCGACGGCGTCCCGCACTGGAACCGCGTCTACGGACGCGGCGGTTTCGTGCAGTACCAATTCGTCGTCGGGTACGGCAAGGAAGAGGCCCTGCGGCGCATCGTGGGGCGCATCTCGGAGCGCGGCTGCCCGTCCTTCCTCGCCGTACTGAAGCGCTTCGGAGAGGGCGATCCGGGCTGGCTCTCCTTCCCGATGGCCGGCTGGACCCTCGCCCTGGACATCCCGGCGAACCTGCCGGGCCTCGGCGCCTTCCTCGACGAACTTGACGAGGAGGTGGCCGCCACCGACGGTCGCGTCTATCTGGCCAAGGACTCACGCCTGCGGCCCGAGATGCTCGCCGCGATGTATCCGCGGCTCGACGATTTCCGCGCACTGCGGGCGGACCTCGACCCGCACGGCCTGTTCCGCTCCGACCTCTCGCGCCGCCTCGCCCTCTAGCACTTCCAGGAGTTGGCCCCATGAAGGACGCCTTCGGCACCCCCCAGTCCCTGCTCGTACTCGGCGGCACCTCCGAGATCGGCCTCGCCACCGCCCGCCGTCTCGTCGCCCGGCGCACCCGCACGGTGTGGCTCGCCGGACGGCCGTCCCCGGGCCTGGAGAAGGCCGCCGAGGGCCTGCGCGACATGGGTGCGGACGTCCGCACCGTCGCCTTCGACGCGCTCGACTCCGAGTCCCACGAGTCCGTGCTCGGCAAGATCTTCGCCGAGGGTGACATCGACATGGTCCTGCTGGCCTTCGGGATCCTCGGCGACCAGGCACGCGACGAGGACGAGCCGCTGTCCGCCGTGCGGGTCGCCCAGACGAACTACACCGGCGCCGTCTCGGCGGGCCTGGTGTGCGCGCGGTCGCTGCAGGCCCAGGGGCACGGCTCCCTGGTGGTGCTCTCGTCGGTCGCGGGCGAGCGGGCCCGCCGCTCGAACTTCATCTACGGGTCGAGCAAGGCGGGCCTCGACGCCTTCGCCCAGGGCCTCGGTGACGCGCTGCACGGCACGGGGGTGCACGTGATGGTCGTCCGCCCCGGCTTCGTACGCTCCAAGATGACGGCGGGCCTGGAGGAGGCCCCGATGGCGACCACTCCGGACGCGGTCGCGCTGGCCATCGAGACGGGCCTGCGGCGGCGCTCGGAGACGGTGTGGGTGCCCGGCGCGCTCCGGGTGGTCATGTCGGCGCTGCGTCACGTGCCGCGGACGGTGTTCCGGCGCCTTCCGGTGTGAGGCCCTCCGGAGGGCGGCGCTCAGGTCAGCGGGCGGGCAGCGTGCCGTGCGTGACCGGGGCCGCCGCCTGCGGGGGTACGACAGGGCCGCCGCCTCCGAAGACGAACTCGCGCAGCTTGCGCCACACTCCGTCGGCGCCCTGTTCGTAGAGCGCGAAGCCGGTGCAGGGCCACTCGGCCTCGTACTCCGACAGCTCCGCGTACGCCCGGTCCATGGCCTCTTCGGAGATGCCGTGCGCCACGGTCACGTGCGGGTGGTACGGGAACTGCAGCTCGCGCGGCATGGGCCCGGACGCGTCCCGCACCCGCTCCTGAAGCCAGCCGCAGGCCGATCCGCCCGCGCTCACCTGTACGAAGACGACAGGCGACAGCGGACGGAACGTGCCCGTACCGGAGAGCCGCATGGGGAAGGGGCGCCCGGCGGCCGCGACGGCCACCAGGTGCGCCTCGACGGCGGGCAGCGCCGTGGCGTCCACCTCGGTCGGCGGCAGCAGCGTGACGTGGGTGGGGATGCCGTGCGCCGCGGGGTCCCCGAAGCCCGCGCGCCGCTCCTGGAGCAGGCTGCCGTGAGGCTCCGGGACCGCGATCGACACACCGATCGTTACGGTCCCCACGTCGTACTCCTGTCGGTCGGGTGGCGGGCAGAGGGCGCTGCTGTACCGGGGTCGGTACCGGAGGTGGTGTGGCTCAGTGCTTGGCGGGCAGGAAGCCCACCTTGTCGTACGCCTGGGCGAGGGTCTCCGCGGCGACGGCGCGCGCCTTCTCCGCACCCTTGGCCAGGATCGAGTCGAGCGTCTCCGGGTCGTCCAGATACGCCTGGGTACGGTCCCGGAAGGGGGTCACGAACTCGACCATGACCTCGGCGAGGTCCGTCTTCAGCGCACCGTAGCCCTTGCCGGAGTACTTCTGCTCCAGTTCCGGAATACCGGTGCCCGTGAGGGTCGAGTAGATCGTGAGGAGGTTGCTGACACCCGGCTTGTTCTCGGTGTCGTAGCGCACGACCGTGTCGGTGTCGGTGACCGCGCTCTTGACCTTCTTGGCGGTGGCCTTGGGCTCGTCGAGGAGGTTGATCAGGCCCTTCGGCGTGGACGCCGACTTGCTCATCTTGATCGACGGGTCCTGAAGGTCGTAGATCTTGGCCGTCTCCTTGAGGATGTACGCCGCCGGGACGGTGAACGTCTCACCGAACCGGCCGTTGAAGCGCTCCGCGAGGTCGCGGGTCAGCTCGATGTGCTGGCGCTGGTCCTCGCCGACCGGGACCTGATTGGCCTGGTAGAGCAGGATGTCCGCCACCTGGAGGACCGGGTACGTGAAGAGGCCGACGGAGGCGCGCTCGGCACCCTGCTTGGCCGATTTGTCCTTGAACTGCGTCATGCGAGAGGCCTCGCCGAAGCCTGTGAGGCAGTTCATGACCCAGGCGAGCTGGGCGTGCTCGGGCACATGGCTCTGGACGAAGAGCGTGCACCGGTCCGGGTCGAGTCCGGCCGCGAGGAGCTGGGCTGCGGCGAGGCGGGTGTTGGCGCGCAGGTCGGCCGGGTCCTGTGGAAGCGTGATCGCGTGCAGGTCCACCACCATGTAGAACGCGTCGTGGGACTCCTGCAGCGCCACCCACTGGCGGACCGCGCCAAGGTAGTTGCCGAGGTGGAACGAGCCGGCGGTGGGCTGGATTCCGGAGAGCACGCGAGGACGATCAGAGGCCATGAGACTCATTCTCTCAGGTGACTCTCATTGCTCGGAAACAGGCGTGTGACGGGTGTGCCGCGATCTCGTGATCGGGTCGGCGACGATCGGGGCGGTCCGCTCGGGTTGCCGATCGTCGCCGATGAGACGCCGATGAGACGCCGATGAGACGAGAAACACACTGCGTCCGGCTGGTCAGTGGGTCGGCAGGCCCGGGGCCGGATGGGCGGCCATCAGGTCGGCGACCTCGGACCGGATCTTCGTCAGGGCGTCCTCGTCACCGGCGCCGGCCGCTGCGACGCCACGGTCGATCCAGTCGGCGACGGTCGGCATGTGCTGCGTACCGAGACCGCGGGAGGTGAGCGAGGGGGTGCCGATGCGGACGCCGGAGGGGTCGAACGGCTTCCTCGGGTCGTACGGCACGGTGTTGTAGTTGACGACGATCCCGGCCCGGTCGAGGGCCTTGGCGGCGATCTTGCCGGGGACGTCCTTGGGGGTGAGGTCCATCAGGATCAGGTGGTTGTCGGTGCCGCCGGAGACGAGGTCGAAGCCGCGGGCGAGCAGGGCTTCGGCGAGGGCGCGGGCGTTGGCGACGACCGCGTGGGCGTAGTCACGGAAGGAGGGCCGCGACGCCTCGTGCAGGGCCACGGCGATGGCCGCGGTGGTCTGGTTGTGCGGGCCGCCCTGGAGGCCGGGGAAGACCGCCTTGTCGATGGCCTTGGCGTGCTCGTCGCGGGACATCAGCATCGCGCCGCGAGGGCCGCGCAGGGTCTTGTGGGTGGTCGTGGAGATCACGTCGGCGTGCGGCACCGGTGAGGGGTGGGCGCCGCCCGCGATCAGCCCGGCGATGTGCGCGATGTCGGCGACCAGGACGGACCCCGCCTCGCGGGCGATCTCGGCGAAGGCGGCGAAGTCGATGGTGCGGGGGAGGGCGGTGCCACCGCAGAAGATCAGCTTGGGGCGTTCCTTGAGGGCCAGGTCGCGCACCTCGTCGAAGTCGATGAGGCCCGTGTCGTGGCGGACGCCGTACTGGACGCCGCGGAACCACTTGCCGGTGGCGGAGACGCCCCAGCCGTGGGTGAGGTGGCCGCCCATGGGGAGGGCCATGCCCATCACGGTGTCGCCGGGCTCGGCGAAGGCGAGGTAGACGGCGAGGTTGGCCGGGGAGCCGGAGTAGGGCTGGACGTTGGCGTGCTCGACGCCGAAGACGGACTTCGCGCGGGCGACGGCGAGGCGCTCGACGGGGTCGATGTTCTGCTGGCCCTCGTAGTACCGGCGGCCCGGATAGCCCTCGCTGTACTTGTTCTGCAGGACCGTGCCGGAGGCTTCGAGGACGGCGGTGGAGACGTAGTTCTCGCTGGGGATCAGGCGCAGGGTGTCGGCCTGGAGCTGTTCCTCGGCGCCGATGAGTGCGGACAGTTCGGGGTCCTGTGCGGCGAGCGCGGGGTGACTGAGGGTGTTCGGGGAGTCCGGGAGATCCGAGCTCGGGGAACTCGGGGAAGAGGGGTGGGTCATGGCGTCCTCCGGGGCGAGCGGTGAGTGTCCGGTCGTGGTCCCGGGGTGCCCAGGCGTTCGGCACCTCGAAGGTTCTGCCTCGCACGGCTTCCTCGGGGTCCGTTCCCCGTGCGCCAGTCGCCGTGCTGTAGAGGCCAGCCTATCGGGCACGCCGGGTCGGCAGGTTTCTTCGCCCACGATCCGAGCGACGATAGAACTGGGCGCCACACCCGCCCCATGCCGCAGGACGAACGGAGACCCCGTGTCGACTACCGAAGAGTTCATCACCTCGGCCGAAGCACACAGCGCGCACAAC
The DNA here is from genome assembly GCF_043200235.1 of Streptomyces sp. NPDC048441. Lineage (NCBI taxonomy): Bacteria > Bacillati > Actinomycetota > Actinomycetes > Kitasatosporales > Streptomycetaceae > Streptomyces > Streptomyces sp. NPDC048441. The sequence continues at coordinate 108,097 of NZ_JBICXM010000006.1, forward strand.
TACCACCCGCTGCCCATCGTGGTGGCGTCGGCGGAGGGTGCGTGGATGACGGACATCGAGGGGCGCCGCTACCTCGACATGCTCGCCGGGTACTCGGCGCTGAATTTCGGGCACGGCAACCGCCGCCTGATCGACGCCGCCAAGGCGCAGCTCGAACGGGTGACGCTCACCTCGCGGGCCTTCCACCACGACCGGTTCGCCGACTTCTGTACGCGGCTCGCGGAGCTGTGCGGCAAGGAGATGGTGCTCCCGATGAACACCGGGGCTGAGGCGGTGGAGACAGCCGTGAAGACCGCCAGGAAGTGGGGGTACCAGGTCAAGGGGGTGCCCGACGGACGGGCGAAGATCGTTGTCGCGCGCGACAACTTCCATGGGCGGACCACGACCATCGTCAGCTTCTCGACGGACCCCGAGGCGCGGGCGGACTTCGGTCCGTACACGCCGGGTTTCGAGATCGTGCCGTACGGCGATCTGACGGCGCTGCGGGACGCGGTCACCGAGAACACCGTGGCCGTGCTCCTGGAGCCGATCCAGGGCGAGGCCGGGGTCCTGGTGCCGCCGGCCGGATACCTCGCGGGTGTAAGGGAGTTGACGCGGGAGCGGAACGTCCTGTTCATGGCGGACGAGATCCAGTCGGGGCTCGGCAGGACGGGCAGGACGTTCGCGTGCGAGCACGACGGGGTGGTGCCGGACGTGTACATCCTGGGCAAGGCGCTCGGCGGTGGTGTCGTGCCGGTGTCGGCGGTGGTGGCGGACGCCGATGTGCTCGGGGTGTTCAAGCCGGGTGAGCACGGGTCGACGTTCGGCGGCAATCCGCTGGCGTGTGCCGTCGCGCTCGAGGTGGTGGACATGCTGAGCACGGGCGAGTTCCAGCAGCGGGCCACCGAGCTCGGCGAGCATCTGCACGCCGAGCTGGCGCTGCTCGCCGGTACGGGAGCGGTGACGCAAGTGCGGGGCCGTGGTCTGTGGGCGGGCGTCGACATCGACCCGTCGCACGGCACGGGCCGCGAGATCTCCGAGAAGCTGATGGACAGGGGGGTGCTGGTCAAGGACACCCACGGGTCGACGATCCGGATCGCTCCGCCGCTGGTGATCAGCAAGGAGGACCTGGACTGGGGGCTTGATCAACTGCGGGGGGTGCTGAGCTAGTTCAGTTACTGAGAGGTCGGATACTGAGGGGTTCGGGCGACCGGGCTCCACCGCATCGTCGACGTCGGGCATCGCCGGTCTTGTGATCGTGTGCGAGAGGACGAGATGGCTGCCGGCCGGCAGTGCGTCGAGCAGACGGCGCACGATTGCCGTACGCCTCGGAGTCGTCGTCGGTGAAGATGACGACTCCGAGCAGGACGAGCGCGACCGGCTGGTCGAAGTCCAGTGCCTTGGCGGCGTGTTCGAGGATCGCGTCCACGTTGCGCAGATCCTCGTCCAGGTAGTCGGTCTTCCCCTCGGGGGTGCTGGTGAGCAGGGCCCGCGCGTGGTGAGGACCAGCGGGTCGCTTGGCGGGCAGAGCCTCGCCCGGACATCAGAGAATCACGTGCGGCAGGAATCTCGCGTACTCGTCCGTGATCGGGCCCGCCGACTCCCGGATGCCGAGCCCCGCCGCCTCGTCCTCGACGACCCACGCACCGAGGACCACACGGTTGCCGTCGAAGTCGGGAAGTGGCGCCAACTCCTGGTAGCAGCACGGCTCTTCGCGTACGAGGGGTTCGGCGCCCGGCGGATGGATGGTCACTCCGGCGCCCTCGCGGCCGAGGAGGGGCTTGGTGACGTACCCCCGGCCGGAAGCGGAAGCCAGCTCCCGAGGGCCGTCCAGGTAGGCGGGGAGAAGGTTGGGGTGGTCCGGATACAGCTCCCAAAGGACCGCGAGCAGCGCCTTGTTGGAGAGCAGCATCTTCCAGGCGGGCTCGATCCACAGTGTGGAACCGGTGCCGCCGCCGTTGTCCAGGGTCTCCAGGACGTGCGGGGCGAAACGGTCGGTGGTCAGCCACTCCCACGGGTAGAGCTTGAAGCAACTGCGTATGAAGCCGAGCTTCTTGTCGACGAAGCGCCCCGAGAGCCGGTCCCAGCCGATGTCCTCCATGGAGATCACCTCGGTGTCGAGCCCGGCCTGCTGCGCGGTCTCGCGCAGATACGCGACCGTCATCAGGTCCTCGCCGAGCTCGTCCCCCGCGGAGTGCGCGAAGTACAGCGGGCCGCCGGGCGGGAGCAGCGATGCCTGCTTCTTCCAGGCGTCGACGAGGCGCTCGTGGAGGGAGTTCCACTGGTCGGCGCCGGGGAAGCGCTCCTCCATCCAGAACCATTGCGGGCTCGCGGCCTCGACCAGGGAGGTGGGGGTGTCGGCGTTGTACTCGAGCATCTTGGCCGGGCGGCCGTCCGTACCGTCGTAGCGCAGGTCGAACCTCCCATAGAGGGACGGGAGTTCAGCACGCCGACGCCAGGCCTCGGTGACCGCTTCGGCCACTCGGGGGTCGGTGATGCCGAGGTCGGCGAGGCGGCCGTGCGTGACGATGTGCTCGGCCGCCGCCAGGCACATCGCGTGCAGCTCCTCGACGACCTCTTCGAGGGCTTCGACCTCGGGGAGCGAGAAGACGTAGTGGGCGGACTCGTCCCAGTAGGGGCGGAGGGAGTCGTCGGGGTAGCGCGTGAGGGGGTAGATGAGCCCCTGCTCCTCGACGGTCCGCTGCCAGCCGGGGCGGGGGGTGAGGGTGCGGCGTTCCATGTTCTCAGCCGCCGCCGCTGCCCGAGCAGCCGAAGCCGTCGCGGTCCACTGCCTCGCTGCGGCTGAAGGTGCCGTAGTCGGCGCGGCGGCCTTCGGTGTCGGCGTCGTAGTACCAGGCGGCTTCCGTGCGGCTCGATTTTCCGGTGCCGTACGAGGAGGACGTACCGCTCTTGCAGTTCTTGTCGCTGACTACTTTGTAACCGGTGAGGGCGTCGTAACTGTCCCGGTCCACGCACCGCTTGTCCGGTTCCGAGCCGCACGAGGTCAGGGCCGCCGCGAGTACGCCCATTCCGCCGAGCACAACCGTGCTGGACCGCAGCTTTCGCCGCTGTGTCTTCTTCTCCTGCTCAGCTGTCATCTGCTGTGCTGCTCCCCCGTTGTCGTACGTGATCTGCCGTACGTGATCGGTGATCAGCGTAGGTAAGGGCCCGTGCGCCATGCCAACCGGCTCAGCCGAACCCCTCTCCTCTACAGTCACTTCGTGTCTCTTGGGATGTTTTGCGCACTCGGTTCAGCGGTCTGCTTCGGCACGGCCTCGGTCTTCCAAGCGGTCGCCGCGCGCGCCACGGCGCCGGGGACTGGGTCGGGCGTCGACCCCGCGTTGCTGCTGCGCGCGGTGAAGCAGTGGCGGTACATCGTGGGGCTCGGGCTCGACGGGCTCGGCTTTCTGCTCCAGATCGTGGCGTTGCGCTCCATCCCGATCTACGCCGTCGGGGCGGCGCTCGCCGCGAGCCTCGCCGTCACGGCGGTGGTGGCGTCGCGGATGCTGCGGGTGCGGCTGAGCGGGGTGGAGTGGGGGGCCGTGGGGGTGGTGTGCGCGGGGCTCGCGATGCTGGGGCTCGCCTCCGGGGACGAGGGGGAAGGGGTCGGGCCGACGGCTCTGCGGTACGTGATGCTGGGCGTGGCGGTCGGGGTGTTGGTGCTCGGGGCTGTGGCGGGACGGCTGCCGGGGCGGGGGCGGGCATTGGCCCTCGGCTTGGGGGCGGGACTCGGCTTCGGGGTGGTGGAGGTGACCGTGCGGCTCATCGACTCCGTCGCGGTGGGGGATCTGCTTCGCAATCCGGCGACGTACGCGTTGCTGGTGGGCGGGGGTGCGGCGTTTCTGCTGCTCACCTCTGCCTTGCAGCGGGGGTCGGTGACCACCGCTACCGCTGGGATGGTGATCGGGGAGACGATCGGCCCTGCGGTGGTGGGGGTGGTGTGGCTCGGGGATCGGACTCGGGGCGGCATGGAGTGGCTCGCGGTGCTGGGTTTTGTGGTGGCTGTGGTGGGGGCGTTGGCGTTGGCGCGGTTCGGGGAGGCGGCGGCGGAGGGGACGGCGGAGGAGGTGGCGCCGTAGGGGCGGTCCCTGCGGGGCTTCCCCAGTCCCGCCCCTTCCCGGCTGCATCCATTAGCGGCTCCGCCGCGGCGGGGCTCCGCCCCAGACCCCGTACAAGATGTCCTCAAGCGCCGGACAGGCTGAAAAGATTCAGCCCGTCCGGCGTTTGAGGACGAACTCGGCGAAGCCGGTGATCGACGGCAAGCAAGGCCCCCGCGCCCTACGGCAGCACCCTGCACAAGGCCTCCAACGCCCCCGCCCACGCATGATCCGGCGGCGTCCCGTACCCCACCACCAGCGCGTCCCGCTCCGGAACCCGCGCCGCGGGATGCCGGAAGCCCGCGAGCCCCTGCACGGCGAGCCGCTGCCAGCTCGCCGCCTGGACCACCGACCTCTCGGTGCCCGGCGGGAGTTCGAGCACCGCGTGCAGACCCGCGGCGATCCCCGTGGCCCGTACCTCCGGCGCCCTCTCGGCGAGCGCGGCGACCAACTGGTCCCGGCGGCGCCGGTAGCGGAGCCGCGCGCCCCGCACATGACGGTCGTACGCCCCCGAGGTGATGAACTCCGCGAGCGTCAGCTGGTCGAGCACCCCGCAGTTCAAGTCCGCACCCCCCTTCGCCTCGACGACCTCCGCGGCGAGGGGCGCGGGCAGCACCATCCAGCCGAGCCGCAGCCCGGGGGCGAGGGACTTGCTGGCTGTGCCGAGGTAGACCACGCGGTCGGGGTCGAGGCCCTGGAGCGCGCCCACCGGCTGGCGGTCGTAGCGGAACTCCCCGTCGTAGTCGTCCTCCAGGATCAGACCGCCCTCGCGCCGGGCCCAGTCGACGGCGGCCGCGCGCCGGTCGGGGTGCAGCGGCACCCCCATCGGGAACTGGTGGGCGGGCGTCAGCAGAGCCACCTTCACCGCCGCCCTCGACCCCAACTCCGCCGTGGACGTGCCCAGTTCGTCGAAGGGCAGCGGACTCGTCCGCAGCCCCGCCCGCTCCAGGAGATTCCAGTGGAAGTCGAGCCCGTACGACTCGACCGCCACCTCCCGCCGACCGCGCGCCCGCAGCACACTCCCCAGCAGCACCAGACCGTGCACGAACCCGGCACAGATGACGATGCGGCCCGGATCCGCGTGCACTCCACGCGCGCGCGAGAGGTAGTCGGCGAGGGCGGTGCGCAGCTCGATGCGGCCGCGCGGGTCGCCATGGCCGAGGGCGTCGTTCGGTGCGGCGTACAGGGCGCGGCGAGCGGCCTTGAGCCACTCCGCTCGCGGGAAGGACGCGAGGTCCGGGGTGCCCGGCATCAGGTCGTACGTCGGGCCGCCGACCGCCCTGCGGCGCGGCGCGGGCTCCGCGGGGCGCGGCACGGCGCGTTCGGCGACGCGGGTGCCCGAGCCCTGGCGTGCGGTGAGCCACCCTTCGGCGACGAGGTCCGCGTACGCGTCGGCGACGGTGTTGCGGGCGATGCCCAGGTCGACGGCGAGGGAACGGGATGAGGGGAGGCGGGTGCCGGGGGCGAGCCTGCCGCCGCGTACCGCTTCGCGCAGGGCGTCCGTGAGGCCCTTGCGCACGCCGGAGCGCGTGGCCTCTCCCCCGGTCTCCAGATGGAGATCGACGCCCAAAGTGGCCCAGGAATCTTCCATAGGAATGGACCATACCCCTGGGCTAATCCGACCGTAAGGTCGATGTCATGACCAAGGAAGAAGAAACGGAATACGTTCACGAGCACACGCCCCGCCTCGACTGGAACCAGCACGCCCCCGAGGTCTTCAAGGCCATGGTCCGGCTCGACGCGGCCGCCCGTAAGGGCGTCGACCCGGTGATCCTGGAGCTCGTCAAGATCCGGGCCTCGCAGGTCAACCACTGCGCGTTCTGCGTCGACATGCACAGCAAGGACGCCATCGCGGCGGGCGAGAGCGTCGAGCGGATCATCCAGCTCAGCGCCTGGGAGGAGTCGCGGCACTTCTACACGGCGAAGGAGGTCGCCGCGATCGAGCTGACCGAGGCGATCACCGTCCTCACGGACGGCTTCGTACCGGATGAGGTGTACGGGAGGGCAGCGGCCCTCTTCGACGAGCAGGAGCTGACGCAGCTCATCGCCGCGATCACGGTGATCAACGCGTGGAACCGCTTCGCCGTCTCGACGCGTATGGTGCCGGGCCACTACAAGGCCGGAGAGCACAAGTGAGCGCTCGGACCACCCACCTCGACAACGGCGTCGGGTCGGCGATGGTCGCGCTGAGCGCCGCCGCCAAGAAGGGGCTCGGCGATCCTGTGCTCGCCGAGCTGGTGATGCTGCGGGCCTCGCAGATCAACGCGTGCGCGTTCTGCCTGGACATGCATGTGGACGTCGCCGTCAAGGGTGGCGAGACACTGAAGAGGATCGCGCTCCTCAACGCCTGGGCGGAGGCGGGCCCGCTCTTCAGTGAGCGTGAGCGGGCGGCTCTCGCGCTGACCGAGGCGATCACCGTCCTCACGGACGGCTTCGTACCGGACGAGGTGTACGAGACGGCCGCCAAGCACTTCGACGAGGCCGAACTCACCCATCTCATCGGGGTGATCACCGTCATCAACAGCTGGAACCGGCTGATGGTCAGCCGCCGCATCGAGCCGGGTGGGTACGTGCCATGAGCCTTGTCGATGACTTCCGCGCCCTGCATCACGGGCGTGCGCCGGGTGATCCGCTGGTCCTTCCCGGGCCGTGGGACGCCGCAAGCGCGCGCGTCTTCGCGGACGCCGGGTTCCCTGCTCTGGCTACGCCGAGTGCGGGGGTCGCGGCGTCGCTGGGGTACGCGGACGGCGAGGTGCCGCCGGACGAGATGTTCGCGGCGGTGGCCCGGATCGTGCGGTCGGTCTCCGGTTCCCTGCCGGTGTCCGCGGACATCGAGGACGGCTACGGCCTCGCTCCGAAGGAGCTGGTGGAGCGGCTGCTCGAGACCGGTGCGGTGGGGTGCAACCTGGAGGACTCGTCGGGCGGTGCGCTCAAGGATCCGCGCGAGCAGGCGGACTGGCTGGCGGAGGTACGTGCGGTCGCGGGCGACCGGGTATTCGTCAACGCCCGGGTGGACACGTTCATCCGGGGCGTCGCCGACCCCGGGGCGGCCATCGAGCGGGCCCGCCTGTACGTCGCCGCGGGCGCGGACTGCGTCTACCCGATCGGCGCGCCGGCAGCGGTGCTTCCCGCGTTGCGGGCGGGCATCGACGGGCCCGTCAACATGGTCGCGAAGCCGGACGGGGCGTCTCTGCGGGAGCTGGGGGCGCTGGGCGCCACGCGGATCACTTTCGGCCCCGGGCTGCTGATCCGGGCAACGGAGGCGTTGCGGGAGATCGCCGAAAGTCTGAAGTAGCTGAAGTAGTTGAATCTGAAGTAGCTGAAGTAGCTGAAGTAGACGTGACGGTGCCGGGCGCCCTCCGCAGAGGTCGCCCGGCACCGTCGTACCAGCCGTTCAGCCGTTCAGCCGTTCAGCCGTTGACTGAGATCGGCGACGTCACTTCTTCGGGACCCACTTCTCCCACGTCGCCTTGTTCTCCTTGACCCACTTCTTGGCTGCTTCCTCGCCGCTCATCTTGTCCTTGGCGATGGACATGGCGACCTCGTTCTGCTGCTCGGTCGTCCACTTGAAGTTCTTCAGGAACTTCGCGGCGTCGCCGCCGTCCTTGGCGAAGTCGGCGTTGAAGTACTTCTGCAGCGGGGTGTTGGCGTAGCCGCACGCGGTCTTGGCCTCGGGCTCGTTGCAGCCCTCCTTGAACGGCGGCAGCTTCACCTCGACCATGTCCATGTCGGCGTTCGCCCACAGCGGCTCCCACCAGTAGCTGATGAACGGCTGCTTGGCGGCGTACTTGCGCTGGATCTCCTTGATCTGCACCGCCTCGCTGCCGGTGTCCTTGATCTTGTAGTTCAGCTTGAGGTTCTTGATCAGGGGCGCGTCGTACGTGGTGTACGAGGGGGCCGCGCCGATGAACTCGCCCTTGCCGCCGCTGCGGTCGCTCTTGAAGTCCTTGGCGTACTTGTTGAGATTCTTGTAGTCGAGGATCTCGGGGTGCTTGTCCGCGTAGTACTTCGGGACGAACCAGCCGATGTGGCCGGTGACGCCCAGGTCGCCGCCCTTGACGACCGTCTTCTTCTGGTCGATGTAGAGCTTCTGCTTCTTGGGCTGGCCGTCCCAGTCCTCCAGGATCGCGTCGGCCTTGCCGTTGTTCAGCGCGTCCCAGGCGATCGGCTCGTCGAGCTGCTGCAGGTTGACCTTCTTGACGCCGATCTCGTCCTCGAGGAGCACCTTGGCGACCTCGGCGTTGGCGCGCGCGCCGACCCAGGAGGGCACGGTGAGGGTGACCTCGTCGGAGTTGCCGGAGGACTTGGTGTCGGCGGCGCCACAGGCGCTGAGCGCCACCATGGACACGGCGCCGAGACCGGCGAGGACTGAAGTGCGTATCCGCTTGCTGTAGTTCACGAGATTGTTCCTTACGTAGCAGGAGAAGCGGGGCCCGAGAGCGTACGTCAGTGCGTCAGCGCAGTGCGCGTTCCTTGACGTCGGCGCCGGGCTGGGAGATGCGGTCGAGCAGCAGACCGAGGCAGACGATCGCGATACCGGACGTCAGACCGAGGCCGAGGTCGCCCCTGGTGAGGCCCCTGATCACGTCCACACCGAGCGCGCCGCCGCCGATGATGCCGCCGATGACGACCATGGAGAGGACCAGGACGACGCCCTGGTTGAGGGCGACGAGCAGCGCGGGCCTGGCCAGCGGCAGCTGGACCTGCCAGAGCTGCTGGCCGGTGGAGGCGCCCAGCGAGCGGGCCGCCTCGAGGGCGGAGGGGTCGATCTGGCGGACGCCCTGGGCCGTGATGCGGATGACGGCGGGCAGCGCGTAGATGACCGCGGCCACCGCGCCGGCGGAGGGGCCACTGCCGAACAGTCCGACCATCGGGATCAGATAGATGAACGCCGGCAGGGTCTGCATGGTGTCGAGCACCGGCCGGATCGTCCGGTCCAACCAGTCGACGCGGGCCGCGAGCACACCGATGGCGAAGCCCAGGATCAGGGTGACCACCAGGGCCGCGATGACCTGCGAGAGGGTGTCCATCGAGTTGTTCCACAGACCCATCGCGCCGATCGCACCGAGCGCGAGCACGACGGTGACCGCCGCGCGCCAGCGTCCCGCGAGATAGGCGAGGACACCGGCCACCAGGAGCATCGCCCACCACGGCGTGGCGAGCAGGGCGTCGAACAGCGGGTTGATGACCCAGCGGGTGAAGCCGCTCGCCCAGGTGAGGGTGCCGCCGAGGACCGGTACGCCGGAGCCGAATTCGCGCTCGATCCACTCGAAGACTTCGTTGATCGGCTGAGTGATGGAGACGACCCAGTTCTCCGGCCACTCGGTGCGGCCGAGCACCTGGCCGAGTACGGCGGCGCCCGCGACCACGGCGGCCATGACGGCCCACAGGACGCGCGTCACGAAGGCACTGCGCGCGGGTGCCGGGTCGTCGACACGTTCGCCGAATCCCGCGGTCGTACGGTCCAGCCAGATCGCGATCAGCACGATCGCGATGCCGGCCGGCGCCGCGAGGCCGACGTCGAGGGTGGAGATCGCCGTGAAGATCGGGTCACCCAGACCGCCGGCGCCGACCACCGTGGCAAGGACGACCATCGAGAGACACATCATGATCGTCTGGTTGAGGCCGAGCAGCATCGGCTTGCGGGCCAGCGGGAGGCGGGCCGTCCACAGCCGCTGCCAGGCGCTGGCGCCGAGCGACTGGGAGGCCTCAAGGGCCGCCGCGTCGGCGCCGCGCAGGCCGAGCGAGGTGAGCCTGGCCATCGGCGGGGCGGCGTAGATGACGGTCGCCATGAAGACGGCCGGGGTGCCGACGTCGAACATCAACACGAAGGGCAGCAGATAGGAGAAGGCCGGAAGCACCTGCATGGTGTCGAAGACCGGCCGCAGGATGCGCTCCGCGCGGTCCGAGAGCCCGGCCGCGAGACCGAGGAGCACACCGACGAGACCCGCGACGGCCACACAGACGACCATCAGGGCGACGGTCTCCATCGCTTTTTCCCACACGTCGAGCACGCCGATCACGGCGAAGGTGCCGAAGGCGATGCCCGCGAGGGTGAGCGAGCGGCGGCGCAGATTCGCCCCGCCCGCGTACCAGGAGATGAGCACGGCGGCGACGGTCACACCGATGAAGCCGAGGCCCTCGAGCCCGCTGAGCACGCCGTCCACGGCGGACTCTGAGGTGTTGCTGATGTGCAGCAGGAAGTACAGGAAGATCGGATGGGTGTCGCGGTTCTCCGCCATCCAGGTGTTGACGTCGTCGAGCGGCGAGCGCACGTCGAAGGTCCAGTCGGACGGCCAGACGCCGTTCGCGGTGACGGCCGCCGAGACGACCGCGACCAGTACGGCGCAGAGCAGCAGGATCGCCTTGGGGTTGCGCAGCAGCCCGGCCAGCGGCCCGGGGGCATCGGAGGGAGGGCCCGGCGGGGACACGCCGTCCTTCTTCTCCAGTACGGGAGTCGGGGTGGCACTCATACAGCTGCCACCTCCTTGTCCTGGGGGTCACCGTCGAGACCCGCGACCACGGCGAGGAGCTGCTCGTGGTCGACGATGCCGAGGGTGCGTCCGCCGTCCACGACGCGGCAGTACCGACCGCTGCGCGCAACGGCCTCGATCGCGTCGACGACCAGCGTGTCCGGGCCGATCGCGGCACCGGACTCGGCCTCGTCGCCCTCGGCGGGGCGCATGGCGCGGCGCACGGTGATGACCTGCTCGCGCGACACGTCCTGGACGAAGTCGCGGACGTAGTCATCGGCCGGGTTGGCGACGATCTCCTCGGGAGTGCCGAGCTGAACGATGGCGCCGTCACGCATCAGCATGATGCGGTCGCCGAGGCGGAGCGCCTCGCTCAGGTCGTGGGTGATGAAGACCATCGTGCGGCCCTCTTCGCGGTGCAGGCGGATGACTTCTTCCTGCATGTCGCGGCGGATCAGCGGGTCGAGCGCGCTGAACGGCTCGTCGAAGAGCAGGACTTCGGGGTCCACGGCGAGGGCGCGGGCCAGGCCGACGCGCTGCTGCTGGCCGCCGGAGAGCTGGGTGGGGCGGCGGTCCTCCAGGCCCTCGAGGCCGACCTTGGCAACGACCTCCATGGCCTTGGCGCGGCGCTCGGCCTTGCTGACGCCCTGGATCTCCAGGCCGTAGGCGACGTTGTCGAGGACCGAGCGGTGCGGAAGCAGGCCGAAGTTCTGGAAGACCATCGCGGCCTTGTGGCGGCGCAGTTCACGCAGCTGGTTCTTGTCCATGGCGAGCACGTCCTGGCTGTCCATGGATATGGATCCGCTGGTCGGCTCTATGAGCCGGGTCAGGGTCCGCACCAGCGTGGACTTGCCCGATCCGGAGAGGCCCATGACGACGAAGACCTCGCCCCGCTGGACGTCGAAGCTGACGTCCCGCACGGCCGCCGTGCAGCCGGTGCGCTCGCGCAGCTCGGCGGCGGAGAGACTCGCGTACTCGTCATTGCCCGGGATGCGCTGGGCCTTGGGCCCGAAGACCTTCCACAGGTCCCTGACGGTGAACACGGGCGCCGTCGCCTCGGGGGCGGGCGTCTTGTCAGTGGTGGTGGTCATCGGACATCACTCCCGGTCAGCAGTTCTGCGCACTTTTCCCCGACCATGAGCACTCCGATCATCGGGTTCACGGCCGGCATCGTCGGGAAGACGGATGCGTCCGCGATGCGGATTCCTTCGAGGCCCCGGATCCGCAGCTCCGGGTCGACCACGGCAAGTTCATCAGCGGAAGCGCCCATTCGGCAGGTTCCTGCCGGGTGGTACACCGTGTGCGCGGCCTTGCGCACGAGCTCGCTGATCTCGGCGTCGTCGGTGACGTCGGGGCCGGGGAAGACCTCGCGCTTGAGCCACTTGGCGAAGGGCTCGGCCTGCGCGACCTTACGGGCCAGCTTGACGCCGTCGACCAGAGTCTGGCCGTCGTAGTCCGCTTCGTCCTCGAAGTACTTGAAGTCGAGGGCGGGCTTGACCTCCGGGTCGGCCGACGTCAGGTAGAGACGGCCGCGCGCACGGGACTTGGTGATGTTCGGCGTCATCGACACACCGTGCTCCGGGCGTTCGTAGCCCAGCCGCTCCGGGTTGTCCGTGAACGGGATCTGGTAGAAGTGGAACATCAGGTCCGGGCCCTTGTGGTCCGGGTCCCGCTTCACGAACAGGCCCGCGTCGGAGTCCATCGCGGAGTTGCCGGGGATCGGGCCGTTCGTCTCCCAGACGATGACCGACTCGGGGTGGTCGATGAGGTGCTCACCGACGCCCGGCAGATCGTGCGTGACCTGGATACCGAGGGCTTCGAGGTCCTTGGCCGGGCCGATGCCGGAGTGCATCAGGAGGCGCGGGGTGTCGACGGCACCCGCGCAGACGAGCACCTCGCGGCGGGCGGTGAGCAGCTGCTCCTCGCCGTCCTTCGTACGGATGTGGACGCCGCGCGCGGTCTTGCCGTCAAGCTCCAGCTTGGTGGCCCAGGTCTCCAGGAGCAGCCGGAGATTGGGGCGGTCACCGGCCTCCATGTGGGGGTGGAGATAGGCGACGGACGCGGAGGAACGCTTGTTGTTCTCCGGGTGGTACGAGAGGTCGAAGAAGCCGACGCCCTCGTCGAAGGGCTTGTCGTTGAAGCCGACGACCTCGGGGATGCCGAGCGCGGTCTGCGCGGCCTCGACCCAGTCCGTGGCGATCTGGTTCTGGTCCTTCTTGGCCACGCGCACGACGTTGTTGCGCAGCTTGCCGAAGTAGGGGTCCATCGCCTTGGCGCCCCAGCCGGCGGCGCCCGCCTCTTCCCACTCGTCCCAGTCGGACGGCAGCGGCTTGAACGAGATCAGCGTGTTGTGCGACGAGCAGCCGCCGAGGACCTTGGCGCGGCTGTGCAGGATGTGCGAGTTGCCGCGCGGCTGCTCGGTGGTGGTGTAGCCGTAGTCGAGGTCGCCGCCGAGGAGGCCGAGCCAGCGGCGCAGCGTGAGGACGTCCTCGCGGTCGATGTCGCTGGGGCCGCCCTCGATGACGGCGACGGTGACGTCCGGGTCCTCGGTCAGGCGGGATGCGATCACCGAACCGGCGGTGCCGCCGCCGACGATGACGTAGTCGTACTCGGTGGTCTCAGCCATGCGTGCTGCTCCTCTTCCTACGAGGTGTGGTGCAAAGTGCTTGCGCGTATTGAGCGGGGGGTGCTCGGAAGTACGGACATACAGGTGCTTGGAAGTACGGACATACATACGTGCGCGGGGGCGGGACTGCCACCCCCGCGCACGTCACTGTCGGGCGGCCTCAGCCCGCGAACCAACGGACCGGCTTCGGCGCGAGGTTCTGGTAGATGTGCTTGGACTCCCGGTACTCGGCGAGCCCGGCGGGTCCGAGCTCGCGCCCGACGCCGCTCTTGCCGAAGCCGCCCCACTCCGCCTGCGGCAGGTAGGGGTGGAAGTCGTTGATCCAGATCGTGCCGTGGCGAAGGCGCCTGGCCATGCGGCGGCCGAGGCCCGCGTCGTTGGTCCAGACGGCGCCCGCGAGACCGTACTCGGTGTCGTTGGCGAGCGCTACGGCCTCGTCCTCGGTGCGGAAGGTCTCGACGGTCAGGACCGGGCCGAAGACCTCTTCGCGTACGACGCGCATCTCGCGGTGGCACTGGTCGAGGACGGTCGGCTCATAGAAGTAGCCGGTCGCGGGGCGGACTTCGCTCGGCTCGGGGCGCTTGCCGCCGGAGCGCAGGACCGCGCCTTCTTCCAGGGCGGACGCGACGTACGACTCGGTCTTCTCACGCTGCTGCTGCGAGACGAGCGGGCCGCACTCGACGCCGTCCTCGGTGCCGCGGCCGAGCCTGATGCGGCCGGCGCGGCGGGCGAGTTCGGCGACGAAGCGCTCGCGCACCGACTCCTCGATGATGAGGCGGCCACCGGCGGAGCAGACCTGCCCGCTGTGGATGAAGGCCGCGTTCAGCGCCTGGTCGACGGCGGTGTCGAAGCCCTCTTCGGTGGCGCAGGCGTCGGCGAAGACGACGTTCGGGTTCTTGCCGCCGAGTTCGAGGGCGACCTTCTTGACGCCGAGGGCCGCGGCCTGGGCGACCTTGGTGCCGGAGACGAGTCCGCCGGTGAAGGACACCAGGTCGACGTCCGGGTGGTCGGAGAGGCGCGCGCCGACGGTGTGTCCTGGCCCCGTCACGATGTTCGCGACACCGGCCGGGAGACCCGCCTCGACGAGCAGCTCGATCAGCGCGACCGTCGTCAGCGGAGTGACCTCACTCGGCTTGATGACGAAGGTGTTGCCCGCGGCGAGCGCGGGGGCGATCTTCCAGCTGGCCTGGAGGAGCGGGTAGTTCCACGGCGTGATCATCGTGCAGACGCCGATCGGCTCGTGCACGACGACGCTGTGGATGTCGTCGGACCCGGCGTCGACGACGCGGCCCGCGCCTTCGCCGATCACCAGGTCGGCGAAGTAGCGGAAGGCGTCGGCGACGCAGTCGACATCGACGCGGCCCTCTTCGACGGTCTTGCCGGCATCGCGGCTCTCCAGGAGCCCGATCTTCTCCCGGTCGCGTACGAGGAGGTCGGCGACGCGGCGGAGCAGCGCGGCACGCTCGGCGACGGGCGTGGCAGGCCACGCTCCGTGGTCGAAGGCCTCGCGTGCGGCGGCGATGGCCGCGTCGGTGTCCTCGGTGCCGCCCTCGGCGATCAGTGCGAACGGCTTGGCGTCAGCCGGGTCGAGGATCTCGCGCGTGGCGCCGGAGAGGGCGTTACGCCACTCTCCGCCCACATGGATGGTCTGTTGTGCGGACACGTCCCGTTTGCCTTCCATTCCTGTCATCTGCCCCGCCTGTCACTCGCGGTAGCCGGGTCCACCTGCCCTGAGGTGGAGAAACCATGCGCATTACATAACCGAAAGTGCGCTGTGTCACTGCGCGTGCAGGCACTGGAGGCGAAACGTACGCTCGAAGAGGGGTTTCTCCGTGGAGGTGGCGATATGCGCGCAATATCCGCAAGGCACGCATGGGGACGCAAGCACGCCTGGGGAAGCGCGGCCTGCACCGCGGCCGCACTCCTGGCCGCCCCCGCGGTCGCGTTCGCCGACACGGGAGACCTGAGCGCGCGGGAGATCACCGACAAGGCGCAGCAGGAACTGCTCGACGCCAAGTCGGTTCGCCTCGACCTCGAACAGAAGGGCAAGGACGTCGCCAAGGGCGATCCCGTCGCCATGAACCTGGCACTCGACCAGGACGGCAACTGCGCGGGCACCCTGCGCATGGCCGAGGGCGGCGGCAGCCTGAAGCTGATCAAACAGGGCGAGAAGGTCTGGATGAAGCCCGACCTGGCCTTCTGGAAGGCCCAGCTCCCCGGCGGTCAGGGCGAGGCCGCGGCCGACATCATCGGGGACCGCTATCTGTACGGCACCACCGACGACCCGATGCTTCGGAGCATCGCCGAGACCTGCGATCTCAACACGATCCAGAAGCAGGTCAAGGGCGAGTCCGGCGGCGCCACGGACCTCAAGAAGGGCAAGCCCACGAAGGTCGACGGCACCCGTGTCATCCCGGTCACGGGCCGGGACGACGGCAAGAAGACCACGCTGTACGTGGCGGCGAAGGGCACGCCGTACCTCGTCGAGGCCACATCGGTGGGCGCGGGGACCAACTCGACACTGAAGCTCAGCGACTACGACAAGCCGGTCCCTTCGAAGACGCCTTCGAAGGAGGACTCGGTGGACGTGTCGCAGTTGCAGGGCGGCGGCGGGCAGGACGAGGGCGGACAGGACGGCTACCGGGTCTGAGGCCCTACTTCTCGAACACGTCGTCCATCGGCTCGTCGTCCATCGGCTCGTCGTACACCTGCTCGTCGTCCATCGGCTCGTCGTCCGCCGCGAATCCCGCCACCCACAGCGGCATCAGCCAGTGCACGACGAAGACGGTGAACAGCGCGGGGAAGAGCAGCCCCTTGGCGTCCCATCCCTGGAGCGCGGCGACCCCGGCACCGGCGGCAGCCGCGAAGAGCATCCCCTGCATGAGCCCCCGCGCCCGCGCCGCGACCCGCGCCTTCTCGGCGAGCTGACGCTCGTCGAGTGCGCGGTTTCGCAGCTCAAGGAGGCCGCGCGTGGCGCTGTTGATGACGCCGGTGGCGAAGCACCACGGCAGTAGCAGGGCGAGCATCGCCCACATCGCCAGGCGCTGGTCGCCGACGACGGTGAGGAGCCAGGCCGCGACGCTCGCCACGGTCAGCACGATGTGCGCGCCGACCGCGACGCGCCTGCGCGCGGCGGTGGCATACATGGGCGCCGCCTCGCGCCGGTTCATCAGCGCGAGCATCCGCCGGTCGTACCCGGTCATCTCCCGCGCCTCCCGCGCCTCCCGCACCTGTTGGTCCGTCATCCCTGACTCCTCCCGTAGACCTCGTCCGTGAGCGGGCGGAACGGCTCGAGGGAGAACAGCGCCTCCACCGGCAGTCCGAAGAACACCGCGATCTTCAGCGCCAGGTCCAGGCTCGGGTTGTACTGCCCGCGCTCGATGTAGCCGATGGTCTGGTAGTGGACCCCCACTGCCTCGGCCAGGCTCTGGCGCGACACCTTTCGCTCCGCGCGCACCATCGCCAACCTGTTGTGCACTTGCTCGCTCATGTATAAGAAGTACTACATCAGTGAGTACGTTGACAACAGTAATCGGGAGGGTGCCCCTCTACCGGCTACGAACTACCGGCTACGGACTACCGGCTACCGGCTACCGGTTAGGAGCAGGTTTCGCCGGGCGGGCAGAACCACGTCAGGGCCGTCGACACGAGCTCCTCCTCGTCGTCCCTGCCGTCCGCTTCGGAGCCGTACGCGGCCAGGGCGTAGAGCTTGCCGTCGGACGCCTCGAAGCGATGGTCGATGACGTGCCACCCGCCGACGTCCGGCTCGCCCTTGAACTTGTCGGCCAGATACTCGAGCCGGGCGGCGGGGCGGCCCTCGTCGTCCGAGCGCTCCAGCGAGCCGAGCTGGTCGAAGCCGCCGGGCATCGGCGCCTCGTCGAGCCAGGTCCGCAGCGATTCGTACGGGGACGGCTCCCCCACTTGGTAGACCTGAAGCCGCCGATGCCCGTCGGAGCTGCGGTAGTTGACGACGTTGAAGCCCTCGTCGGGGATGATCACCTCGCGGGTCCAGCCGCGCGGCACGGCGAGACGGAAGCCCTCGTCGCTGTCCGTCACTTCCTCGTACGAGGGGGGCGGCCCGCCTGTCGGGGACGGCGCCGCCGTGTCGCCCTCGGTGCCCGGATCCGCGCTCGGCGGCGGCTTGTCGAGCACCGTCAAGTACCCCGTCGGCTGCGGCTCGTCCTTCCAGCCGAGTGCCCAGCCGCCGAAGACCAGGCCACAGGCCGCGAGGACGCTCACGACGGCGCGCAGTGCCTTGCCCTGGCGCACCGCGTCCCGGTCGTGGAGCTCGGCGATCCGCCGCTCCTGATCATGGCCGACCCACTCCTGCCGGTCGGCGTCGAAGATCCGCACGACTCGCCCCTCAGCCCTTGTCCCTCAGCCCTCAGCCCTCAGCCCGTGATCTGGGCGATGGCCTGGAGGACGGCGGTCACGGAAGCGGCGGTCGCGGCAGCGGCGCCGTACTGCTCGAGGCGGGTGCGCAGCCTGCCGAGCAACCCGGTGTCGGCGCGCCCGCCGCGGCCGATCTCCCGTTCCACCTCGCCCAGTTCGGCATCGAGCGCCTCGTCGTCGGCCGTACGCTCAGCGGCCCCGGCCAGCTCGCCGCGGAGTGCTCTGACCTGGGCGAGCAGGTGCTGCCGCTGCTGATCGGCCACCACTACCGTGTGGTTGGTGGACTCGGCCGTGCCGTGCGAGCCGAAGGCCTGCGAGCCACCGCTGATCGACCCGATCTGGACGTGCGCACCGCCCCCGCCCGTGTCGTCCCCTTCGCCGCTCATACCGTGCTCCTCTCGGTGTGCGTGGCCTGGCCCTGGGAGCCGGTGGCGAGGGCGCCGCCGGACATCTCCCCGATGTAGACCCCGCTGTTGTGGATCTGCGTGATGTTCTGTTCGAGGCGGTCCGTGCGGAAGCCACCGGCCCGCAGTGCGTCACGGACGCCCTCGCCGATGCGGTCCTGGAGGGTGCGTGTGTAGCGGGCGACGTCCATCTCCTGGAAGAGCGAGAGGTCGTCGGTGCTCGCCAGTTGACGCAGGGAGACCAGCGGGGCGTCCGGCGGCGCCTGTACGGGGCGGCCGATCCCGAGCCAGGCGCAAAGGGACCGCAGGGCACGCGCGGGGGCCTTCCCTTCGGAGACTTCGGAGGCTCCGGGCTGGGCCAGCCACAGCCGGAACGAGGGGACGAGCGAGGGCAGCGCGCTCAGGGCGGCGATGCCGATCGCCACGCCGACCGCGGGGCCGTCCACGCAGGCGCGCAGGGCGTCGCGCACCGGGCCCTCCGGGGCGCGGGCCACGATCGTGTCGACCTCGCGGAACTCCGGGACGATCGGTCCGAGTACGTGCGGCACCACTTCGAGGACCAGCATCCCGCCCTGCGTGTGCACCCTGACCAGGAGCGAAACGACGACCTGTTCGTTCCAGGCGCCGACCCGGATCCGCAGGAAGTGGCGTCTCGCCTCCCCGCCTTCGCCTGCCGCCCGTTCGAGATGCCGGGCGACCTGCCCGTTGTCGTACAGACCCGCGGTCTCGTACCCCTGCCCGGTGTAGAGCTGCTCGTCCCGGCCCACACCGGCGGGGAGATAGACGAACTCCTCGATCTCCAGGTCCCGCAGCCGGTCCACGCCGGTGGCCGCGGCGGACTGCCGGAGGCCCTTCAGGCGGGGCTCGATCATCTTGATGACCTCGCGCGCGGAGAGCGGTTCGTACGCACGCGGGGCGGGCACGCCGCCTTCCGTCCCCTTCTCGGCGCGCTGCAGCTCCAGGACGACCGACCATGGCTTGCGGGGCTTTCCGGCGCCTACGAAGGGGCGATTCGCGTCGTAGAGGGTGATCGGCGCGTTCTGCTCGCGGTGGATGCAGTCGGCGATGCGGGTGAACCGCCTGGGGATGCGCGGCTGTTCGACCTCGGCGAAGGTCTGCCGGGCGAGCTGGCTCCGCAGGGTCCGCTTGCGCAGGAACTGGTGGCGCCACACCACGGCCGCGATGAGCAGCGGGAAGATCACGGGGTACGGGTTGTCCTTGACCGTGGCGATCGCGGCGACCGCGTACCAAGCGGCGAACCACCACACGAACGCCGTCACCAGCCAGCCGACGCGGTGCCGCAGCCAGGCGAGCGGCGCGGGGAGCTCCACCCGCCGCAGCACCCCGCCGTCCGTGCCCCGGCCGGAGACGACCCTCGCCAGCCACAGCAGCAGGACCACCACGGCGTACGCGATCGCCCAGCCGCCCGGCACGAAGGCGCCGAACGAGCTGAACAGGCCACCGAAGGCAGCGTCGACGAAGTCGTCCGGGTCGAAGGCGAGCAGCGCGAGATCTCCGCCGGAGACACCCGACTCGCCGCCCCTGGAGTCCTCGAGGGCGTCCCAGATCATCACCGCGTCGGTGACGAGGAACCCGATCCACACGGCCGCCAGGAGCAGCGCGGTGACCAGCTCTTCGCGCCGGGCGCGCAGCGCGTGTGCGAGCACCGGGAGCACATCAGCACCGAGCGGCGGCGCCACGGGGCGCTCCGCATGCCCCACGAGTTCTGAGACGACCCTCCTGCGGAACACGGCGTCCAGATGGACCCCGGCGCACAGCAGTCGGGTGGCCTCGGTGTTACCTGCCATGGCCAACTCCGTCTGGATGAAGCGGAATTGGAGAGTAACTGAGCGTGCACGCAAGGGCCACAGAAAGGTGATTATGCCGCTCGAATAAGTGAATCCTCGTCAGTGATTCGTCAGTGAATCCTCGTCAGTGATTCGTCAGTGAATCCTCGCCCCTGCGCCAAAAAACCGCCCCCCGGCGGCCTTTGCGGCTGCCGGGGGGCGGTCCTCAGTCAGGATCAGTCAGGCTCTAGATGAGGCCGAGGCCGCGAACCGCCTCGCGCTCCTCGGTGAGCTCCTTCACCGACGCGTCGATGCGCGTGCGCGAGAAGTCGTTGATCTCCAGGCCCTGGACGATCTCGTACTTGCCGTTGCTGGTGGTGACGGGGAAGGAGGAGATGAGCCCCTCCGGAACACCGTACGAACCGTCCGACGGGATACCCATGGAGGTCCAGTCACCGGCCCCCGTGCCGTTCACCCACGTGTGGACGTGGTCGATGGCGGCGTTGGCCGCGGAGGCGGCCGAGGACGCGCCACGGGCCTCGATGATCGCGGCGCCGCGCTTGGCGACGGTCGGGATGAAGTCGTCGGCGAGCCAGGCCTGGTCGCTCACCACGTCCGCGGCGTTCTTGCCCGCGATCTCCGCGTGGAAGATGTCGGGGTACTGAGTGGCGGAGTGGTTGCCCCAGATGGTCAGACGCTTGATGTCGGAGACGGAGGAGCCCGTCTTCTTCGCCAGCTGCGAAAGCGCGCGGTTGTGGTCGAGGCGGGTCATCGCGGTGAAGCGCTCGGCCGGTACGTCCGGGGCCGCGGCCTGCGCGATGAGCGCGTTGGTGTTGGCCGGGTTGCCGACGACGAGGACCTTGATGTCGTCCGCGGCGTTGTCGTTGATGGCCTTGCCCTGCGGCTTGAAGATGCCGCCGTTGGCGGAGAGCAGGTCGCCGCGCTCCATGCCCTTGGTGCGGGGGCGGGCGCCGACGAGGAGGGCGACGTTGGCGCCGGAGAAGGCGACGTTCGGGTCGTCGCTGATCTCGATCGAGTTCAGCAGCGGGAAGGCACAGTCGTCGAGCTCCATGGCGGTGCCCTCGGCGGCCTTCAGAGCCGGCGTGATCTCGAGCAGTCGCAGATTGACCGGCACGTCCGCGCCGAGCAGGTGGCCGGAGGCGATGCGGAAGAGCAGCGCGTAGCCGATCTGGCCGGCCGCGCCGGTGACGGTGACATTCACGGGAGTGCGGGTCATGGCGATCTCCGTAAGACAGCTGGCGGTGGGGGTCCCTGCCCCTTGTGCTGGATCCCTACCGACGCCACTCGATGATCGATCTCTTGGCATCAAGAGAGATCCGCCGCTCAGGCTATCGCGCCCCGCCGAGCCCCGAACGCCGGGTGGGTGTGGCCCACCCCACAAAGGTCATGTGGACCGAGCGGTGCCACAGGGCAATCGGGTGGGTTGGTGGTGGGCGAGTAGTGGGCGGGCGGGTAGGGGGCGGGCGGAAAATCAGCCGCGAAGCGGCTGGCCGAAGTGCCCCGCACAGGGGCAGAACAAGCCATGCCAAAGTTAAGCGCCGGCGACACGCATGGCCGCCGCCCGCGAGGGCACACGCAGCAGTACCCCCACGGGAGTGGCTACACCCCCGGGCGGCCGCCACGCTCCCCCCCCTGAGGTGGCGGCCGCCGCCACACCTCCCGGGTGACCCCTACTTCGTGCACCCCGTCAGGCCGGACTTCAGCGTGGCGCACGCCTCCGCGGACGTACCGTCCTTGACGGCCACCATGGGCGTGTACGCGTCGAGGTCCGCGTTCACGGTCCCGTTCTGCTTGGCTCCGCCGCCGGTTCCGGCAGTCGCACCGATCGTGACCTTGTCGCCCACCGCCGCCTGCGTGATCCGCGCCCACGCCGCCCCGCACGTCTTGCTGTAGCGGACCTCGACCAGCGCCTTGCCGATCGTCGCGCGTGTCGTCGTCGTGGCCAGTTCGCCGCCGCAGCCCATGGTCTCCGGGTCCTTGCCGGTGCAGCTCTTGCCGGTGCACTCGACGCCCGCGGGCAGACCCTTGTCGCTCGTGGTCGGCGACGCCGGCGGCTTGGCGTCTTCGTCGCTCTTGTCGTCCTTGCCGAAGTCCGTCAGGAAGACGGCGGCGGCTATGACGACGAGCGCGCCGACGATGCCCGCGAGGAACATCGTCAGCTTCCTGCGCCGCCGCTGCCCGTCGGGCGAGCTCCCGCCGGGGCGCGGCTCCTGCGTGCCGAGCGGCGCGCCGACGGCCCCCAGGCCGCCGCCACCGCCACTGCCCTCGCCGTACGACGAAGAAGGCCCGTACGCCCCGTAGACCTCGCCTCCCGCACTGGGCGCCGACGATGCCGACGACGCCGACGAAGGCGTCTGCGGCGGCACCGTGCGCGCGGGGCCCGCAGAACCCGCGGCGCCCGCAGGACCCGCGACCCCGGTGGCACTTCTGCCACCGCGTCCGGGCCGGTCGGCGGAATCGGCAGCCGCGCCCGCCGCGCCATCACGCGCCGCGGTTCCGTTGCCGCTCCCCTTGCTCTTGGTCTGGTTCGGACCCATCTCCCCGAGCGCGGCCCGCGCCTGGGAGATCCGGATCGCCTGCATGGTCATGTCGTGCCGCATCTCGGAGCGGCTCCAGGCGCGCTCCGCGAGCTCCCACATGGTGATGAGGTGAACGGGGTTGGTGCCCGTCACCTCGGCCAGCGCGACGATCGCACCCTTTGGCGCGAGCAGTCGCCCGTTCAGATAGCGCTCCCACGACGTCTTGCTGTACCCGGTGCGGTCAGACACCGCGGCAATGCTCAGACCACTGCGGTCGACGAGCCTGCGCAACTGGCTGGCGAACTCCCTGACCTGCGGGTCCAGCTCATCCGGTAGCGCCTTCCAACGAGGCATTACTCCCCCTATTCCCCCCGTACGTGCCTGCTTGCCCCCGCGCGTGGTTTCCCCCGCTCTGCCCATGGGGCAGCCCCCGCTACTCCTGTCATGGACTACCCAGAGGGATGCCAAAAGTAAGGATGTCAGTTCCCGGGCCCGGGGCGCACGGGAGCGTTCGGGCCAGTGGCGTGCACCGTCGCACTCCACGCGGGCCAGCGTCCAGTGTCCCACCGCCGTCCCGGTCCACGATGCGGAACCCCTGGTAGCGGCCCGGGACGTCCCGAAGCATCCCGATTGCGCGCCTTCACCCTTTAACGAAACGCCGCGGGGAGGAAGCATCGAACACGCCAACGCACAACCTAGGGGGATTACATGCACAGCAGAATGGGCAAGGCGAAACGACTGCTCGGCTCGGCGGTCGCCGTGACGGCGGGGGCGGCGATCGCGCTCGGCGGCACCGCGTCGCTCGCGCAGGCCACCGGGCCGCACGTCATCGACGGCAAGGGCGCCGCGTACAACGACTGGGGCGACGAGGGCGACCTGTCACGCGTCAGCCACACCAACAGCAACGCCACGCGCCTCTGGCAGACCGTCCTGTACGCGGACGGCGCCAAGTGGAAGGACAGCTACGGCAAGCGGCACACGTTCAAGAAGTGGGACATCGACGGCAGCTTCGGCCGCAGGACCGAGTCGGCCACCAAGTGGTGGCAGCAGCACGAGGACACGGAGGACATCGACGGAATCGTCGGCAAGGAGACGTTCGGCATCGCCGACGACTACCTGAACGGACCGAGCGGCGGCGGCTGGGTCAGCTACACCGGCTACCAGCACGACGTCACCTTCAAGCGCGTCGCAGGCACGTACTACGTGAAGATCGACGGGCACTGGAAGAAGGCGGCGTACGACTGGCGCGGCTGATCCCTGACCCGTGACTCCACCCTCACCCCCGGCTAGGGCCGTCACCTCGTGGCGGCCCTAGGTCCTGTCGTCAGGGCCTAGGTCCTGTCTGTCCGTCAGGCCCTAGCGCGCGAGGAACCTCAGCAGCCCTTCGAGCAGCACCATGAGGACGAGGAACACGGTGACACCGGCGACGGACCGGACCCGTGCAGGGCCGGAGCGGCCGGTCCGGTGGACCTTCGGCCGCGCTCTTCGTACGCCACCTTTCACGCCACCTTTCACACCATCGCCCACCCCATCGCCCGTCTTGCTCAGCTTGCTCAGCACGACGCCCGGGGTGGATTCCGCTCGGCCTGCCCCGCCGCTCCCGCCCCGCGGCCACACGCGGACCGCCAACTCCCAGTGCGCGCAGAAGCGTTCGCAGTCCACCCCCGCCACCCGGCACAGCGCGGCGACCGCCTGCCGGGGCGGGGGCTGCTGTGCGTTGAGGTAGCGCTGCCAGGAGGACTTGCTGTAGGCCGTCTCCTTGCCGAGCGCGATCAGGCTCAGTCCCGTGCGGTCCTTGAGCAGCCGCAGCTGCTCCACGAAGTGCCGTACTTCCGTGGGAAGTGCCTCCGGAAGCGGCTGCCAGGCAGCACTCATGCTTCACCCCCAGCATGTGCCCAGTTTGCCCACATGACGGCAGGACGACCCGAAGTGGTTCCCTCCGTGCCGCTCGCCGCCTGTTGCGGGCTTCGCACACCATTGCGGAATGGTCACCTCCGTGCCACAGGGGCAAGGCATCCCTTGTACGGAAACGGCGCGGGGATGACGCTGGTTCCCGTTGGAACAGCCCCCCACGAACCGGCGGCGCTCGTCCTCCCACGGGGGAGAGGACGGGCGCCGTCTCTGCTTTCAGCGACCGCCACCGCCGCCCGGCGTGACGAGACCTGTCTCGTACGCCACCACCACCGCCTGCGCCCTGCTGTCCAGGTCGAGTTTGGCCATCGTGCGGTTGAGGTGGGTCTTGACGGTGGCCTCGCTGATGTAGAGGCGGTCGGCGATGTCCGCGTTGGAAAGTCCGCCGGCGATCAGCTTCAGGACCTCGACCTCGCGCATCGTCAACGGCCGCAGATCGGGCGGCGGTTCGGCGAAGTCACCGGATCCGGCCTGCCGGGCGAACGCCTCGACGAGACGGCAGGTGACGCTGGGCGCGAAGAGCGCGTCGCCCCCGCCGACCGCGGCCACCGCGGCGAGCAACCGCTCGGGCCCGGAGTCCTTGAGCAGGAAGCCCGACGCTCCGGCCCGCAGCGCCCCGTACACGTACTCATCGAGATCGAACGTGGTGAGCACCAGGACGCGCGGCGGCGGTTCGTGCGCCTCGGCGAGGATCTTCTCGGTGGCCACGATGCCGCTCATGCCGGGCATACGGATGTCCATCAGGATCACGTCGGGCCGGGTCGTCGCGGCGAGCTCGACGGCCTGTGCCCCGTCACACGCCTCACCGACGACCTCGATGCCGGGCGCGGCGCGCAGCAGCCCCACCAATCCGGCCCGGATCAGGAACTGGTCGTCGACCACGAGCACCCTGGTCATCTAAGTTGCGTCGTCCCCCTGCGAAGCGGTCTGCGCGGTGGTCGGCAGGGTCAGGCGTACGGCGAACCCTCCCTCGCGCAGCGGGCCGATGCTGATCGACCCGCCGTAGAGCTTGGCCCGCTCCCGCATCCCAATCAACCCGTGGCCGCTCCCCGTGCCCACTCCGTCCGGAATCACCCCCTCCCCGTCATCGGTGACCGAAACCGTCACATGGTGCGGCTGGTAGCGCAGTTCGACCTCCGCGCCCGCTCCCGGAGCGTGCTTCAGTACGTTGGTCAGGGCTTCCTGGACCACGCGGTACGCGCAGAGTTCGACCCCTGGCGCCAACT
Source organism: Streptomyces sp. NPDC048441 (assembly GCF_043200235.1). Classification (NCBI taxonomy): domain Bacteria; kingdom Bacillati; phylum Actinomycetota; class Actinomycetes; order Kitasatosporales; family Streptomycetaceae; genus Streptomyces; species Streptomyces sp. NPDC048441. The sequence continues at coordinate 133,532 of NZ_JBICXM010000006.1, forward strand.
GCCGCGGGGTGCCCTCGGTCCGCAGCTCGACGGCGACTCCCCCGGCCCGCACCCGCTCGACCATCTCGCCGAGCCGCGCGAGACCCGGCATCGGCGCGTCGGGTACGCCGTCGCCCTCCTCCCGCGCCCGAAGCACCCGCAACATGCGGCGCAGTTCCTCGAGGGCCTCGCCGCTGGTGCCGGAAATGGTGGAGAGGGCGGCATGGGCGGTGGCCGGGTCGGAGGTGAAGACGAACTTCGCGAGGCCCGCCTGCACGGATATCACCGACATGTGGTGGGCGACCACGTCGTGCAGCTCCCGTGCGATGCGCCCGCGCTCCTCGGCCACCTCGCGCCGCGCCCGCTCGTCCTGCTCGCGCTTCAACTGCCGGGCCAGTTCGGCGGACCGGCGCGCGACGGACCCGAACCGCCAGATGACCAGCGGGAAACCGATGGCCTGCCCGACGACGGACGCCATCGCCGCCCCTTCGCTCACCAGGCCCGCGTAGATCCAGACGGCGCTCATCAGCGCGGCGCACGGGACGGAGACGCGGGCGGGCCGCAGCGACGCGACCGTATAGACCATGAGCATGGGCGCGAAGGAGTTCACGACGGGCCAGTAGCCGGCGGTGACGTACACGGTCCACACCAGATGCACCAGGAGCAGGACCGCGAGCGGGGCCTTGGAGCGGAAGGCGACGGGAAGATTGACGAGCGCCACCAACGCATAGCCGAACGGGTCGAGTTCAGGCCACCCCTGCCGTGCCGACTCCTGCCCGAGGAGTACAGCGACCGTGGTGAGAGCGACCACGATCGACGTATCGGCGACGAGGGGGCGGATCCGCATCGCCGCAGCGTAGCCCTGGCGCGGGCGGCGGTACGTCAAACCATCGCGGTACAGCGGAAGTTGCAGGAACCGCGGAGCTACCGCGCAGGGTCTCCGCGAACCTCAACCCCGCACGGGACGACTCCCCCGCCTCACCGCCGTAACTTCTTGGACCAGGTACACGGCACGGGACGGCACCAGGACGAACATGCGACGGCGGTGGCCCGCCCTCCTCGGGGGAGGGGACGGGCCACCGCCGTGGCACTAGTTACCTGGAACCGTCTAACTGTCGATCGTGAAGTGCAACGTGTCGTCGAGGAACGGGATCTCCAGCAGCGGATTCGGCTGCGCCATCAGCGCGAGCAGCACGATGGCGAGGCCGAGTGCCCCGTACGTGACCATGTCCGTGAAGCGCGAACGCACCGCGAGCATACCGACGCCGGGCAGCGCCCACCGCATGGCGGCGCCCCCGATCAGCGCGACGCCGATCAGCACCGTGCCGACGCGGAACACGTCGAAGGCCGTGAGCAGCAGCCCCAGTCCCACCGTCGAGAGCACGCTGAGCAGCGGCCACTGCCGGGCGGGCGCGGGGGCGTCGCCGCCCGCGGCCCGGCCGCCGCCCTCGGGCCGCGCGGTGTCCCGGGTGAGGAGGGGGAAGCGCCGCGTGGTCTTCTTCGGCCCGTCAGGACCAGGACCGCTGACGGCGCCCTTCGCCTCTGCGTCCTCGATGGGGTCCGCGTCTGAGGCGGCGTCCGGAGCCGCGTCGGTCGCCGAAGCCGAGTCGGTAGCCGGGACCTCTGCGGTCTTCGGGACCTCCTCGGTCTTCGGGACCTCCTCGGCCTTCGGGTCCTCGACAGCCTTCGGGGCCTCGACACCATCCGGGGCCTCCCCCGAAGACGCCGCCCCCTGATCAGCTTCCGCGCTCATGGGCTGCACCTTTCCCGGTCAGCTCGCGGCAGCGGACGCGGCGCGCTCGGCCGCCTCCACCACGTTGACGAGCAGCTGGGCGCGCGTCATCGGGCCGACGCCACCGGGGTTCGGCGAGATCCACCCGGCGACCTCGCGGACGCCCGGGTGCACATCGCCGACGATCTTGCCGGACTCGTCGCGCGAGACACCGACGTCCAGGATCGCGGCGCCCGGCTTCACGTCATCGGGCTTGATCAGGTGCGGGACACCCGCCGCGGCCACGATGATGTCGGCCTTCTTCAGGTGAAAGGCCAGGTCGCGTGTGCCGGTGTGGCACTGCGTCACCGTCGCGTTCTCCGAGCGGCGGGTGAGCAGGAGCGGCATCGAGCGGCCGATCGTCACACCGCGGCCGACGACCACGACCTCGGCGCCGTTGATCTCCACGCCGTACTGACGGAGCAGCGTGATGATGCCGAAGGGCGTGCAGGGCAGCGGCGCGGGCTCGTTCAGGACGAGGCGGCCGAGGTTCATCGGGTGCAGGCCGTCGGCGTCCTTGTCCGGATCCATCAGTTCGAGGACGCGGTTCTCGTCGATGCCCTTGGGCAGCGGGAGCTGCACGATGTAGCCGGTGCAGGCGGGGTCTTCGTTGAGCTCGCGGACGACGGCCTCGATCTCGTCCTGCGTCGCGGTGGCGGGCAGTTCACGCTGGATGGAGGCGATGCCGACCTGCGCGCAGTCGCGGTGCTTGCCCGCGACGTACTTCTGGCTGCCGGGGTCGTCACCGACCAGGACAGTCCCCAGGCCGGGAGTGTGCCCCCTCTCCTTCAGGGCCGCCACGCGGGCGGTCAGTTCGGACTTGATCGCGGCTGCGGTGGCCTTGCCATCGAGAATCTGGGCGGTCATGACTCCATCTTCCCGGATGAGCCCCGCCCGGTACCAATCCGGGCGCTCCCCCGGAGCTCCTGTGTCCCACCTGTGTCCCGGCAATGTCCCGGCCGTGTCCCAGGAGCTGACCAGCCTTGTTGCACTTGCACAACACATACGGAATGCGGCTGGACAAATAAGCCTGGCCTAAAGAACGATATGCGACACAGTGCCGCGGGCAGTGTCGGGGGGACGGACCGCATCTGTAGAACTTCCTCCGTGATGTGCCGCGTCGTCCCCGCATTACCCGACGGAGGAAGACCGCCATGAGTTACGGCGACCCGAACAACCCTTACGGGCAGCCGCCCCAGCAGCCCCCGGCCGCTCCCGGGTACGGCTATCCCCAGGCCCCGCCCGGCGTCCCGCCGCAGCAGGGCTACGGCTATCCGCAGCAGCCGGCGTACCCCGGTTACCCGGGCGGCAACATGATGCCGCAGTCGATGCCGGGGCTCCTGGTCACCGCGCGCGTCTTCCTGTTCCTGATCTCGGCAGTGCAGATACTCGCCGCGATCGTCTACCTGTACATCGGCGCCATCGCGAGCGATGTCTCCGACAGCGCCGACGACTACGGTTTCGGCAGCGTGGGCGACGGCGGCGACGCCATTGCCGGAATCCTCATCGTGGTCGCCCTGATCGCGGCCGCTCTCGCGGCCCTCTCGATCACGCTCGGCGTGAAGTTCAGCCGCGGCGGCCAGGGTATCCGGATCACCACGGTCATCTACGGCGCGCTCGGCGGAGTCGTGGGCCTGATCGGCCTGTTCATCGGCCTCGACTCGGGTCTCGCGACCGCGATCATCGGCCCGCTGATCTGGGTCACCTTCGCCGTCATCATCACGATCGCCCCGGTCGTGCCGAGCGGCACCGCGTGGTTCAACCGCCCCCGCTACTGAGGCGAGAAACCACCGCGCACCACACGCGATTCACACCCACGGGCCGTGCTCACCCTGTCGAGGGGGCACGGCCCGTGGGTTCTCCCCCTACGCTGAGCCGATGTCTTTGCGTTGCTGGAAAGTCCCGGTGCGCGCCGTCGTCCTGGCGGGTGCAACCGGGACTTTCCAGCAATCCGCGCCGCTGGGGAATCCGTGCCGCTGGGGTCACTTGCGGGATCTCACCGCGCGGCTCAGCTCCCCTCGGCGAACAGTTCCCGCGCGTCGGCGACCTGGTAGGAGCGGTCGAGCCAGGTGGCGAGCTGGCCCAGATCCGTGGTGCCGAGCACTCGCTCCCGCTCGGCGTCCGAGATCTGGATCCCGCGCCATACGAGAGTGCGCAGGATCATCGTCACCCGCTCCTGGACCCGAGCTTCGTCACGGCCTTCCTCGCGGCCTTCCTCACGCACCTTCTCGGCGACCTCGTGCCGGAAGAAGTAGTTGATCGTCGCCATCATGTCCCTCCAGATCTGCTTCGCCTGGGGGTCGACCAGGCCTGACTCGACAAGCTGCGCGAACACCGCCGCGCTTTCGGGGTCAATCGTTTCCAAGGCGGCGGCCAGAGAATCCAGTATGGCCGCCGCCCCCGGCCCCTTGCCATGCGTCATCGCCGAGAACACCGCGAGCGGGACGTCGCGGGCGGCATCCCGCTCGTTCGTGATCAGCGGCACGTTGTCCGGACCCAGGACCAGCGGTCTCACCGTCAGCGAGTGCCAGCCGGGCAGTCCGAGCTGGATGGGCCGCGCCGCCCAGCGGGCCGTCGCCGTGCTCTGGGTCAGCACGATCAACACCGGCTCGCATCGGTACTTCGCGTACAGATACGAGAGGTAGTACGCCCAACTCCCCCGCTTGTCCTCGTCCTTCTTCCCCTGCGACTCGACGACCAGCAGATAGTCCCCCTCCTCGGTGTCCACCCGGAGCAGGGTGTCCACCCGCCGCTCGACCGGCTCGATCTCGGTGAGATCCGCGTTCAGGACCGCGATCTCACGCGGCTCCGGGAACGGAATGTGCAGCAGGCGCTGGCAGGCACGAGTCAGCAGCGCCGGGTCCTTCTGGAAGATCCGGTGCAGCGCCTCGTGTGACGAGCTGACCATCAGCTCTCCTTCCTGTTCGGCATGGTCAACGAACTGCGCGGAGAAGGGCTACGCGGCGCCGAGTTCGCACCACACGTACTTGCCGGTGTCGCCGCTCGTCGCGTACGGATGCCAGCCCCAGCCATCGGCGCAGGCCCGCACCAGCTCAAGGCCCCGGCCCTCCTCGGCGCCGAGACCGGCTGCCAGGTTCAGCGGGGGCGCGGGCGGGGTCGGGTCGGCGTCCCACGCGCCGACCCGCAGCACGCCGCACGACCAGCGCAGGCGCAGGGCTGCCGGGCCCTTCGTGTGGCGTACGGCGTTGGAGACCAGCTCCGTGGCGAGCAGTTCAGCCACGTCGATGAGGTGGGCGAGGCCGTGCGCGGTGAGGATGATGCGCAGGGTGTGGCGGCTGACGGGGACGGCCCGGGGATCGTGCGGGATGGAGAGGACGTACTCCCAGGGCTCGGGGCCGGGCTCGAGATCGGGGCCGGGATGGGCCGGGTGGTCTTCGTCGGTTCCGTGCATGGCTGAACTCCAAGTGGTGCGAAGGTGTGAGGAGTTCGCGGCGGTCGACGGGCGGTGGCCATGTCACGGCCGTCATGGCATGACGGCGTGGTGCGCTTCCGGGCTCCCGGTCTCGCAGCGTTTGCGACGCGTCACTGACAGTAGGGTCCAAACTTGGACCCACGCAAGCCGCTGCCCTAATCTGCCCTCGAACGAGGCACCGTTCCAAGGCTGTTGAAGCAAGGAGAGATCATGGCCAGAAGACGGCAGCCAACAGCACGTCAGGTACGCCTGGGTGCCGAGCTGCGCAAACTACGTGAAGCCGCAGGGCTCAAGGGCCGCGAAGCAGCCACGTTGATCGGCGCCGACTCCGCCCAGATGAGCCAGATCGAGTCCGGCATCGCCGGTGTGAGCGAGGAGCGCCTACGTCGCCTGGCAGCTCACTACGCATGCGCGGACGAAGCGTTGATCGATGCGCTGGCGGGTATGGCGACCGACCGCACGCACGGCTGGTGGGAGGAGTACCGAGGGATCCTGCCCGCTCCGTTCCTGGACCTGTCCGAGCTGGAGTGGCACGCCACCTTGAGGCGTGACGTGGACTTCCTCCAAGTTCCGGGGCTTCTACAGACAGAGGATTACGCCCGCGCGCTCTTCTCATTTCGCGTACCCGCGCTCCCGCAAAGTGAACTGGAGCCCCGCGTCAGCCACCGCACGCAGCGCCGCGTCGTCATTGAGGGTCCCGAACCCATCCCGTACGAGACGGTGATCCACGAATCCGCCCTACGGTTCCGGGTCGGCGATCGCCCGGCCTACCGGGCCCAACTCGCCCGCGTCCTAGAGCTGTCCGAAGCGGCGCACGTCACCGTGCGGGTCATCCCGTTCGACCTGGACGGCTTCGCCGGTTCCAGCAGCGCGATGGTCTACGCGGGCGGCGCGATTCCCCAGCTGGACACTGTCCTGCGGGATGCTCCGCACGGCACCGGGTTCCTTGATACGGAAGCTCAACTAGCGCGCTTTCGAACGCTCTTCCGTAAGGTGGAGAAGGTGTCGCTCTCCCCTGAGCGATCACGGGATTTCATCCACCAGATGGCGAAGGAACTTTGAGACAGGCCATGAGCACTCCCAAAAAATGGCAGAAGTCCACCTTCTCCGGGGGTGGCGACGGCAACGCCTGCGTGGAACTCGCAGCCCCCACCCCCCAGAACATCCACCTCCGCGAAAGCGACCACCCCGCAACAGAGCTGGCCACCAGCCCCGCCGCTCTCGCCCGTCTCCTCCGCACCGTGAAGTCGGGCAAGCTCACCTGAACCCGCCGCACGCCAGGCCTCGCGGCGGGGGTCCGGCGGCGGTGAGGCCACCGGCGCCGGACCCTGCTGCGGCTCAGTGGAAGAAGTGCCGCGTACCCGTGAAGTACATCGTCACGCCCGCCTTCTTCGCGGCCTCGACGACCAGCTCGTCACGGACCGAACCGCCCGGCTGCACCACGGCCTTGACGCCCGCGGCGGTCAGGATCTCCAGGCCGTCGGGGAACGGGAAGAACGCGTCCGAAGCGGCGTACGCACCATGCGCGCGCTCCTCGCCCGCACGCTCGACGGCGAGCTTCGCGGAGTCGACGCGGTTGACCTGACCCATGCCGACGCCGACCGAAGCGCCGTCCTTGGCGAGCAGGATCGCGTTGGACTTCACCGCACGCGACGCCTTCCACGCGAAGGCGAGCTCGGCGAGCTCGCCCGCGTTCAGGGCTTCGCCCGTGGCGAGCGTCCAGTTGGCGGGGTTGTCACCGTCCGCCTGGAGGCGGTCGGTGACCTGGAGGAGCGCGCCGCCGTCGATCTGCTTGACCTCGACGGTGTTGGACGGGGCCTGGTGAGCGCGCAGAACGCGGATGTTCTTCTTCTTGGTGAGGACTTCGAGCGCGCCGTCCTCGAACTCGGGCGCGACGATGACCTCGGTGAAGATGTCGGCGACCTGCTCGGCCATCTCCTTGGAGACCGGGCGGTTGACGGCGATCACGCCGCCGAACGCGGAGAGCGGGTCGCAGGCGTGCGCCTTGCGGTGCGCCTCGGCGACGTTCCCACCGATCGCGATGCCGCACGGGTTGGCGTGCTTGATGATCGCGACACAGGGGTCGGCGTGGTCGTACGCGGCACGGCGCGCGGCGTCCGTGTCCGTGTAGTTGTTGTACGACATCTCCTTGCCGTGCAGCTGCTCGGCCTCGGCGAGGCCGCCATTGCCGTCGACGTAGAGGGCGGCGCCCTGGTGCGGGTTCTCGCCGTAGCGCAGGACGTTCTTGCGGGCGTACGCGCTGCCGAGGAACTCGGGGTGGTCCGTGCCGTCCGACGCGTAGTCGTCGGCGAACCAGGAGGCGACAGCGAGGTCGTACTCGGCGGTGTGGCGGAACGCTTCGGCGGCCAGGCGCTTGCGCGCGGTCAGGTCGAAGCCTCCGTCACGGACGGCGGCGAGCACGTCCGTGTATCGGGCGGGGCTCGTGATGACCGACACCGAGGGGTGGTTCTTGGCGGCGGCGCGGACCATCGAGGGGCCGCCGATGTCGATCTGCTCGACGCACTCGTCGGGCGTCGCACCCGAGGCGACGGTCGCCTTGAAGGGGTAGAGGTTCACCACGACCAGCTGGAACGGCTCGATGCCGAGGTCGGCGAGCTGGCGCTGGTGGTCCTCCAGGCGCAGGTCGGCGAGGATCCCGGCGTGCACGCGGGGGTGCAGCGTCTTGACCCGGCCGTCGAGACACTCGGGGAAGCCGGTCAGCTCCTCGACCTTGGTGACGGGCACCCCGGTGGCGGCGATCTTCGCGGCGGTCGAACCGGTCGAGACGAGCTCGACGCCGGCCTCGTGAAGACCGCGCGCGAGCTCCTCGAGCCCGGTCTTGTCATAGACGCTGATGAGCGCGCGCTTGATCTGGCGCTGCGTACCTTCGGTACCTTCGGCGGTCACGGGATAAATACCTTTCGTCCCTCAATGCGGTAGCCGTTGCGGGCCAGGCGCCCCACGACATCGACGAGCAGCCTTCGCTCGACTTCCTTGATGCGCTCGTGCAGAGCGCTCTCGTCGTCCTCATCCCCGACCGGGACCACGCCCTGGGCGATGATCGGGCCGGTGTCGACGCCGTCGTCGACGAAGTGGACGGTGCATCCCGTGACCTTCGCGCCGTACGCGAGCGCGTCGCGCACACCGTGGGCCCCCGGGAAACTGGGCAGCAGGGCGGGGTGCGTATTGACGAACCGGCCGCCGAACCGTGCGAGGAATTCCTTCCCCACGATCTTCATGAACCCGGCGGAGACGACCAGATCGGGCTCGTACGAGGCGGTCGCCTCGGCGAGAGCGGCGTCCCACTCGGCGCGGGTCGCGTGATCCTTCACCTTGCAGATGAAGGTGGGGATCCCGAGGCGCTCGGCACGCTCGAGCCCGACGATGTCTTCGCGGTCGGCGCCGACCGCGACGACGCGGGCGCCGTAGCCGGTCGCCCCCTCGGCGGCGATCACGTCGAGCAGAGCCTGCAGATTCGTGCCGGATCCGGAGACCAGCACGACGAGGCGCTTGGCCACAGGGCTCTTGGCCACAGCGGGGCCCTTTCTCGGGAGGTGCGTCTTTGTAGGGTCGTACAAAAGCTTCATGCCCCGCGATACGGGGAACTCTACGAAGCGGCCGACCGTCAGCAACGATACCGGCACACGATGCGGGCCCTCACGGGACGGGGGCGCGGCCGGAAGGTAGCGTCTGCACCAAGACGTCATAAGACGTCACACCGTCCAGATAAGACGTCACACCGTCCAGAAGTTCGCTCGACCAGGCTCGACCAGGCTCGACGAAGCTCGACCAAGCTCGACCAAGCTCGACCAAGGGGAAGACGCACACCTGATGCCGGACCGTAGCCTCCGCCTCCCGCTGTCCTTCGCGTTCGGGTTGACGCATGGAGGGGAGCGCGGCTCGACGCTGCTGCGTGACGGCCGCCCGTCGTCCCCGCCGCAGGATTCCCAGGACTCGGGGGGCTCCGGCTCGTCAGGGTCCGGTTCGTCCGGCTCCGGTTCCGGTTCCGAGGAGAAGAAGGACGACAATCCCTTCGCCCCGCCGCCGGAGGGAACGCCGGACCAGCCGTGGCGACCCCGTCCGGGCAATGGCGGCGACACCCCGGACGACCAGGACCATTCCCCCTGGGGCAGCCAGTGGAGCGACCGGCAGCCTGGACGCTCCCAGGACGGCGGCTTCGGCGAGCGGCCTGGCCAGCAGGGCGGTGGCCCCGGCCAGGAAGGCGGCCCTTCGGGCCCCGGTTCCGGCTCCGGTATGCGCTGGGACCCGACCGACCCGGCCCAGCGCCGCGCGCGCTACGCCCTGCTCTCCGGTATGTGGGCCTTCTTCTTCGCGCTCTTCGGCTGGCGGTACGTCGCCCTGCTCCTCGGCGCGCTCGCGCTGAACTGGGGCATCAGCGCCCTGCGGGCGAAGCCGAAGCAGCCGGACCCGACGGCGCAGCGGCCCCCGGCCGAGCCCGCGAGCACGAAGCCGCAGACCACGGCGGCGGTCAGCGGCCTGGTGACGGCGTCGCTCGCGCTGGCGATGGTGGCGGCGACGTTCGCGGCACAGCTGGTGTACCGGGACTACTACACGTGCGTGAGCGACGCGCTCACGAGCCAGTCGAAGCAACAGTGCGAGAGCCTCCTGCCGGAGCAGCTGCGGCCGCTGCTGGGCGACCGCGACTGATCCTGGCCGGGGGCCTGGCCTGGTCTTGGCGAGGGGCCTGGGCTGGGCGAGGCGGCCTGGTCTTGGCCGAGGCGGCCTGGTCTTGGCCGAGGCGGCCTGACCTGGGCTGTTCGAAGGGCTGAGCCGGCCGGAGGACTGGCCTGGCTGGCTGGCTGGCCAGGTCGAAAGGCTGAGCCAGCTCGCCTTCCTGGCGCTGGGATGGCTGCGAGCGCCGCGCAAGGGAAATGCACTGCTCAGCCAGTCCAGCGGGGCACCTCCCGCACCTCCCGCACCCCCCTCACCCCCCGCCCCCTCAAGCCTCCGGCGGCTGCCTCTCCTCCGTGTTCGCGTCCCGCAGTGCCGCCCAGCGGGCCTCGCGGGACGCATCGTCGTGCCAGGTCGATGCACCCCAGTCCGTCGTGTCGCCCGTAGGGACCGGCAGGAAGTCGTACGGCTCGAACGGTTCCGGAGCAGGCGGCACCGGAACCGGTGGCTTCTGACGGCGGCGGAGGATCCGGGGAAGGCTCAGGCGAGGCACACGCAGCCGCGGAACCCGCGGCCTCGGCACCCTGACCCACGCCAAGCGGGGCGCAGCCCACCGCGGCACAGTCCGGCGAGCTCGCAACCGCCAGGCCCGCACCGCCAAGGCGCCCGGCACTCCCACCGCCGCCGTCCACCCCAGCGCCGCCGCCCCCGTCTGCCACCACACCGGCCCGAAGTCGGCCAGGACGGCCACCCCCATCGGGCCGCCCGCCAGCGCCGCGAGCCCCGCGAGAGCCGCCCCGCACAGCACCGCCGCCGCCCCCGCGACCAGCGCCGTCCGGCTCTTCGACCATGCCTGGTCCCACTCCCCGGACGCAGGCGCCGCCGCCCGCACGGTGAACCACGCGAGCGCGATCCCCGCCGCCACCGGCACCGCACCCGCCGCCCACGTCAACGGCACCCCGGGGCCTTCCTCCGGTACCGCCGCGAGCAGCGGGAACGACGGAAGGAGCGGCCCGGAGCCCACGCCGAGCGGCCCCGCCACGCTCCCCGTGCCCAGGGCGAAGCCGGGGCCGAGCCCGTACGCCGCGCCCCACACCGCCGCGTTCGGCACCAACGCCACGGCGAGCATCAGCACCGCGAATCGGCCCGACCACACGTCCGTGACCTGCGCGAACGACGCTCTCATCAGCCCCGCGTGCAGCCCGAGCGAGACCGTCACCAGCAGCGCTCCACCGCCGACGAGCACCAGTGTCCCCGCCGCCGCGGCCCGCGTGACGGCAAGGAGGTATCGGCGTACGAAGTAGGGACGTACCCCTTCCGGCAGCGCGCGAAGGCCGGACCGCACCAGGCCAGGCAGCGAACCCGGCGGCCGTCCGAGCGCCGTCCAGACGCCCACCGCGGCCGCCCCCGCCACGACCACCGGCAGGTGCGACGCGGCGCTCAGCCACGACGGCCGCAGCTCGCCCCCTGCCGCGTACAGCGTCGCCGCGGCGCTGACAAGCAGATAGCCGCCGACCACCCCGCACCACGCGGTCCGCGGCGCCATCCCCCGCCCCTCCGGATCCGCCGCGTCCCGCGCCGCCCGGTGCACGAGCCAGCCCGGCAGCACGATGAGGAGCAAGGGCGTGACACCGACCGGCGCCGGGGCCCCGGAGAGCGTGTCCGTCCTGATCAGTTCGGCGCCGTGGGCGATCAGCCACAGCGCGGCGGCGACATGCAGCGCCCCGTCGGGCCCGCTGTCCGGATACGGCGAGCTGATCCAGAGGACCATCACCAGGACGGCGCACGAGCCGAGCCCGAGCCCCGCGGCGACGGCTCCGCCGAACAGACAGGTCGCGAGGCCGGGTGAACGGTCGCGGGCCCGCACGAACAGCGGCTTCAGGGGCGGCAACGGAGAGCTGCGGTCGGTGATTTGAGTCACACCGCCATGCTCCCAACGACACGCGCTTTCTCCCCGTAACAGGCGAATACCGGATGTGTCGCACAAGATACGTTTATGTACTTTTTCGTACGTCGGACCAGCCACGCCCGGCTGCCCGCCGCACGACGGCCCACGTCCACGGCCCACGGCGCGGAGAGTCCGACATGACCCAGAGCCCTGCCACTGCGTTGCCGTCCCCCAAGGAACGCCGACGTCTGCGCGAGGCGAAGTCCCTGAGCCAGGCCGAGCTCGCCGCGAAGATCGGCGTCACGCGCGAAACGGTCCGCTCCTGGGAGTCGGGCCGCACGGCACCACGCGGGCGACGGCGTAACGTCTACGCGAAGCTGCTCGCCGAGCTCGCGAACGAGCAGACCGTCTCGGGCTCCGTCTCGGGCTCCGTCTCGGGCAGACGCTCCGTACGGCGCCCCAGCTGGGCCAAGGACCTGGCCCCGCCCGTCGACGACACCAAGGGCCGCAAGTCCCCTGCTCGCATCCCGGTGGGCGCGGCGATAAACGGTCACACGAGGCCGGAGCGGGCCCCGGCCGTCGCTCAGCCCGAACGGCAGCCCGAACGGCAGCCCGAACGGCAGCCCGAGCCGTCCACGCCCCCCACGGCCGCGACCACCCCCGTCGCCACCCCCGTCACCACCCCCGCCGAAGCCTTCGACGCGCTCTGCACGAACTGCGCCCCCGGCCTCGTACGCCAGACCTACCTGCTCACCGGCCGCCGCACCCTCGCCCAGGAATCCGTCGAGCGCGCCTTCCAGCTCGCCTGGCAGCGCTGGCCCGAGGTCGCCGTCGACCGTGACCCCGAGGGCTGGGTGCGCGCGGCGGCGTACGAGTACGCGATGTCCCCCTGGCACCGCCTCCGCCGCTCCCACCGGCAGCCGGACGCCCCGCCCGCCGATCCGGCCGACCGCGCCTTCCTCGCCGTACTGATGAGCCTGCCGCCCGCGCAGCGCCGCACCCTGCTGCTCTACGACGGCGTCGGGCTCGACCTGCCCGAGACCGCGGCCGAGACGGAGGCGAGCACACCCGCGGCGGCGGGCCGCCTCCTGAACGCGCGCGACGCCATCGCCGACAGGCTGCCCGACGTCGCGACGACACCCGAAGCCCTGCACCAGCGCCTCGGCGAACTCTGCGGCGCCGAGAAACTGCGCCCCCCGAACGCGGGCCTGGTACGCACCGGCAGCGAAACCCGCGCCCGCTTCTGGACCCGAGCGGCGATCGCGTTCACGGCACTGATCGTCGGCGCCACGGCCTTGACGCTGCGCACGGCCCCCACGCACTACGAACCACCCCAGTCTCCCGGCAAGGCCATCAGCGGCGTACCCCCGAGGATGGGTCCGGGCCCTCTGACGTACGGGGACCAGCTCCTCCACAGGAAACTCCGCGAGGACCTGTCGAGCGGCCCGGAAAGACTGACGCCACAAGCGAGGTGAGGGGCGGGCGCCCCGCAAGGGGCGCGGGGAACTGCGCGCCCGGCCACAGCCGACCCGCAGACAAAAAGGTGGGCCCGCATCTCACATAAGTGAGATGCGGGCCCACCTTCAACAGCTAGGTCAAGCTTCAGCCAGCCAGAATGGCCCGCGCCAGCTTGGCGGTCTCGGTAGGCGTCTTGCCAACCTTGACACCGGCGGCCTCAAGGGCCTCCTTCTTGGCGGCAGCCGTGCCGGACGAGCCCGACACGATCGCCCCGGCGTGACCCATGGTCTTGCCCTCGGGCGCCGTGAAACCGGCGACGTAGCCGACGACCGGCTTCGTCACGTTGGCCTTGATGTAGTCGGCCGCACGCTCTTCGGCGTCTCCGCCGATCTCGCCGATCATGACGATCAGGTCGGTGTCGGGGTCCGCCTCGAACGCCGCGAGAGCGTCGATGTGCGTCGTGCCGATGACCGGGTCGCCACCGATACCGACGGCCGAGGAGAAGCCGATGTCACGGAGCTCGTACATCATCTGGTACGTCAGCGTGCCGGACTTCGAGACCAGGCCGATGCGGCCCGGCTTCGTGATGTCGCCCGGGATGATGCCGGCGTTCGACTGACCCGGGGTGATGAGACCGGGGCAGTTCGGGCCGATGATGCGGGTCTTGTTGCCCTTCGACTTCGCGTACGCCCAGAAGGCGGCGGAGTCGTGGACGGCGATGCCCTCGGTGATGACGACCGCGAGGGGGATCTCGGCGTCGATCGCCTCGACGACGGCGGCCTTGGAGAAGGCCGGCGGCACGAAGAGGACGGAGACGTTGGCGCCGGTGGCCTCCATCGCCTCCTTGACGGTGCCGAACACCGGTACCTCGGTACCGTCGAAGTCGACCTTCGTGCCCGCCTTGCGCGGGTTCACGCCGCCGACGACGTTCGTGCCGTCGCCGAGCATGAGCTTGGTGTGCTTCATGCCCGTGGCACCGGTCATGCCCTGGACGATGACCTTGCTGTCCTTGTTGAGGAAGATAGCCATGGCTGTTTAGTCCCTCGTCCTTACTTCGCGGCCGCGAGCTCGGCGGCCTTGTCGGCCGCGCCGTCCATGGTGTCCACACGCTGCACGAGCGGGTGGTTGGCGTCGCTCAGGATCTTGCGACCCAGCTCCGCGTTGTTGCCGTCGAGACGCACGACCAGCGGCTTGGTGACTGCCTCGCCCTTGGACTTGAGAAGCTCAAGCGCCTGGACGATGCCGTTGGCGACCTCGTCGCACGCGGTGATGCCACCGAAGACGTTGACGAAGACGGACTTGACGTCCGGGTCGCCGAGGATGATCTCCAGGCCGTTCGCCATGACCTCGGCCGAAGCGCCGCCGCCGATGTCGAGGAAGTTGGCCGGCTTGACGTTGTTGTGCGCCTCACCGGCGTACGCGACGACGTCGAGGGTCGACATGACCAGACCGGCACCGTTACCGATGATGCCGACCTCGCCGTCGAGCTTGACGTAGTTGAGGTTCTTGGCCTTGGCAGCAGCCTCGAGCGGGTTGGCTGCGTCCTTGTCCTCGAGCGCCTCGTGGTCGGCCTGGCGGAAGTCGGCGTTCTCGTCGAGCGAGACCTTGCCGTCCAGGGCCAGGATGCGGCCGTCCTTGGTCTTCACCAGCGGGTTGACCTCGACGAGGAGCGCGTCCTCGGCGACGAAGGTGTCCCACAGGGTCACCATGGCCTCGGCGACACCCTCGGCCACGTCGGCCGGGAACTTCGCCTGGGCCACGATCTCGCGGGCCTTCTCGATGCTCACGCCGTCGACGGCGTTGACCGGGACCTTCGCGAGGGCCTCGGGAGTCTTCTCCGCGACCTCCTCGATGTCCATGCCGCCCTGCACCGACGCCATGGCGAGGAAGGTGCGGTTGGTGCGGTCGAGGAGGTACGAGACGTAGTACTCCGCCTCGATCTCCGGGGACAGCTCGGCGATCATCACCTTGTGGACCGTGTGGCCCTTGATGTCCATGCCGAGGATGTCCGTCGCACGAGCGACGGCCTCGTCGGGGTTGGCTGCCAGCTTCACGCCACCGGCCTTGCCGCGGCCACCGACCTTCACCTGTGCCTTGACGACCGACTTGCCGCCCAGCTTCTCGGTGGCCTCGCGCGCCGCCTCAGGCGTGTCGATGACTTCACCGGCCAGCACCGGTACACCGTGCTTGGCGAAGAGGTCCCTCGCCTGGTACTCGAACAGGTCCACGCGCGTCCGTCCCTTTTCCGTGATCTCGCTGCGATCTCGCTGCTTTGTGGTCAGCTGTCTGCGTGGGCGTGCCGCGGAGGGCAACGTGACTGCGCTGTCACAAGAGAGGCGTAGGACGGAGTCCGGTACGCGGCATGTCCGTCTCGCAGGTTATCGCCGTGGACCGTGGGTCCCTAAATCGCAGATCACATTTGGGCGGTGATGACTGTCACAGATCGCGAATCGGCATACGAATCCACCTTCGAATCCGCATATGGGGAGGGCGGCCCCTGCGGTGACAGGGACCGCCCGTTTGCACCTGTTACGCCTGATACACCTGGTACACCTGATACAGCTCGCGCTGTCAGACGTTGTGCGCTGCGTTGTGCGCTGCGTTGTGCGCTGCGTTGTACGTCGCGTTGTACGCCTGCTCGTACGTCGGCAGGTAGCTCGGAGCGACCGAGTCCGCCACGCCCTGGACGCCCGTGACGGCGTTACCGGCGAGCGACTGCGCGTCGGGCGAGACGGTGCCCGTCAGGTCCTGCGCGAAGGGCGAGACCTGGCCGGTGACGCCACCGGCGAACGGGCGGACGTCGCCCGTGACGCCGTACGCCAGCTGGTCCGCGCTGCCGCCGACCCCCTGCGCGACGGGCCGCACCTGGTCGGCGACGGTCTGCACGAGCGGCGATACCGAGCCGACGACACCGTCCGCGAAGGGCTGCACGTCGTCGCCGACGACACCCTGCGCGAACGGCGGAACCTCACCGACGACCCCACCGGCGAACGGCTGCACATCGCCCACGACGCCCTGCGCCAGGTAGGTGACGTCATTCACCGCCTGCCCGGCGACCGGCACGACACCGTCGACGGCGGTTCCGGCGACGGGCGGCAGCACGGCCGTGGCCGTCTCGTCGACGATGGGAGTGGCGGTCTGCGTGGCGGTCGCCGGGGCCTGCGTCGCGGCGGCTTCGACCTCCGGGGCGAAGGCCGACAGAGGTCCGAAGAGGTAGTCGACGGAGTCCACGGGGGTGGTCACGTCGGGGGTGGTGACGTTGGGGGTGGTGACGTTGGGGGTGGTGACGTTGGGGGTGGTCACGTCGGGGGCTTCGACCTGGGGGAGGTCGGCCTTGGGGGCGGCGGCCTTCGGAGCTGCCGCCTTGTGGGCGGCGGCCTTCGCGCCGGCCACGGTGGACTTCGCCTCGGCGACAGTGGACTTCGCCTTGCCCTGGACGTCGGCGACGTCACCGGTGACATCACCGGCTACATCACCGGTGACGTCCGCGACCGCGTCGGACGTGTTGTCCGGCAGGGCGACTGAGTGCTGGGGCAGCTCGTCCGCGCTGGCCACGGCGGAACCGAGCGCCCACGCGCCCGTGACACCGGCGGCTATGACGATGGAACGACGGATGTTCTTGTTCATGCGTGCTTCAGATCCTTCGAACTCTGGCTGTGAATCCGACCCGGATACGTCCATACGACGTCCGGTCGGCGGGCAGACCTTTGCCACCCCCGCGCGGCAGGTCTTCGCGGGGAAAGGGCTGCCCTAGCCAGGGAATTCGAGAATGTCCCGGTGTCTGTCGCGGATCGGCACGGCGACCTGAGAGGCCCCGGCACCCTGCAGAAGCCGCACCGGCGCACCATTGCTGCCGAGCGAGGCGGCACCCGGATCGCCGTGCCGCGTGGAATTGCCGTCACCGGCCGCCTGACCGCTCAGCGTCCGCCCCGGATCACCGGGCGCGGGGAACGGCTCGTGCCCGGTGCGGTGCGCATCGTCCGAGGTGTCACCGCCGGACGAGACAACGCCACCCACGGGCCGGCCGCCCGGACACGTGGTGCCGGTGCCGGTGCCGGTGCCAGTGCCGTACGAGAACTCGCCCCGCGCCCCGGACTCTTTCCGCGCCTTGTGTGCCTGAGGTTCGGTACGGGAGTCGCCGGCCCCGGCATCCGAGTCGCCGCCATCACCGGCGCTGGGACCGTCACTATCACCGGGACCAGGCTTCGGCAGGCTCGGCAGCTCAGGCATGGCGGGCGCCTCGGGCAACCCCCGAGGCGGCGCACTGTCAGGGGCGGGGACAGGGAGGGGGACTCGAGCTCCGGTGGCCTCATCGAGGACCGGCCGCACAACGCCACGCACAGTACGAACGACAGGCTCGGCGGCAGACTTGACCGGCGCCTCGCGCGCCACCTCGTGCCCGGCCCGCACCGCATCACGTACGGGCTCCACCCGCTCCACGCCATCGGGAGCGGACAGCCCGTCCGCCGCCTGCGCCCGCTCTCCGCAGAGGAAGCCGAGCACGAGCAATCCGGCGAGCAGCAGCAGCACTTGCAGCACACGCCGCCCGGCCACCGCGCGCACCATGCGCACGACGGCATCAGGCAGAGCTACCGCGACTGCTGTGGGATTCAAGACGAAGTAGATCCTCTACTGATACTGAGCAAACCAAGACAAGTACCAAGACAAGTACCGAGACAAGCACTGAGGCAAGGCGGAATGAAGCCCGCCGATCCTCGCATGGAGCGCCCGCCCTCGCGCAAGTCCCCCGTTACCGATGGGTACTCATGTCCGGTATGGGAAGGGGACATTTCTCGATCGCCGCTGCCATCACCTCCGGAAAGAGATCCGGGGTACACGCGAAGGCCGGCGCGTCCAGCGCCGAGAGCGCTGCCGCGTGCTCGCGGTCGTACGCGGGCGTCCCCTCGTCGGAGAGCGCGAGCAGCGTCACGAACTGCACCCCGGACGCCTTCATCGCCGCGACCCGCTTCAGCATCTCGTTGCGTATGCCTCCTTCGTAGAGGTCGCTGATGAGGACGACGACTGTGTCGGCGGGCCTGGTGATCTGCGACTGGCAGTACGCGAGCGCCCGGTTGATGTCGGTCCCTCCCCCCAGCTGCGTGCCGAACAGCACGTCCACCGGATCGTCCAGCTGATCGGTCAGGTCGACGACGTTCGTGTCGAAGACGACGAGCCGCGTGTTGAGCGACCGCATCGAACCGAGCACGGCACCGAACACCGAGGCATAGACGACGGACGCGGCCATCGAGCCCGACTGGTCGATACAGAGGATGACCTCCTTCTTCACCGACTGCGATGCCCGCCCGTACCCGATGAGCCGCTCGGGCACGATCGTCCTGTACTCCGGCAGGTAGTTCTTGAGGTTGGCCGCGATCGTGCGGTTCCAGTCGATGTCGTGGTGGCGCGGCCTGCTGACGCGTGCGCTGCGGTCTAGCGCGCCGGTGAGGGTGGCGCGAGTGCGCGTGGCGAGCCGCTTCTCCAGGTCCTCGACCACCTTGCGCACGACGGCGCGTGCGGTCTCCTTGGTGGTCTCGGGCATGGCCTTGTTGAGGGACAGCAACGTCCCCACCAAATGCACATCGGCCTCCACGGCCTCCAGCATCTCCGGCTCCAGAAGCAACGCGGAAAGCCCAAGACGGTCGATGGCGTCACGCTGCATGACCTGGACGACGGACGAAGGGAAGTACGTCCGGATGTCCCCGAGCCAGCGCGCGACGGACGGCGCGGAGGCTCCGAGCCCCGCCGACCGGTCCCGCCCCCGATCCTTCTTCCCCCCGCCCCCGTACAACGCATCGAGCGCCCCATCCATCGCCGCATCCTGCCCGGCAAGCGCACATCCCGTACCGTCCGCCGCATCTCCCCCCAGCACAAGCCGCCACCGCCGCATCCGCTCCTCCGCAGGCCCCCCCGCCCGGCCACTCACCGCTCCCGAGGCCACGCCCTGAGCCCCACCTGCCGCACCCGAAGCCACGCCCTGAGCCCCACCTGCCGCCATACTCAAACCCGCGACTACGGCCCCACCCGAAACCGCAGCTACGGCCCCGCACGAAGCCACGCCTGCAGTCCCGCCCCGACCCACGCCCACCGTCACGCCCACCACCTCATCTCCCGTCACGCCCCGATCCCCAACTCCAGCCTCGCCCTGAGCCACGCCTGCGGTCCCGCCCAGACCCACACCCGCGGCTTCCGTCTGAACCACAGCTGCGGCCCCGTCCCGGGCCACCCCCACCGTCACACCCTCTGCCGCGCCCCCAGCCTCCCCCTGAGCCACACACGCAGCCCCTCCCCGAACCACACCTGCCCTCACGCCCTCTGCCACGCCCACCACCTCATCTCCCGTCACGCCCCGACCCACGCCCACCGTCAGACCCTGAGCCCTGCCCCGAGCCACATCCTGCGTCATCAGCCCGCCCCCACAAGCTCATTGCCACTGCCACTGCCACTGCCATCACCGACGCCGACGCCAGCCCCGGATTCCATCCCGACCCCGGCCCCGGCCCTTCCCTCGAGCAACAGACTCAGCACCGGCAGAACAGCATCCGCCCGCCCCTCATCAAGCTCAGCCCCGAAGCCGGGTATCCCGCTGGCGACGGACACGGAGCCGCCACCGGCCCCCGCCCCCCGCCGCACCAGCTCACCCAGCGTCCGCCGCACGCCTGGTTCGTACGCTGAGAAGGTGCGCCGCAGCAGGGGCAGTACGTCAATGAAGGCGCGGTCCGGAACTCCGCTCAGCCAGTCATCGACAAGGCCGAGCAGCCGCTCGTCATGGACGAGCAACATGCCGCCCCCGGACCCGCCACCGACGAACCCCTCGATCCACGCGGCGGCCTCAGCGGGTTCGGTCCCCCGGGACAACGCGAGCCCCATGAACCGAGCGGCCTCCCCTTCCGCCAGCCCTCCGCCGTCCAACAACAGCCGCACACACCGCCCCCGCACCACCCCAGCCACACTGTCCCGCTCCCCCAGCACCCGCAGAACGCCCCGCCACCGCCCCTGCATACCGCCCGGACGGCCACCCTCGGCAGGCCCGCCATCGGTGCCGGCACCGGCACCGGCACCAAGCTCCCCCAGCAGCCCCACCGCCAGGTGAACCGCGTCCACATGCCCCCGCAACTCGAGCGCCGCGTCCTGATCGAGCCCCGCGCACGCGGGCGGCAGCCCGACGAAGACCCGCTCAGCGAGCCCCACGGCCACCTCGCCGAGGGCAACCGTGTCCGTCCCCCGCACATCCCCGTACCGCAGGGACCGCACCAACGCGGGCAACGCCTGTGCCAAATGCCCCACGTCCGCGTCCAGCGCAGCCCGGTCCGCGAGAACCCGCATCACCACGGGCAACGCATCCGGCAGTTCGGCCAGCAGGCACCGCTCGGCGAGCGAGGTGACGTCGGCGAGAGCACGGGCCCCGATGGCGTCGGACTCCGCCTTCGCGGTGGCCGCCGCCACCACCGTGGTCCCCCACACCCCCGCCTCCGCGACCCGCACGGAAAGCTCCGGCTCCCACCGCAGCCGCCAGGTCTCCCGGAACGTACCCGTACTCCCCCGCGACTCGACGGGCTCGCCCCAGCCGATCCCGAGGAGCCGGAGCCGATGCAGCAGCCTGCTGCGCCCCGCGTCCGTCTCCTTGCGCAGGTCGAGCTCCAACTCCCGCTCGAGAGCCTCCGGCTTGATCCGAAGCTTCCGCTGGAGGCGTGTGAGGTCACGCTGCAACGGCACCGCCGGCGCCGAGTCCGGCACCTCCCCGAGGACATCCCCGACGACCAGCTTGTCGTGCACGAGGGAGAGCGGGACGTCCGAGCCCTCGCACATCACCGCCCGGACCGCGTCCGTCGTCTCGGTGAGCCCCGGCAGCGGACGACCCCGCATCGCGGCGAGCGTGTCCGCGAGCCGCACCGCCTCGATGACGTGCGCGGACGACACGAGCCTGTCCTCGTCCCTGAGGAGCCGCGCGACCTTGGTCAGCCAGCGCTCCACGGGGCGGTCGGGTGCGCTGAACAGATGCCCGTACCAGCCGGGCGACGCGATCCCCGCGCCGTATCCGCTGGCCCTGGAGAGGCGGCGGTGCGTCCAGGGCACCCAGGTCATGTCCACCTTCACCTTGGGCAGCCCCTTGAGCAGCTCCCGGTCCGCCGCCACGGTCACCTTGCGGCGCAGGGCAGGCACATGCCAGGCCCCGCACACGACAGCCACCTCGTCGCCTCCACCGAACTCCCGCTGTGCCGCCCGCACTTGGATCCGCATGTACGCCTCACGCACCAGGTCACGGTCGTGCCCCCCGCTCCCGTACTCCTCGCGCAGCACCCCCATGGCCTCGCCGAGCACGTCGAACGGCGCGAACGCGTCCCCGCCAGTACCCCGGTGCTCGACGACGTCCTCCCACCACCGCTCGGGGTCGTCGTACCCGGCCGTCTCGGCGAGCACAGCAAGCGGATCGATCCGCACCGTGTCCGGCGCCCCTGACTCCCCCTCCTCTACCCCTTCCTCCTCTGCCCCCTCCTCCGCCCGCGCCAGCGAATGCGTCGCCGGAAGATCCATGAACCGGACCGGAACCCCGACCCCCGCCGCCCACTTGATCGCGACCCACTCCGGCGAGAACTCGGCAAGCGGCCAGAACGCCGACCGCCCCGGCTCGTCCACCACATGCGCGAGCAGCGCCACCGGCGGCCGCATCCCCTCGTCCGCCGCGAGCTCCACCAGCGCGTCGGCCTCCGGTGGCCCCTCGATCAGCACCACACTCGGCGCACTCTCCTGGAGCGCGGCCAGTACCGCGCGCGCCGACCCCGGCCCGTGATGCCGCACCCCGAGCAGCAACGGCCCCTCGCCCGACCGCTTCCGCGCCTCACGCACCTCATCGCTCATGTCCGCCCCCTCTCTGTCCTAACTACCGGCCACCGTCAGCCCCACACCCACACCCACACCCACAACTCGCCCGCACCCGTTACCCGCCACCCGTCACCCGTCACGCACTCACCTCACGGCAAGCGCGGTAGAAGTCCTTCCAGCCGTCACGCTCACGGACCACCGCCTCCAAGTACTCCTGCCAGATCACCCGGTCCGCCGCCGGATCGCGGACGACCGCGCCAAGGATGCCCGCGGCGACATCGCCAGGGCGCAGCACGCCGTCCCCGAAGTGGGCGGCAAGCGCAAGGCCGTTGGTGACGACGGAGATCGCCTCTGCGGTCGAGAGCGTGCCGCTCGGCGACTTCACCTTCGTACGCCCGTCAGCCGTGACGCCGTCCCGCAGCTCGCGGAAGACGGTGACGACGCGGCGTATCTCGTCGATTCCCTCGGGCCCTGCGGGCAGGTCGAGCGAGCGCCCGATCTGGTCCACGCGGCGCGAGACGATGTCCACCTCGGCCTCGGCGCTCTCCGGCAGCGGAAGGACGACCGTGTTGAAGCGGCGGCGCAGCGCGCTCGACAGGTCATTGACCCCGCGGTCGCGGTTGTTGGCCGTGGCGATGAGGTTGAAGCCCCGGACGGCCTGCACCTCCTGACCCAACTCCGGTATGGGGAGGGTCTTTTCCGACAGGATCGTGATCAGCGTGTCCTGCACGTCGGCGGGGATGCGTGTCAGCTCCTCGACCCGTGCCGTCATGCCGTCGCGCATGGCCCGCATGACGGGACTCGGCACGAGCGCGTCGCGGCTCGGGCCGTGCGCGAGCAGCTGCGCGTAGTTCCAGCCGTACCGGATCGCCTCCTCCGGCGTCCCGGCCGTGCCCTGCACGAGCAGCGTCGAGTCACCGCTGACGGCCGCCGCCAGATGCTCGGACACCCAGGTCTTCGCGGTGCCGGGCACGCCGAGAAGGAGCAGGGCGCGGTCAGTCGCGAGGGTGGTGACGGCGACCTCGACGATACGGCGCGGGCCCACGTACTTCGGCGAGATCACCGTCCCGTCGGGCAGCGTGCCGCCGAGCAGATACGTCGCGACGGCCCAAGGCGAGAGCTGCCAGCGGGCGGGCCGGGGCCGGTCGTCCTGCGCGGCGAGCGCGGCCAGTTCGGCGGCGAAGGTGTGCTCGGCGTGCGGCCGCAGCACCTCCGCCTCACCCGCGGCCCGGTTCTCGGTTGTCGGCGTTGCCAAGGTCGTCGAGGCGATCGAGTCGACGGACACGGTCATGGAGCGATCCCCCTCCAGCTTGTCCGGACGCATCTGGCCCGGCTGTGATTCCAACCGTGCACCACGCCACTGACAATTGCCCCTAGCACGCCCCTGACCTGCGCAGACATCGACCGTCAGGTCGATTGTCAGTGGCGGGACCTACCTTCGATCACATGACTCAGCAGGGGGTGCGCTGGACGGCGGATCAGGTCCTTGCCATGGCGCCTGACGCCCCGTCGCGCAAGGCGGGAAGCAAACTCGGCGTCGCAGGGCCATGGTCGGAGGCAGGCAGTTCGGGCGAGGGGACGGTGTGGGGCCTGTGCAAGGGAAGTGGCAGCAAGCCGTATCAGACAGTCGTCGACATCGCGGACGTCACCGGCGCGGCGGGCCCGGCGTACAAGTGCAGTTGCCCGAGCCGCAAGTTCCCGTGCAAACACGCGCTCGGGCTGCTGCTGCTCTGGGCGGCGGCGGACGGATCGGTGCCGGACGAGCAGCCGCCTGCCTGGGCGGCGGAGTGGCTGGAAGGGCGCCGCAAGAGAGCGGATACGAAGCGGAGTTCGGGCGAGGTGCCCGGTTCATCGCCCGCTGATCCCGAGGCCGCGCGCCGCAGGGCGGAGCGGCGGGCCGAGCGGGTCACGGCGGGGGCGGCAGAGCTCGAGCAGCGCCTCTCCGATCTGGTGCGCGGCGGCATAGCCTCCGCCGAGCAGACTGGGTACGGGCTGTGGGAGGAGACAGCGGCCCGGATGGTCGACGCGCAGGCGCCCGGACTTGCCGCACGTGTACGGGAGTTGGGGGCGATCCCCTCCTCCGGGCCGGGCTGGCCGGTGCGAATGCTGGAGGAGTGCGCGCTCCTCCACCTCCTCGACCAGGGCTGGCTGCACCGCGAGCACCTTCCGGACGACCTGGCGGCCACGGTGCGCTCGCGCATAGGTCTGCCCACGTCGGCGGCGGGCCCGCCGGTGCGGGACCACTGGCTGGTGCTCGCGCAGTACGACACGGCGGACAGCAGGCTGACCACCCGCCGGATCTGGCTGCACGGCGCCAGGTCCGGCCGGACGGCCCTGCTCCTCTCCTACGGAGCCGCGGGCCGCGCACCCGCGCTCGCGCTGCCGGTCGGCCTCGCGCTCGACGCCGAGCTGACCGCGTACCCGGGCGGCGGGCAGCTGCGCACGGACCTGGGCGAACAGTTCAGCACCCCCGCGCCGACGGCGGCCCGGCCACCGGGCATACGGACGGCGGAGGCGGCGGCGCGCTACGGAGAGATGCTGCGGGACGACCCCTGGCTGGATTCCTGGCCGGTGACGCTGGGCGAAGTGATACCGACCCCTGACGCGACCCCCGACACCCATGGCTGGCAACTGGCGGACGCGGGAGGCGATGTGGCGCTGCCCATCACGGCGTCCGCGGCGTCCCGGCCGGGGCTGTGGCGCCTGATGGCACTCTCCGGAGGCGCTCCGGTGACGGTGTTCGGCGAATGTGGCCACCAGGGCTTCACCCCTCTGACGGCCTGGCCGCGCGGCCAGGGAGAGGCGGTAGCCCTGTGCTGACCGCACCCACGACGACGCCTGCACCCACGACGACGCCCGCGCCTACGGCCACGGCCGCACCCACGGCCGCACCCACCACCAAGCCCGCTGCAAGCTCCCCGCCTTCTCTAAGAGAGGGGACCAAATGACCGGCACGACCGATTCCACCGAATCCACCGAATCCACCGGACCTACCGGACTCACCGGACTCACCGAACCCACCGAACCCACCGAACCCACCGAATCAACCAGGATCGCCGGACCCACCAGGATCGCCGAACTCACCCCTTGGGAAGACCTGGTCACCGCCGCGCTCCTCGGTACCGACCGCCGCCCGTTCCCCGTACGCACCCCGGGCAAGGACGCGCCAGCCGCCCTGCTGGACGCGGCCGCCGTACAGACCGTCCGGCGGAGGGCCGGCCTGCGCCCCGCGCCCGCCGCCGCCCCGCCCGAGCCTGCCGCGGAGGACCCCAGGCCATTGGTCCCGCCGACGGCACGGCGCAGGCTGGCCACGCTGCTCACCGATCACCCCGGCGCCGGCACCGGCGGGCGCCGCGGCGCCGTGCCCGACCTGATGGAACTGCTCCCGCAATGGCTGGCCTTGGCCAACGACCGCGGCTTCGCGCCGCCGCCGGAGCTGCTGCCCGCCCTCCTGAACGCGGCCCGCGGGCGGACGGACCTGCGCCCGCAGGCCCTCACCTTCGCGGGCCCCCGAGCCCTGTGGCTCGCGAGGCTCAACCCGGACTGGAAGTTCGCACTCCGCTCCACGCCGGGCGGTGGGGTCGCCCTGCCCGCCCCGGAGGAGACCGGCCAGGTCCAACAGCTCTGGGAAGAGGGTCTGTTCGCCGAGCGCGTCGCCCTGCTCGGCGCGGTACGGGCTCACGATCCGGCCGCCGCGCGGGAACTGCTCGCCACCACCTGGAGCACGGAGCGGGCGGAGGACCGTCTGATGTTCCTCGATTCGCTGCGTACCCAACTGTGCGACGCGGACGAGCCGTTTCTGGAACAGGCCCTCACCGACCGCAGCCGGAACGTACGCGCCACGGCGGCCGAGCTCCTCTCCGCTCTCCCAGCGTCCGCCCTCGCC
The DNA here is from genome assembly GCF_043200235.1 of Streptomyces sp. NPDC048441. NCBI lineage: Bacteria > Bacillati > Actinomycetota > Actinomycetes > Kitasatosporales > Streptomycetaceae > Streptomyces > Streptomyces sp. NPDC048441. The sequence continues at coordinate 159,399 of NZ_JBICXM010000006.1, forward strand.
GCACGGATGGCGGACCGCGCCGCCTCCTGCGTGGCCATCGACCACACGAACGGCACGAAGAGCACGCCGACGCTCACGGTCGAGGCGCCGCACGAGTGCGACGCGGGCATGGAGCGTGACGGCGTCACACCGAAGCCGCCCACCGGCCGGGGCGAACGCTCCTGGTGGCTCGGCCAGTTGGTGGAGGCCACCCCGCTCGGCACCTGGTCGCGGCGGCTCGGCGGCCGGACCCCCGCCGAGATCGTGGCACTGCCCGTGGCCGACGACTGGCAGAGCGAGCTGCACGCCGCGTGGTGCCGCGCCGCCGTGCGACAGCGCGACGCGATCTGGTCCCGGGCGCTGCTCGGCGCTCCCGCGTCCCCCGATGCGGCGGGCCCCGGCGCGGCGTCGCTGGCCGAACGCGCGAAGCTGCTGGCCGCGCTGCCGGCCGGGGAGCGGGCCGACTGGGTCGCGGGGTTCATCGCGGCGCACGGGCTCTCGGAGGCGTTCCAGCTCCTTGGGGTGTGCGCGCTGCCCTGGTCGGAACCGCTGGGGCGAGCGGTGGTGGACGCGCTGAACATCGCGCGGGACGCCGGAAGTTACCCCTGGAGCTTCAGCGGTGTGATGGGCCTCGCGGAACGGTGCCTGGACCCGGCGGAGGCGGTCCGTCTCGACGTGCTGACGGCGATACCGGACGAGCCGGAGGACGCCGCGCCCGGCGCGGGCGGCTACTGGTCGGAGGCCTTCCAGCGCCTGGTCAGTACGTTGCGCCTGCGCGCGGCGATGCGGGCGGAGCTTGGCGTGGGTCCGGGAGACCCAGCGGATCCGGGAGACCCAGCGGATCCGGGGGACCCGGGGGTGCCGTCATCGTAGGCACCCCCACCGGAAAGCGGACCCGCTCAGGCCCCGGCGGGCTGCCGGACGTTCGCCCGGACCCAGTCCACGATCGACGCCGTCGTCGCCCCGGGAGTGAAGATCTCCGCGACGCCCTTCTCCTTGAGCGGGGCGATGTCCGCCTCCGGGATGATGCCGCCGCCGAAGACCTTGATGTCCTCCGCGTCCCGCTCCTTGAGGAGCTCGATCACGCGCGCGAAGAGCGTGTTGTGCGCACCGGAGAGGATGGAGAGGCCGATCGCGTCGGCGTCCTCCTGGATCGCGGTGTCCACGACCTGCTCGGGCGTCTGATGGAGGCCGGTGTAGATGACCTCCATACCGGCGTCACGCAGTGCCCTCGCGATCACCTTGGCCCCGCGATCATGACCGTCGAGCCCCGGCTTGGCCACCACCACGCGGATCGGTCCGGCTGCCACACCCATCACTGCCTCCATGTACCGATATCCATCTGTCCGAGCACTGGCACCCCGTGCCGCACCGGCCGGGGAAGTGAACGAACGTTATCTCCAGCATCTCGCACCCGGCAGTTTCACGGTGGAGAGCGAGGGGGAAATCACACGATGGGACACGTTCGCTGCGCGCCACTCCCGTATCCAGCGGTATACGGACCGCCTCCGGGACGGCGCAAGGGGAGCCGTGACGAGGTCGCCGCACCACCGAGCCGTCAGCCGCGCGGCATGGTGACGCGGCGCATCGGCGATCGCGCCGGTCTACGGGGCGCCACCAGCGCTGACCACGCATCGTCGTACGACCTCCGTCACGCTTCTCCGCTACAGGCACACGGGGGCCAGAGTTGTCCCCCGGCGTGCCGACCGGGAGGTCGATCATGGCCGTTATGAGGGTCCTGCCCTTTCGCCCGCCCTGCCTTCAGCTGCCCGCCAGACTGGCGGGGCTCTCCCTGACCCTGCTGAAAGCGACCGCACTCGAGGTGGCGATCCTCGCCGGGCATCTCCTCCTCTACCCGTCGGGCATCGTCCAGGAACGCAGGACCGCCCCCGAACCGCCGTCGCCCGACGCCCCCCGTCTCCCGGCGGAGAGCAAGACACCGGTCGTCCTCCTGCACGGCTTCATCGACAACCGCTCGGTCTTCGTCCTCCTGCGCCGCTCCCTGGCCCAGCACGGCGGCCAGCACGTGGAGTCCCTCAATTACTCACCGCTGACGTGCGACATCCGTACCGCCGCCGAGCTGCTCGGCCGCCATATAGAGGAGATCTGCGAGCGCACGGGCCATCACCAGGTGGACATCGTCGGGCACAGCCTCGGCGGCCTGATAGCCCGCTATTACGCGCAGCGCCTGGGCGGCGACGCACGCGTCCGCACACTGGTCACCCTTGGTACCCCACATGAGGGAACCCGCGTCGTACCGCTGGCCGACGCGCACCCGATCGTGCGCCAGATGCGCCCCGGCTCGGACGTGATCGAGGAGCTGCGCGAGCCCGCACCGGGCTGCCGCACCCGCTTCGTGAGCTTCTGGAGCGACCTCGACCAGCTGATGGACCCCCTCGAGACGGCCTGCGTCAACCACCCCGACCTGATCGCGCACAACGTACGTGTCTCCGGAATCGGCCACCTCGCCCTGCCCGTGCACCCCGCGGTCGCCGCCGGAATCCGCCAGTCCCTCGACCAGCCTGCCGCGGGGACCCGTGCGACGGGCGCGGTGGACGGACTGACCGTGGCCTGACGAGCGGCTTCCGCACCCCGCATTCATGGAATTCCGTCGAACGGATCTCGAACGCAGGGCCAAAGCTGTGCCCACAGTCCGCCGAAAGGCGGCCGAATGCCCGTTTCCTGAGAGCGGGAAACCTGCCGAAGATTGTCGTGCCCGCTTACCGCCGGGTACAGTCACCGCACTGCTCTGCCCCTGCTGCCGAGGCGAAAGAGAAGTTGGTGAACGACCGTCCCCCGTCGGGGAGCTCAACTCCCCCGGCCTCGGCACCCGCCGACTATGCGTCCTACGCGGCGTATGACCAGCATGGCGCTCAACACGGCGGCTACACCGGGTACGACGGCCACTCCACCGGAAGCTTCGCGGCCGATCCGCTCTTCGGCGACATGCCCGGCAGTCCGTACGACACCGGCCAGTGGTCCACCACGGGCACGCAGCAGACACTCACCTACGACCCGTACGCCGCGCAGCACCAGGCCGCGTACGGCACCAGTGGTTACGAGACCGGCAGCTACGAAACCCAGACCGCGTGGTCGACCGGCGGCTATCAGCACCTCTCCGCCGACATCCCGGCGCAGTTGGGCCCGGACAACACCACTGGCCAGTGGGACACCACCGGCCAGTGGGACACCACCGCCTGGAACCAGCCCCAGCAGACAGGCCAGTGGCAGGCGCAGCCCTTCGACACCGGCGCGTACGACGCGACCGCGTGGAACTCCGTCGGCCAGGAAGCCGCGTACGGCACCCCCGAGGCACACGAGCCGTACGGCGCCCCTGAAACCCACGAGGCCTACGGGACCCACGAGGCGCACGGAGCGCAGGGTACCCACGGAACGTATGACGCTCTGGACACGCCCGGAGCGCCGGACACGTACGAGGCACCCGAACCGCACATGTCGCCCGAACCGCACGGGTATTCGCATTCGCCCTACGGCACCGGGCCCTACGCCTCCGAGCCCTACCCCTCCGGGCCGCACTCCCCCGATTCCCCCGAGCCTTACGCCCAACCGGCCCCCACCGGGCACGAGTTCACGCCCGAAGAGGCGCCCGCCGACTCGCTCGGCCCGGTAGAGCCGAGCCACCACAGCCCCGCCGGTGACGAAGCGCCCCCCGTCATGAGCCGCTCGCACGGCGCCGGCCCCGGCTCCGGAGCCGGTTCCCGCTCGCGGGCCCGCCGCCGCTCCCCCGCCAAGCGCTCCGCTCTCTTCACCGTCGCCGTGCCCTCCGCCTGCGTGATGGGCGTCGCCGGTATCGCCGCCGCGTCCGTGGGCGACTTCGGCGGCGACGACGGCAAGGAGACGCAGGCGGCTTCGGCCCCGGACGTCGCGTCGGTGAAGCCCTCCGCCGCCAACAACAAACTCGACACCCAGCTGGCGAACCTCTCTGCGGACGCGGGTGACTTCGCCGACCGCGCGAGCCGCACCCAGGAGCGCATCGACCTCAAGGCGGAGAAGGTGGCCTCCGCGAAGAAGGCTGCCGAGGAAGCCGCACGCAAGGAGCGTCTGCGCCCCAAGTTCGTGCTGCCGGTCGAGCAGCGGGGACTGAGCGCGTACTACGGGCAGGCGGGCGTCAACTGGATGTCCGCGCACTCGGGAATCGACTTCCCGGTGTCGTACGGCACCGAGGTGCGCTCCGCCACCGATGGCGTCGTCTCCACGAAGTGGAACAGCGCCTACGGCAACATGGCGATCGTGACCGCCAAGGACGGCACGGAGACGTGGTACTGCCACCTCTCCACGCACAAGGTCTCCAGCGGCCCCGTCAAGGCGGGCGACCCCATCGCCTTCTCCGGGAACTCCGGCAACTCCACCGGACCGCACCTGCACTTCGAGGTGCGCCCCGGCGGCGGCTCGGCGATCGACCCGCTGCCGTGGCTGCGCAGCCACGGCCTCGACCCGACGTAACTCCGGCCGCCGCGCCTCACACGACTGCGACGGCCGTCCCCTGCCCTACAGCTTCTGCACCGGTGCGTACCGAAGGAGCAGCCGCTTCGGCTTGGGCTCTCCGAAGTCCACCGTCGCCTCGGCGTTCGCACCCGTGCCCTTCACTCCGACCACGGTCCCGAGGCCGAACTGGTCGTGCGTGACCCGATCCCCGATCGCAAGTGCGACCACCGGCTTCTCCGAGGCGCGGCGCGTGGCGAAGCCCTGCGCGCCCCCGGCGCGGGAGCGCGACGACGACAAGGAGGAGGCGATTCCCGCAGCGGGCCCGGAAGATGCCGGTGCGCCGATGGACCCCGTCCGCTTCCAGTCGAGGTGGGCCTCCGGGATCTCCTCCAGGAAGCGCGACGGCGGGTTGTACGAAGGCTGGCCCCAGGCGCTGCGCATGGAGGACCGCGTCAGATAGAGCCGCTCCCGCGCGCGCGTGATGCCCACGTACGCGAGACGGCGCTCTTCCTCCAGCTCCTTGACCTGGCCGAGGGAACGCATGTGCGGGAAGACCCCGTCCTCCATGCCGGTCAGGAAGACGACCGGGAACTCGAGGCCCTTGGCGGTGTGCAGCGTCATCAGTGTGATGACTCCGGAGCCGTCGTCCTCCTCGTCGGGGATCTGGTCGGAGTCGGCGACGAGCGCGACCCGCTCCAGGAACTGGGAGAGCGTGCCGGACATCCCTGTGCCCGCCTCCGCGTCCTCTCCTTCGCCCTCGGCACCCGCTGCTGCTTCACCGTTGTCCTGCTCGAACTCAAGCGCCACTGCGGCGAGTTCCTGGAGGTTCTCGATGCGCGTCTCGTCCTGGGGGTCGGTGGAGGCCTGCAACTCGGCGAGATAGCCGGTCCGTTCGAGCACGGCCTCCAGGACGACGGCAGGGCCCGCGCCGGACTCGACGATGGTCCGCAGCTCCTCCATCAGCGTGTTGAAACGCTTGACGGCGTTCGCCGAGCGGGCGGCCATTCCGTACGCCTCGTCGACGCGCTTCAGCGCCTGCGGGAAGGAGATCTTCTCGCGCTGCGAGAGCGCGTCGATCATCGCCTCCGCACGGTCGCCGATACCCCTCTTCGGTACGTTGAGAATGCGCCGCAGCGGGACGGAGTCCTCCGGGTTGGCGAGCACCCGCAGATACGCGAGGACGTCCCTGACCTCCTTGCGCTCGTAGAAGCGGACGCCGCCGACGACCTTGTAGGGCAGGCCGACGCGGATGAAGATCTCTTCGAAGACACGGGACTGGGCGTTCGTCCGATAGAAGATCGCGACGTCACCCGCCTTCGCGTCGCCCGCGTCGGTGAGCCGGTCGATCTCGTCGGCGACGAACTGGGCCTCGTCGTGCTCGGTGTCGGCGACATATCCGGTGATGCCCGCGCCCGCGCCCGCGTTGGTCCACAGATTCTTGGGGCGGCGGCTGTCGTTGCGCTCGATGACCGCGTTGGCTGCCGTCAGGATCGTCTGCGTGGAGCGGTAGTTCTGCTCCAGGAGGATCGTCGTCGCGTTCGGGTAGTCCTCCTCGAACTGGAGGATGTTGCGGATCGTGGCGCCGCGGAAGGCGTAGATCGACTGGTCCGCGTCACCCACGACACACAGCTCGGCGGGGTCGTCCCCCTCGCCTCCGGAGGGGCCGACCAGCTCGCGCACGAGGGCGTACTGGGCGTGGTTGGTGTCCTGGTACTCGTCGACCATCACGTGCCGGAAGCGGCGCCTGTAGTGCTCGGCGACGTCCGGGAACGCGCGGAACATGTTGACCGTCGTCATGATCAGGTCGTCGAAGTCGAGCGCGTTCGCCTCGCGCAGGCGCGACTGGTACATCGCGTACGCCTGGGCGAGCGTCTTCTCGAAGCCGTCGGCGGCCTGTCCTGCGAAGGTCTCCTCATCGATCAGCTCGTTCTTCAGGTTCGAGATCTTGGCGCTGAAGGACTTCGGCGGGAACTTCTTCGGGTCGATGTCCAGATCGCGACAGACCAGCGCCATCAGCCGCTTGGAGTCGGCGGCATCGTAGATCGAGAAGGAGGAGGTGAAGCCGATCGTCTTCGACTCGCGGCGCAGTATGCGCACGCACGCGCTGTGGAACGTCGATACCCACATGGCGTTGGCACGCGGTCCGACGAGCGCCTCGACGCGCTCCTTCATCTCGCCCGCGGCCTTGTTCGTGAACGTGATCGCGAGGATCTGGCCCGGGTGCACCTGCCGCGCGGCCAGCAGATACGCGATGCGGTGGGTCAGGACACGGGTCTTTCCGGAGCCCGCGCCGGCCACGATGAGCAGTGGAGAGCCGGCGTGCACGACGGCCGCTCGCTGGTTCTCGTTCAACCCGAAGATCAGCGCCGCCGGATCGATCACCGGACGGGGGGCGCCGCCGCGGTAGTGCGCGTCCCTGGGCACGGGCGCGTCAAACTTCCCGTCGAACAGATCATCCGGAATGGACTCCGGCGTGCTGTCGTCGGGCGGCGGCGGGGGCTCCTCCTCGGAAGCCCGCGAGGGCTGGAGGTCCGCCAGGAAGCTGTCATCAAAGAGGCTGCTCATCGCCTCCCGAGTCTAGGCGGCCCCACTGACAACCCGCTCCGGGTTCCGGCCACGTCCACCGTCTACGCCCCGCCCACGACCGGTCACTCTCCGCCATATCGCCGCGTGTCCGCGTCAAGAGCTTCGTAAAGTCACGAAAATGTATCGGGCATATCGAACATCAACCTTCACACGAGCCACACGAGTTGGCTAGCGTGCTGGGCGGGCTGCTCGTACTCCCACCGGCGAACCCCGCCGGGAACGGGTGGCCTCCGCCGAGTTCGATCTCCTCGGAGCCGGGGACCCACTCAGACCTTGGGGTGAATCGGTCCCGTACGAAGTACGGGACTGTAGGGCAACCTTCCGAACCACCCGCCCGAACCCGACAGCTAACCCGGTAGGCGGTCTACGGAAGGAGTCGCCTCCCTTGGCGTCGCACCGCAAGCCGCGGACCCGCATTGCCGGCCTACGCGCCACTCCCGCCATCGGCATCACGACGGCGGCCCTCACCTCTGTGGCCCTCCTGTCGCAGAGCGCACAGGCGGCACCCTCCGCGCCCCAGAAGCCCAGCCTCGAAGAGGTCCAGAAGAAGGTCGACGACCTCTACCACCAGGCGGGCGTGGCCACCCAGAAGTACAACTCGGCCAAGGAGCGCACCGAGAAGCAGCGCTCGAAGGTCGACACCCTTCTCGACGACGTGGCCAAGCGCGCCGACAAGCTGAACGAGGCCCGCCAGGAGCTCGGCACGTTCGCCGCGGCCCAGTACCGCACCGGCGCCGTCTCCGAGACCGCCACGATGATGCTCGCCGACGACCCGCAGGGGTACTTCGACCAGAACCATCTGTCGGACCGGCTGACCGCGCGCCAGAAGAAGGCGGTCGACGACTACCAGACGAAGCAGGCCGCGGCGACGAAGCAGCGCACGAAGGCCGCCACGAGCCTGGAGACTCTGAGCGACTCCCGTGACGACCTCAAGAGCAGCAAGCAGACCGTCCAGAAGAAGCTGGGCCAGGCACGCACGCTGCTCTCGGAGCTGACGGCCGAGGAGAAGGCGCGGCTCGCGGCGATCGAGAAGAAGAAGGAAGAGGCGGCCAAGCGCAAGGCCGCCGAGCTGGCGCGCAAGCAGGAGGCCGAGGCGGAGGCCAAGCGCAAGGCGGCGGAAGAGGCCGCGGCCAAGGAGCGCGAGAAGAACAAGGAGACCCCCGACTCGGGCTCCGGTTCCGACACCGGCTCCGGCAGCGGCTCCGGGGACACGGACAGCGGTTACGCGACGAAGGCCGCGAAGGTCATCAACTTCGCGGAGGCCCAGATGGGCAAGCCGTACGTGTGGGGCGCCACCGGCCCCGACTCCTACGACTGCTCCGGGCTCACCCAGGACGCGTGGAAGGCGGCCGGGATCTCCCTGCCGCGTACGACGTGGGATCAGGTGAAGGTCGGCACGACCGTGAAGACCGCCGATGCCAAGCCGGGTGACCTGGTCTTCTTCTACGACGACATCAGCCACGTAGGGATCTACATCGGCGACGGCAAGATGATCCACGCCCCGAAGCCGGGCGCGAACGTCCGCGTCGAGTCGATCTACTACATGCCGATCCACAGCGTGGTGCGGCCAGCCTGAGAGCGGTCTGCTTGATCGCCTCCCACCTGCACACAACCCACTACGCGCGCGTGGCCCGCATCCTCTTGGGATGCGGGCCACGCGCGCGTAGTGGGTGAGTTGTCTTTACGAACTCAGGTCCACAGCACCGCGATGAAGATGTTCGCCGTGGTCAGAAGACCCACGGCGCCGAACATCCCCTTGTCGATCTTTTCCTCGTCCCGCTTCACGTAGACGAGCCCAAGGATCACGATCAGCACCGCCATTTTGATGCCGATCTTGATGTTGTTGACCGGGTTGTCGTCCGCCTGGTTGAGGCCCACCAGGATCACGCCGGTGACGAGCATGGTCAGCGCGCCGTGCAGCATCGCGGGGTTGAAACGGGCCGTGCCCTGGCCCATCTGCTTCATCTGGGTGAGGAAGCCGCCCAGGAGGGAGGCGATACCGATGATGTGCAGACCGACGAAGACATGGGTGAGTACGTCCATGGTCCGGAGCCTAACCGGGGCCCTATCACCGCTCTGTAGCCAGGTGGGCCACAAATGCCTCATCGGTCACAGGTAGACGCGAAGGACATGGTGTTCGGCGGATCGCGCAGTCACATTCAGTCACCGCCAGAACACTTCCGCCAATTGCGCACAATCCGCCACCAACCCGTGACGGCCAGGTTTAGCGTCCTTCGTCAGGTGCCCGGCTCCCCAATGCCGCCCGGACCAGGGGCGGCAGTCGGACACCACCGCCGAGAAATCCGGCGGCGTCCTGCTCCCCCTGTGCGGGCCGCCGCCGGACCCTTAAGGAGCCCTCCTTCGTGGCAGCGCACCGCAAGCCCAAGCAGCGCTCACTCAGTGGCCATACGGCCCGTACCGCCGCCACCATCGCCCTCGCCGGGGCCGCCACGGCGACCGCGTTCGACGGTACGGGACACGCGGACCCCCGGCTCAGCCCGGCCGAGGTGAAGTCCAAGGTCGACGCGCTCTACCGCGAGGCAGAGATCGCCACCGAGAAGTACAACGGCGCCAAGGAGAAGGCCGACAGCGCCGAGAAGTCACTCGGCGAGCTGCGCGACGAAGCGGCCCGCAAGACGGAGAAGCTCAACTCGGCGCGTGAGGGCCTCGGTTCGATCGCCGCCGCGCAGTACCGCAGCGGCGGCATCGACCCGGCCGTCCAGGTCGCGCTCTCCTCCGACCCCGACCAATTCCTCGAGCGCGCCGCACTCGCCGACCGGGCGGGCAGCCGCCAGGCCACGGCCGTCAGCGGCGTACAGAAGCAGCTCCAGGAGATCCACCAGCTGCGCACCGAGGCCGACGGCACACTCGCGCACCTCAAGTCCCGCCAGGCGGAGCTGAGGAAGCACAAGAAGACGGTCAACGGAAAGCTCGACGCGGCCAAACGGCTCATGTCCCAACTGACCGGCGATCAGCGCGCCGAGCTCGCGGGCGACGGCGGTCCGGACAGGGCCTCCCGGACCGCGGGCCGCGACGCCGCCCTGAACGTCCCGGCCAAGGCCTCCAACTCCCGTGCCTCAGCGGCCGTCGCGTACGCCTACAAGTCGCTCGGCCGCCCGTACGTATGGGGCGCCACCGGCCCGAACGCCTTCGACTGCTCGGGCCTCACCCAGGCCGCCTACCGCTCCGCGGGAGTCGACCTCCCACGCACCACTTACGCGCAGATCGCCGCGGGCGAGCGGGTACCGCGCTCCCAACTCCAGCCCGGAGACCTGGTCTTCTTCTACCAGGGCATCAGCCATGTCGGCCTCTACGTAGGCAACGGACAGATGATCCACGCCCCGAACCCGAGCGCACCGGTGCGCCTCGCCCCGATCGACCAGATGCCGTTCGCGGGAGCCACGCGGGTGGCGTGAAGGGCTGTGCGGGCGGCTGCGGGGGCTGTGCGGGCCCACCGGTAATGTCAGGTCCATGCTCCGCCGCCGCACCCTTCCACCACCTCCGCCGCCCGTCCACCTGCGCACCTGGCCGGACCGGAACACACTCCTCGCCGACCGAGGCATGGCACTCGAAGAGCTGCGCAGGCGGATCCTGGGAGTACACCGGCTGCTACTGCTCTGGCTGTTCGCACTCGGCGGCGTCGTCGGCTGGGCGCTCCTGACGCTGCCGATCGAGATGATCGAGGACCGCGATCCGATGGCCTTCATCATGGGCCCGGTCTGCGCGATCCTGGGCCTGGCGGCATTCGCCCCCTCCGTGATCGGCGTGCTCCTCGGCATCCGAAGCGACCGGAAGGCAAGAGAACTCACCGCCAGCTGGCTGGACTTGGACAGCCACCCGGCATCGGACGCCACCCTCCGCTCCCCCGGCCTCAGCCTCGTCTGGCTCCTCGCGTCCCTCATGGTGTGCACGCTCGGCCTGTGGGCATCCTTCGCGGCCACCGCCCACGCCGAGCCGGGAAGGGACTCGTACGGCGATGTCGCCCGAGGCATGGGCACGGGCCTCATCCTGTGGCTGACGGGCCTGGTCGGCATCACGAAGGCGTTCGGCCACTACCGCTGGGCGATGCGGAAGCTGGGCCCCACCCCGCTCACGACCCGGCACAGGCCGTCAGGCAGAGCCTCGGAGCTCCCGGGCACACCGTCCTCACCTCCGGCAGGCCGGAGGTGAGGACGCTGGTCAGGCAGGTGGCGACTGCGAGGCAGTCGCCACGCCGGACTCCCCTAGACCAGCCGCCGCGCCGTCGCCCACCGCGTCAGCTCGTGCCGGTTGGACAGCTGCAACTTCCTCAGCACCGCCGACACATGCGACTCGACCGTCTTCACGGAGATGAAGAGCTGCTTGGCGATCTCCTTGTACGCGTACCCCCGCGCGATGAGCCGCAGTACCTCGCGCTCGCGCTGCGTGAGTCGGTCCAAGTCCTCGTCGACCGGGGGCGCGTCGGTGGACGCGAAGGCGTCAAGGACGAATCCGGCGAGCCGCGGCGAGAACACCGCGTCGCCGTCCTGCACACGGAAGATGGAGTCGACCAGATCGGTGCCGGTGATGGTCTTGGTGACATAGCCGCGGGCGCCACCCCGGATGACTCCGATGACATCCTCCGCGGCATCCGAGACGGACAGGGCGAGGAACCGCACAGGGCTCTCCGCATCGGACATCAACGGCGCACAGCGGCGCAGTACTTCGACCCCACCGCCACCCGGAAGGTGCACGTCGAGGAGCACGACCTCAGGACGCGTCGCCGTGATGACCGTGACCGCCTGGTCGACGTCCGCGGCCTCGCCGACGACCTCGACACCCGTGATCGCGGTCCTGCCGATCTCAGCCTGGACGCCCGTCCGGAACATCCGGTGGTCGTCGACAAGGACGACACGCGCACGGCGCCCGTCCTGGTCACCGCCGACGGCAGCAACGGCCGCATCGGCGGACTGGTCGGACTCAGTCGCCCCGCCCGACGTGGTCGGCTCGGCCGCACCGTCCGATCCACCCCTGGGCCCCACGGGCTCGCTCGCGTCACTCATGTCGCTCATGTCGTCGCCGTCCTCTCCATCTCCAGCTCGACTTCCGTGCCGCCCCCCGGCACTGCGCGGAGCCGCGCCGTGCCGCCGTTGCGCTGCATACGGCCGATGATCGATTCTCGTACGCCCATGCGGTCGTCCGGCACGGAATCCAGATCGAAGCCGGGGCCACGGTCCCGGACGGACACGAACACCGTCTCCCCCTCGACTTCGGCGAAGACCTGCACCGCACCGCCCTCGCCACCGTACTTGGCGGCGTTCACCATTGCTTCCCGCGCGGCCTGCGTCTGCGCGGTCAGCCGGTCGTCGAGCGGGCAGTCGCCGACTATGACGACCTCGATGGGGACGCCATGCTTGTCCTCCACCTCCGCGGCATCGCGCCGGACCGCTTCGGCGAGGGTGTCGGGCTCGTCCGCCTCGTCCTTGCCCGTACCCTCCGGTCTGTAGAGCCATTGGCGCAGGTCGCGCTCCTGGGCGCGGGCCAGGCGGCGCACCTCTCCCGCGTTCTCCGCGTTGCGCTGGATCAGGGTCAGGGTGTGCAGGACCGAGTCGTGCACATGAGCGGCGACCTCGGCCCGCTCCTGTGCGCGGATCCGCATGAGCCTCTCTTCGGAGAGGTCCTGCATCATGCGCACGAGATAGGGCCCTGCGAGCAACGCGACGCCGACGAGCACGGCGAGCGCGGCCTGCAGCACGGAGCTGAGGTGCGAAGTGGAACCCTGCAGCACGACGATGCCGGAGACCCCGGCGCCGACGAGCAGCACTCCCGCCGCCGAGCGGGCGATGGTGAGAGTACGCCTGCGGCGGCCGACCGCCATCCAGCGGGCCCGGCGGGCGTTGTCGGCCTGGCGCCAGACCAGGGCGACACCGGCGGCGACGAGCAGGGTCGGCCAGAGATAGGCCTTGGTCGAACTGCCCAGATCCACATTGCCGACGAAGACCATGGCGACGATGACCATCGCGAGCAGCGCTACGAGCTGGCCCTTGTCCGGCTTACGGGCCACGAGTCTGCGGCGGCCGTCAGGCGTCGTGTCGGTGGTGACGGCGGAGGGTGGCCGCTGGGCGTCGACCCCGCCGATGCCCAGCGGCACGAAGAACCAGAACGCCGCGTACAGCAGCCCGCCGAGCCCGTCCGCCATGAAGAGGCCGACGAAGATCAGCCGCACCCAGACGACGGGCAGCCCGAGATGACCCGCGAGGCCGCGCGCGACCCCGCCGAGCCAACGGCCGTCACCGCTGCGATAGAGCTTTCGCAGCGGCCGCTCGTCTTCGCTGGGTACTGCTGCGGCTTCCGGCATGTCTCCGATATTCACACGCGTACGCGGGCGCGGGCATCAGGGTCGACCCCCGAGACTCCCCTGATCTCCGCCGCTGACAGCACGGCAAGCCGGTCGGGCAGGGACGTGTCAGGGGCGATCTCAGGGTTCGTCCAGGGTTGTCCCGACTGCCGCCGCGGCCTCCCGCCCGTCACCATGGACACATGACAGAGGACCAGCCCGCCGGGACGGGCCCGCAGGCCGCGCCGCGCGATCCGCTCAACGCCATGGCGCAGGAGCCGGGCGGGCCGTTGGGCGTGCGTCGTTTCCGCCGCGACCGGCGGCACAAAAAGCTGGGCGGCGTCTGCTCGGGGCTCGGACAGCACTGCGACATGGATCCGGTGATCTTCCGGATCGGGCTTGCGGTCCTCGCGGTCACCAGCGGGCTCGGCCTTGTCTTTTACGGCTTCGCGTGGCTGTTCGTCCCTTTCGACGACGAGGAGGAGAACGAGGCACGCAGGCTGCTCTCCGGCCGGGTGGACGGCCAGGCACTGACAGCCGTGCTCTTCGCGCTCGTCGGCTGCGGCGTCTTCCTCTCCTTGTTGAACAACGGCGGAGCACTCACCTTCGCCGCCGTCCTCGCCCTGCTGCTCGCGGGCGCGGGGTACTGGTCGCAGCAGCGCGGCACGACCGACCCCGACCCGGTGGCTGCCCAGGCCGTGGCGGACGCCCCGCCGGAGGCGAAGGCACCACCGGTGGCCGGTGCCCCTTCGTGGTGGCGGGACCCGATCGTCAAGGACGGCACGCACGACGGAATCTCGGGCTATTTCTGGGGGCCGGAAGGAGTGACCATCGAGTATCGGCCCGACCCCCCGCACGGGCGGATACGGCAGCAGGAGCCCGCCGCGGCCCCACGGCCCAAGCCGCGCGGTCCGCGCTGGATCGGCGGCTCGGTCTTCCTGGGAGCGCTGCTCGCCGGCGGACTCGGCACAGGCCTGACGTGGGAGGAGCAGCCGCTCGGCACCAGCCTGCAGACGGGCCTCGCTCTGGCGCTCGCCGTGTTCGGCATCGGCATCGCGCTCAGCGCCTTCCTGGGGCGCACGGGCGTGGGATCGATCGTGCTCGCGGTGATCACCGCGATGCTCCTCGCGGGCTCGGCCGCGCTGCCCGAGGACATCAGCACCACCTGGGTGCGCACGGACTGGAAGCCGGCCTCGGTGGAACAGGTCCAGCCTCGGTACGAACTGGGGACGGGCGTCGGCACACTCGACCTGACCCGGGCCGGCCCCGGCAAGGGCCGGACGGTGAGCACGAGGGCCGACGTGGGAGCGGGGCAGCTGAAGGTGATCGTGCCGAAGGACAGCACAGCGAAGCTGGACATCGAAGTGGGCGTCGGCGACATCCAGTTGCCGGACGACAGCAAGGGAGACGTGGACATCGCTCCGGGCAAGGAGAAGACGGTGACGCTGGACCGGCCCGCGGGCAGCAAGGACGGCGGCACGCTGGAGCTGCGTGTCGAGGTAGGCATCGGACAGGTGGAGGTGACCCGTGCTACGTCATGAGTTCCATCCCGGCAAGCTGGTCCTTGGCCTCTTCCTGCTGATAGCGGCCATCGCCTACGCGGGCGACGCGGGCGGCATCTGGGAGACACCGTGGTTCGTGGCGTTCCCACTCATCCTTGCGGGACTGCTGCTCGGCGGCGCGGCGGCAGCCGTGGCCTACGGCATACGCGGCCGGTCCACCGCCCAGGTGGCGGACCGCTCGGTCGACGGCCCCAAGGACGCCTAGCCGTTCAGCCGAGCCCCGAAGAATGCCTGCGCCGGGTCGCGAGCATCGCGTCGACCGAGAAGACGGACGCCCCGGCCAGGATCAGCGGGAGCCAGGCCATCAGGTAGGCGAGATCGTTGCCGTAGTAGTAGGGCTCGGTGGACCAGCTCACGGTCAGCCAGAGGCTGAGCGAGATCAGCGCACCACCGAGCGCGGCGATCCGGGCGAACAGGCCGATGAGGGTGCCGATGCCGACGGCGAGTTCGCCGAAGGCGATGGCGTAGCCGAAGCCGACGGGGCTCTTGAGGGAGAGGTCGACGAGCGCCGGGATGGCGGAGATGTCGCGGACGCCTTCCATCATGTCGCCAATGGATCCGGCGCCGGTGGCCGACATGAAGGCGCTGTCGGTGAGCTTGTCCAGGCCCGCGTAGATGAAAGTGACGCCGAGGAAGATCCGGAGCGGGAGCAGGGCGTAACGGGAGCCGCTCTCCCGCCAGCCGCCGCTGCTTCTGACGTAGCTGGTGTGGCTGTCGGTGCGCATACCGTGAGCCATCGCTCTCGCCGCCTCTCCCGTAGATCCGTCTCGCCCATTCACCCGTCACCAGACGATACGTAGGAAGAGGGGGTGCTGCTCAGTGACGTACAGCGAATTCGCGAGGACCGACTCGATGCTGGGCCGGGTCGTTCAGTCCGTGACGTCGATCGTGCAGCGGTTCGTCTCCAGGCCCGCTGCCGTGATCACTTGGACGTCGACGCGCCCCGGCTCCACATCGACGGGGACGGGGACGGTCAGTGCCGCGTCGGTCGGGTTGGTGAAGCCGCCCGGCACGGGGACGAGCGGCACATGGACGTGCACGGTTCCGATGCGGACGACCATACGGGCGAGGCGGTCGGCGGTCTGCGCGCCGGGAGGCACGAACCCGGCACCGCGGATCTCGATGTCGTCGCCCGTGCGGATGGGGCCGTCCAGGTCACCCGCCTCGCGGGCGCGGACCACGGAGAGGATCACGGGACGGCCGCCCTCGGCGTACTTCCCCGCGAGGTACGTCGCCGCCGACACCAGGACGAGGAGGGCGAGCCCCCACGGCAGGTCGGGCAGTTGCTCGGGGCGGCGCGCGAGGCGTACGGCGGCGAAGGCCATGGCGACCGCGCTGACCAGGACGTACTGCGCGTCCGCAAAGCTGCCGCGGCCCGCGTCGTCGGTGAGCAGATCGGCGGTGCGAGGGCGGTCGGCGGGTACCTTCTGGAGCCGCTGGCCAAGGACACGCAGGCCCACCACGCGACGTACGAGTACGGCGACCCCGCAGACCACGGCGAGTACGGTCACGGCGCCGGCGGCGCGGGCGAGGTCGAGCCCGGCGATCAGTTCGTCCCGCTCGCGGTGGCCCGAAGCCCCGGCGAGCTCGCCCGCGAGGAGGAGCACGGCGAAGACGACGAGGAGGACCCAACAGGCCGCCACCGCACGGGAGGTGGAGAGGCGATTGTCTTCGCCGATCATCGGCGCGAGGATCCCGCCGCGCGCCCGGTGCACATATCCCGCGCCGGTCAGCAAGCCGCCAAGGACCGCGGCGGCCAGCACTCCGGCAGTCCGGGCGAGCGTCCACCCGGTGCCGATCGCGGTGAGCGCCTGGACCAGGAGCAGGACGCCCACTGAGGCCCAGATGACACCGACGGTGCGCCGCCACAGCCGGCCGAGCCACGCGTGGCCCTCGGCACGGCCGCGTTCGGCGACATCGCGCGCCGACTGGGTCAGCTCGTCCGACACCCACTGCCGGGAGGCGCCCGCCGAGTGGGCGACCGCCGCGGGCAGTCCCTGCCCCGCGGCCAGCTCATCGCGCTTGGCGAGGAACGCGGCCACGGCACGCCGATGCCCCTCTCGCGCACCGTGCGGGCAGTCGCCGCATTCGCAGCCGCCCCCGTGCGCGCCCTGCCGCGCCTCCTGCACCGCCACCGCGTACGCCGCCTTCCCCGCCCTCGTTCGAACACCGAAAAGTGAACTTCTATGCGATGAAAGGGGATTGTGCCGTAAGAGAAGACGATCAGACCCCTCGGGTGAGGTCAGAGAGGGTGGTTCCCGCGCGGCCGGGTTGACGCGGGGGGTCGTGGGCTCAAGTGAGGAGGTCCGGTTCGCTGCGGCTGATGTCCTGCCACAGGGACTGGTAGTTGATCCAGGCCACGAGATCGCTGCCGAGCTGCTCGCGCGTCGCCACCGCCTGCTTGTGGCCGATGAGAATCGGTCGGCCCGCGGCTCGTGCGCTCAGCTGGACCTGACTGGAGCGCTCCATCGTGAGGAACCACCAGGCGGCGGCGTCGACGGAATCGCCGACGGTGAGAAGCCCGTGGTTGCGCAGGATGACGGCCTTGTGGTCGCCGAGCGCGGTGGCGATCCGCCGCCCCTCGTCGGAGTCCACGACGACGCCCGTGTAGCCGTCGTACAGCGCGTGGCTCTCGTAGAAAGCGCAGGCTTCCTGAGTGATCGGGTCGAGGAGTTCACCCAGTGTGGACAGGGCGCGGCCGTGCAGCGAGTGGCAGTGCGCGACGGCGACGACGTCGGGCCGCGCCAGGTGCGCCTCCGCGTGGACGGTGAAGGCGGCCTGATTGACGTGGTGGCGGCCCTCGACGACCTGCCCCTGCGCATTGGCGAGGACGAGATCGCCCACGGTGACGTGCTTGAAGGGCATCCCGAAGGGGTTCACCCAGAAACAGTCCTCGTGCTCCGGGTCCCGCGCCGTGATGTGCCCGGACACCCCGTCCTCGTATCCGAGCCGCCCGAAAAGCCGCAGCGCCCCGGCAAGCCGTTCCTTGCGGTACCGCCGTTCGTCCGCCGACGAATCGTGCACGGGCGGCATCGCGAACTGCAACCGTTCGACGGGTATCGGTGTGGGCGCCTGCATGTGTCCTCCATCCCTGGCTGTACGGAGCGGAAGTTACCGCCGGTCAGCGCAGGAAGACAGGGGATCTCTGTGAAGAGAGTGCACAAGCGGGGCGCGGCGACGGACAGGAAAGGGTGCGCCATGCCGGACAGAAGGTGTCGGGTATGGGCGGGACACTCACCGTATGACGACGAACTGGGCAGCTTTCGCCACTGCGGAACCCACCTTCGCGCGGACCGCCGAGGAGCGGTTCGGCGCGTTCACCCACCACGTCCTCGCCACGCTGCGCAAGGACGGATCGCCGCGCACGACGGGGCTCGAAGTCCGTTTCCTGTACGGCGAGTTGTGGCTCGGCATGATGCCGGGCTCGATGAAGGCGCTCGATCTGCGCCGCGATCCGCGCTTCGCGATCCAGGCCAATCCCGGGTCCGGCACGGGGATGGCGGGCGGCGACATCCGGATCGCCGGACGCGCGATCGAGGTCGAGGACCCCGAGGTCATCGCGCGGTATGTGGGCGATGTGGACCCGCCGGACCCGGCCGCGTTCCACCTCTTCCGTACGGAGCTGGCGGAGGTGGTCAGGACGTACATCGAGGACGACAAGTATCTGGTGGTGCAGCAGTGGAGGCCGGGTGCGCCGGCGCGGACGACCAGGCGGACCTGACGTACGCGAACGGCGCCGCCCACCTCGGTGGACAGCGCCGTATCAGCTCTGCGGGACGGCTCCCGCGGGGAGGGCTACTCCCACTCGATCGTGCCCGGCGGCTTGCTCGTCACGTCGAGGACGACGCGGTTGACATCGGCGACCTCGTTCGTGATGCGCGTCGAGATCTTCGCGAGGACCTCGTACGGAAGGCGCGACCAGTCGGCGGTCATGGCGTCCTCGGACGAGACGGGCCGCAGCACGATCGGGTGACCGTACGTCCGGCCGTCGCCCTGCACGCCCACGCTGCGCACGTCCGCGAGCAGCACGACGGGGCACTGCCAGATCTCACGGTCGAGACCGGCGGCGGTCAGCTCCTCGCGGGCGATCGCGTCGGCGTCACGGAGCAGGTCGAGGCGCTCGCGCGTGACCTCGCCGACGATGCGGATGCCGAGACCGGGGCCGGGGAAGGGCTGGCGCTGGACGATCTCGTCCGGCAGGCCGAGCTCCTGCCCGACCATCCGCACCTCGTCCTTGAAGAGCTGGCGCAGCGGCTCGATCAGCTGGAACTCGATGTCCTCGGGGAGGCCGCCCACGTTGTGGTGGGACTTGATGTTCGCGGTGCCGGTGCCGCCGCCGGACTCGACGACGTCCGGGTAGAGCGTGCCCTGGACCAGGAACTCGACGGGCTGGTCACCCGGCGCCTCGGCGACGATCTCCGCCTGGGCCTGCTCGAAGACGCGGATGAACTCGCGGCCGATGATCTTCCGCTTCTGCTCGGGGTCGGACACCCCGGCAAGCGCGCTCAGGAAGCGCTCCTGCGCGTCGACGACCTTGAGCTTGACGCCCGTGGCCGCGACGAAGTCCTTCTCGACCTGCTCGGTCTCGCCCTTGCGCATCAGGCCGTGGTCGACATACACGCAGGTCAGCTGCGAACCGATGGCCTTCTGTACGAGGGCGGCGGCCACAGCGGAGTCGACGCCGCCGGACAGGCCGCAGATCGCGCGCTTGGTGCCGACCTGCTCGCGGATCGCGGCGAGCTGCTCCTCGACGATGTTGCCGGTGGTCCAGTCGGGCTTCAGGCCCGCGCCCCGGTAGAGGAAGTGTTCGAGGACCTGCTGGCCGTGCGTGGAGTGCATGACCTCGGGGTGGTACTGCACGCCGTACAGCTTCTTCTCGTCGTCCTCGAAGGCCGCGACCGGCACGACGTCCGTGGACGCGGTGACGGTGAAGCCCTCGGGCGCCGCGCTGCACGCGTCGCCGTGCGACATCCACACGGACTGCTCGGCCGGGGTGCCCTCGAAGAGCGTCGAGCCGGGCTTGGAGACGGCCAGGGCCGTCCGTCCGTACTCCCGGGCGCCCGTGTTGTCGACGGTGCCGCCGAGGGTGGTCGCCATCAGCTGGAAGCCGTAGCACATGCCGAAGACGGGGACACCCGCCTCGAACAGCGCGCGGTCCACGGAGGGCGCTTCGTCCGCGTACACCGACGAGGGGCCGCCGGAGAGGATGATCGCGGCGGGGTTCTTCGCGAGCATCTCGGAGACCGGCATGCTGCTCGGCACGATCTCGCTATAGATCCGGGCCTCACGGACACGTCGGGCGATGAGCTGGGCGTACTGCGCTCCGAAGTCGACGACCAGAACGGTGTCGGGAGCGGCGGCAGCGGGGGACGCTGATGGCACGGCGGCGGCCTTCCGGCGTTGAGCGTGAGCTTGCGCGTGAGCTGAGGCTCAGTGCGTGAGCAGGGGGTCTGTTTGTCGATTCTAACGGGCCCGCGGCCACCCCCTTCGTCGCATCCGACGGAGCGGGGCCCCGCCGGGACCGTCTCAGCATCCGAGCCGCGGCGGAACCCGTGTTGACCAGGCACGCGCGCGTGGAGGCATACTGTCCTCGTGACCAAGCACCTCAGCTTCCTCTTTACCTATGGCAACCGGCCCGCCGGCTGCCATGGTCGAGCTGCTTGATCCACTGACAAGCGACTTCCCAGGCGCCCCGGGCCGACAAGGCCCGGGGCGTTCTGTCATTCCCGGACCTTGTCGCTCCGGGGCACTCCATCCGAGATCCGCCCGAGATCCATCCGAGATCCATCCGATGAGGAGCCCCAGATGACCACCGCCACCGCCACCGCCATCACCACCGCGACCGACAAGACCGGCGCCCGCACCCCCGAGGCCGCCGACGTGATCGAGGGCGCGCGTGACCGTATCGACGCACTCGACGACCGCATCATCGGTCTCGTACAGGAACGGATGGCCGTATCGGCCGTCATCCAAGAGGCCCGGATCGGCTCGGGCGGCCGCCGCGTCAACCTCTCCCGCGAGATGGAGGTGCTCGGCCACTACAGGGACGCGCTCGGCAAGCCCGGTACGTCGCTCGCGATGACGCTTCTCGAGCTGTGCAGGGGCCAGGTCTGAGCCAGGTCTGAGCCAGGTCCGGGCCAGGTCGGACCCGGCCCTTCGGCCACCGGACCTGAGTTCGGGTCCGCTCTCACCCGTACGGCGCGTGACCGGGTCCCGCGGGGCTTCGTTGGTCCCGATGTCCGTGCCAGCCAGGGGCGGGCACGGAAAAACCACGCGTGGCTCCGCTGGAGCGATGAGGCGCACATCTCGTGTGTGCCGTGGGACCTCGCTCCAGAGATGTGACCGGACGGCAGGGGACAGCAGCCCGGTCACCCAGGGAACGGTCGACTTCGGGGACGCCCGGAGTCGACCGACCTCCGTCCCGACCCGTCCCGACCATCCACCCCGACCGTGCACCCCGACCGTGCACCGCAGCCGTACGTCCCGACCGCCCCTCCGGCTGCCCCCGGTCCCGGCGGAGAACCCCAGCTGTCCCCCAGCTGTCCGTGTTCGTCCAGATCCCGTCGAACCGGTTGCGCAGGCGTCGGCGCATCCACCACGATGCGTAGCAGGACAGCCGCATGCCCAGCAGTACACAACTCCATTGCCATTGGTCGATACCACTTGTGCGCCCCTCGTGCGCCGGGTCGGCCACCGGCGCTCTCCAGACTCGCGGCGCACTCCCCCCGGCGCCGCTCCGCGGCACCGACGCTGCCCTGACGTCGGTGCTGACAGCCAAAGGGCCCCGCGGATCCGTCCCGCGGGGCCCTTCGGTATGCCGACGTCATGCCGACGTCATGCCGACGCTATTTCGCCCCCGCCAGCTTCGCGAGCTGCGCGTCGACGATCGCGTCGGACACCTTCGGATCGGCCGTCATGCCGTCACCGGACTCCTCGTCGGCCTGGACGGGCTCCGGGTCGAAGACGCTCGCCGCACGGAAGGCGATCAGCGTCGAGCCGCTTCGTACGACAGTGACGCGGCTCCGGTCGATGAACTCGCCGGAACGGTTGGCGAGCTTGTACGAGACGGCCTCGTCGCCCCCGCCCCGCGCGGGCTGCGGCCTGACGCCGAAGTAGCGGCGACCGCCCTCCCCGAACGTGGCGCACTTCTTCGACTTCGTCGCCGTACGCAGCGTGTCCATGGTCTTCTCGGCATCGGCCTGGCCGTACGCGAACAGCACGACCTCAGTCGCCGTGGTGTCAGCGACGTCGGTGCTGCTCAGTACGCGGCTCACGTGCGCCTTCGCCTTCGGCGGGGCGGCGGCTTTGAGCATCTCGGACAGCGGTCGGCACTCGGCCGGGTGCACGGGCCCGGCGGGACGCCTCGCCTCGCCCGCAGACCCCGCGGACTCCTTCTCGAGCTTGTACTTCTTGACGTCGCCCGCAGCGAGAGCAGCACTCTCCAGCTTCCCCTCGGCGGAGGGCGTGCCCGCCTCCGCGGACTTCGACGGCTTCTTGCCGCCGCCACCGCCGTCGCCGTCGCTGCACCCCGCGGCAAACCCCAGGGTCGCCATCACCGATACGACCACCACGCCACGCGACACAGCTGACTTCACGTTCCCGCACCCCTTCTTCGACGCCTACGACGCCTACGA
>NZ_JBICXM010000006.1:181993-524394 GCF_043200235.1 Streptomyces sp. NPDC048441
CCTACGACTCCTACGACTCCTACGACTCCTACGACTCCTACGACTCCTACGACTCCTACGACTCCTACGACTCCTACGACTCCTACGACTCCTACGACTCCTACGACGGGAGATCATCGCGGGCGGTTCCCCACCTCCGGGTGACCACAACGACTGACGACTACCGCCACATCCAGAATCTGAACGGGCTCAGCAACACGATCGCCAGCGCCATGAGGCCGACCACGATCACCACGCTCCACACCCGTCGGCTGCGCTCCGAACGCGCGTCACGCCGCGGCCCGGTCGGTGTGGACCGCCACTCGTCGGGCCGCCATGCCCCGGCCGTGCCCACCCCCTCCGCCGCCTTGCGCTTCCGGCGCCTGCGGCCCAACGCCCGTGAGTCCGCGGCCTGCTGACGAGCCGCCTCCTCGTCGAGACGCCGCAACCGCTCGGCCACCATGCGGGCCCGCGCGGACGGTTCCTTCGGCGCGGAGGTACGGATGTCGCGCAGGCTGTCGCGCTCGAACCGCTCCCACACGTCGTCCGGCATCCCGTCCGACATTCCCTCCGGCATTCCCTCCGGCATCTCGTCCCGTATCTCGTCCCGTATCTCATCCGGCTCCGCCACGCCGCCCCCTCCTACCGCCCGTTGCTCCCGGTAGATCACCGTCGAGCGGAGGAATTTCTACGGCAACGGACGACAGCCGCACAAGCCATGTGATCCAAGCCACATAAGAATTCTGTGAGTTCGAGGACAACCATTCACAGGGGACGCAGGTCATCCATGCGTAACAACGGCCACACCCGCGTCCCCACCGCGGAGGCCTCCACCTCCGTACCGCTCACCAGGTGGTACGCCGGACTCCCTGAGGTCTTCATGAAGCTTCGACGTGTCATGGCCGCCGCGGCCGCGACCGCTGCCATAGCCCCGGTCGCGCTGCTCTCGGCTCCTGCCGCCTTCGCGACCGAGGACACCACTTCGCCCCCGAGCGCATCGGCCACCGAGTCGACCACGCCTCCCCCGGCGGTCACGCCGTCCGAGACGGAGTCCGCGACGGTGACGCCGACCCCGTCGGCCACCGAGTCGAGCACCCCGCCGCCGGCCTCGAAGCCCACGGAGACGGTCAAGCCCACGGAGAAGCCCACCGAGTCGGCCACGCCGACCGACGAGCCCACCGAGGAGCCGACGGACTGCCCGGTCGACGAGGACGGCGTCGACGCCGACTCGAAGCTGGAGCTCGGGCTCTCGGGTCTGCCCGGCAAGATCGTCGCGGGCAGCGGCTGGCACCAGTTCAAGCTGACCGCCGCCAACCCCAGCGACGAGGACCTCGGCGAGGTCCAGTGGCTGGCGGCCGTGGACAACTTCACGGACAGCCAGGACGAGAAGGACTGGCTGGCCAGCTACGCGCAGATCCAGTACTTCAACCCCGAGTCCAAATCCTGGGAGCCCATCGCGGACGAGGTCTCCGGCGGCCTCTACTTCGGCTCCACCGAGTTGGGCGCCAAGGAAAAGGTCGACATCAAGCTGCGCGTCAACATCAGCGCCAAGGCCCCGGCCGGTGACGGCTACGCGCTCGGCCTCGGCGGCTACCTCGACGCCGAGCAGAACTGCGTGCACAACTCATTCGCGTTCTACGAGTTCACGGTCCTGAAGGCCGGCAGCAGCAACGAGAACCCGGGTGAGGCCGAAGAGGACAAGGGCGGCAAGAAGCCCACCGGCGGCAAGAAGCCCCAGGGCGGCGCCAACGAGATCCCGACCACGGGCAATCTCGCCGAGACCGGATCGAGCTCCATGCTGCCGACCATCGGTCTCGTCGGCGGTGTCGCCGTCGTCGCCGGTGCGGGCGCGGTCTTCGTCGTCCGCCGCAAGAAGGCGGACGCCAACGCCTGACGCCACGGCGCGTGACAGCGCCTGAGGCCACGCTCGCGAAAGGACCTGCGCTCGGAGGGGGGTGCAGGTCCTTTCGCGTACGTCCGCAGATTTCGTCGTACGCAATTTCCGCTGTACGTAGTTTCCGTCGTACGTAGATTCCGCCGTACGCAGATATTGCGGGACTGCCGCGCTACTTCTTCGCCGGTACCGTCGGCATCCCCAGGAACGGCAGCTTCAGCGCGCCGAACGCTTCCGCGGGCACCGCCGGGGCCTTCGGCTCGACGGCCGCGAGACGTACGTACTGCGCACCCGGCGCGGGACGCGTGTCCTCGGTGCCCTTGTTGGGCCAGAAGGACATCGCGCGCTCGGCCTGCGCGGTGATCGTCAGGGAGGGGTTCACGCCCAGGTTCGCGGAGACCGCGGCGCCGTCGACGACCGAGATGCCGGGGTGGCCGTAGAGGCGGTGGTAGGGGTCGATGACGCCCGTCTCCGCCGAGTCGCCGATCGGGCAGCCGCCCAGGAAGTGCGCGGTCAGCGGGGTGCCCATCAGTTCACCGATGTTCGACCCCGCGAAGCCGTTGATCTCCTTGGCGAGCAACGTCGCGGCCTCGGTGGCCTCGGGGATCTGCGTCGGATTGGGCGCGCCATGGCCCTGCCGGGCGGTCAGCAGGCCCTTCCCGAGGCCCTTCTCCTTGCGGTAGGTCGTCAGGGAGTTGTCCAGCGTCTGCATGACAAGGCCGATGATGGTCCGCTCCGACCAGCGCCGGTTGGACAGCGAACGGACCGTCAGCCAGGGATGCTTGGCGACATTGCCGAACCAGCCCGCGACGCGCGCCCTCCCGCCCTTCAGGCTGTACGGCACCTGAAGGATCGTCATGCCGCCCATCGCATTGGACTTCTTGCCGTAGCGGACCGGCTCGATGTGCGTGGAAGCGTTGGGGTGGATCGACGAGGTGATCGCGACGCCCCTGGTGAAGTCCGCCTTCTCGGCGCCGTGCTGCTTGCGGTAGCGGCGGTCGGTGGTCTGCGAACCGACCAGGGCCTCGGAGTTGGTGCGGGTCAGCGCGCCGAGCCGCCCCGAGATCTGCGGGAGCAGGCCGGTGTCCTTCATGCGGTGCAGGAGCGTCTGCGTGCCGTAGGTACCCGCGGCGACGATGACGTGGCCTGCCGTGAACGTACGGCCCTTGCCCTTGCGCTTGTCGTCGGTGGGGAGGGTGGCGACGGCGTACCCGCCCCGCGAGTCCTCGGTGACGGTGACGACGGACGTCATCGGGTGGATGACGGCGCCCGCCTTCTCCGCCAGGTAGAGGTAGTTCTCGTTGAGGGTGTTCTTCGCGCCGTGGCGGCAGCCCGTCATGCACTCGCCGCACTCGGTACAGGCCTTGCGGGCCGGGCCCGCGCCGCCGAAGTAGGGGTCGGGAACTTCTGCGCCGGGCTCGGCCGTTGAAGTACCTGAGGCGTCCTGCTCGTCGCCGAAGAAGACGCCGACCGGCGCCATGTGGAAGCTGTCGCCCACTCCCATGGCCTGGGCGGTCGCCTTCAGGTGGACGTCGGACGGAGTCGTGGTCGGGTTGAGCCGCACCCCGAGCATGCGCTTGGCCTGCTCGTAGTAGGGGCCGAGCTCGTCCTGCCAGTCCGTGATGTCCTTCCACTGCGGGTCGTTGAAGAACGGCGCGGGGGGCACGTAGAGCGTGTTCGCGTAGTTCAGCGAACCTCCGCCGACGCCCGCTCCCGCCAGCACCATCACATTGCCGAGCAGGTGGATGCGCTGGATGCCGTAGAGGCCGAGAGCCGGTGCCCAGAGGTAATTCTTGAGGTCCCAGGAGTTCTTCGGGAGCGACTCACGGGTGAAGCGGCGACCCGCTTCGAGTACGCCGACGCGGTAGCCCTTCTCCGTCAGACGCAGGGCGGAGACGGAGCCGCCGAAGCCTGACCCGACGATGATGACGTCGAAGTCGTACGACGCGTCGCCGTCCCCGTCGCCCCCGCCCCCGTCGCCCCCGCCCGCATCACTGTCCGGCGGTTTCTGGACAGAGCTCTCCTGTGACATTGACTCTCCTCGTTGAGAACTGACCCCTAGAGAAAGGCTTTTGACGACCGGCCGAAGACCCTGGCCTAGCGCAGGCGCAGTGACTTCATCACCTTCAGGCTCAGGCTCATGAACGCCGCGTACTTCTCGTCGTCCATGCCGAAGGACGGCGCGAGCGGCATGAGCCGCTGGTGCGCGACGGTCTGGGCCTCGGTGTACTTCAGGATGCCCTCGGAGCCGTGCCGGCGGCCGAGGCCCGAGTCCTTCATGCCGCCCATCGGCGACTGCACACTGCCGTAGGCGGGCGCGAAGCCCTCGTTCACGTTCACCGTGCCGGTGCGCAGGCGGGCCGCGATCTTGCGGCCGCGGCTGCCGTCCTTCGTCCAGACCGAGGAATTCAGACCGTACGACGTGGAGTTGGCGAGCTCGACGGCTTCGTTCTCGTCGGTGAAGCGGTAGATGGAGACGACCGGGCCGAAGGTCTCCTCGCCGCACACCGCCATCGGGGACTCGACGCCGTCCAGGATCGTCGGCTCGAAGAAGAACGGGCCGATGTCGGGCCGGGCGACGCCGCCCGCGATCAGCGTGGCGCCCTTGGCGACCGCCTCGTCGACATGCCGCTTGGTGGTCTCCAACTGCCGCTCGCCGACCAGCGAACCCATCTCCGCCCCGTACGCGAGGGAGCGGCCGAGCCGCATCGCCTTGGTCCGCGCCGCGAAACGCTCCACGAACTCGTCCGCGATCGACTCATGGACGTACAACCGCTCGATGGAGATGCACAGCTGACCCGCGGACGAGAAGCAGGCGCGCACCGCGCCCGCCGCCGCCTTGTCGATGTCGGCGTCGTGGAGCACCAGCATGGCGTTCTTGCCGCCCAGTTCGAGCGAGACACCGACGAGTCGGCCCGCGGCGCCCTGCGCGACCTCGCGGCCGACGCGCGTGGAGCCGGTGAACGAGACGTAGTCGGCGTGCTTGACGATCTCGGGCCCGACGACGGGCCCCTCGCCGAGAACCACCTGGAAGACCTCGGCCGGAAGCCCGGCCTCGATGATCAGGTCCCGCGCCCACAGGGCGGTCAGGCAGGTCTCCGTGTCGGGCTTCATCACCAGGGCGTTGCCCGCGACGAGGGCGGGAAGGGCGTCGCCGATGGACAGCTCGAGGGGGTAGTTCCAGGGCGCGATCTGGCCGACCACACCGCGCGGCTGACGGTTCTCGGTGACCTTCGTGAGGGTCGGTACGACGCCGGTGTGCCGCTTGGGGTTCAAGTAGGCGGGGGCCTTGCGGCCGTAGTGCCGGGCGGCGACCGCGACGGCCTGCAGCTCCTCGTGCGCGTGCAGGCGTGCCTTGCCGGTCTCCAGCTGGATGAGGTCGAGGACCTCTGCCTGGCGCTGCAGGACCAGGTCGTGGAAGCGGAGCAGGACCGCGGCGCGGCGGCGGACCGGGGTGCGCTCCCAGGCGACCTGCGCCACGCGGGCGCGCTCGAAGGCGGTGGCCACGTCCTCGGGGGTGGACTCGGGCAGGTCCGCCAGCTTCTCGCCGGTGAACGGCGCGTGGTTGGCGGTCCGCCCCGAGCCGATCACATCCCGGGTGAGCTGCGCGATCAGCTCGGGAGTCACCACATCGGCGGCGGTGCGCGCGCCTTCGGGGGCGGTGGCTATCGGGTTCGTTCCGAGGGGCGCTGCGGTGGCCTGCGAGTCCGTCATGGTGGTGAGCGTAGGCCCAGGTCAGGGTTTTGGGTACCCGTCGGTAATCAGCTTTCACCGGGCGCACACACGGTGCCAGCGATTGCTGGCGGTAAAGCCCCTGATCAGGGGCTTAACCAGTCAGCGGCGGTCACCGTGGTCAGGGCTTCGCGATCTCCAGGTTGGCGATGGCGGTCTTGGCGACCTCGCGGCCGCGCTCGGTGAAGTCGCCCTTGCTCGGGTAGTCGATCCAGAGCTTGTACATGTCGCCGGACTTGGTCTTGTAGTAGAAGACCTTGGCCTCGCGCGGCCACTTCGACTCGCCGTCCACGGTCACGTACGGGATGAGGTTCTCGGCGGACTGCCGTCCTTCGTACTTCCCCTGCGTGGTCTTCTTGCCGTTGCCCATCTCGTCGGGGCTCAGGTCGCCGACGATGCTGCTGCCCTGCTCGGCCGACTTGATGTCGTCGTACGCCTCGGCCATCGAGGTGCTCGCGATCGCGTCGAGATCGTCCTCGGACTTCTTGTCGAGCGACAGGGTGACCGTGATGTCGCCGCTGTAGTCGGTGTAGCGGACCCAGTTCTTGTCGTCCGTCGCATCGGGCTCCGGCACGGACCTGAAGTACCCCTTGGGCGCCGCCATCGTCGCTCCGAGGTTCTTCGCCTCGTGCGTCTCCCACTCGTCCGGCAGCGATCCGGCGAACGGGTTCGCGATCACCAGGTACGCCGCGACCGCTGCGGCGACGACCACCGCGCCGATGCCGAACAGGCCCTTGCGGCCGATGGTGACGCCCTTGCCGCCGGAGGCACCGCCCCCGCCGATCTGCACGACCTGCGTAGGCGCCGCCTGCGGCGGCTGGGACGCTTCCTCCAGGAGGGCGCGGACCTGCGCGGCGCGCGGGCGCTGGCCCGGGTCCTTGACCAGTAGCCCGTTGATCGCCTGCGCGAGCGGGCCCGAGGCCGAAGCGGGCGCCGCGGGCGTCGCGTTCAGGACGGACTGGAGCGTCGCCGGGGTGTTGTTGCGGCGGAAAGGCGAGACGCCCTCCGTCGCGGCGTAGAGGACCACGCCGAGCGACCAGAGGTCGGACGCCGGGCCGGGGCGCTGGCCAAGGACCCGCTCCGGGGCGATGAACTCGGGCGAACCGACGAAGCCGCCCGTGTCCGTCAGGTTCGTCTCGCCCTCGATCTGGGCGATGCCGAAGTCGGTGAGGATGACGCGGTCGTGCTGGCCCAGCATGACGTTGTCCGGCTTCACGTCACGGTGCAGGATGCCCGCCTGGTGCGCGGCGTCCAGGGCGTTGAGCACCCCCAGGCCGACGCGGGCGGCCTCGCGGGCACTCAGGGTGCCTTCCTGGAGCGTGGCGCCGAGCGAGCGGCCCTGGACCAGCTCCATGACGATCCACGGCTGGCCGTCCTCCACCGCCACGTCGTGGACGTTGACCACGGCCGGGTGGTCGAGGCGAGCCGCGGCGCGTGCCTCGCGGCGCATCCGCTCGAAGACGTTGGTGCGCTCGCGCTCGGGCAGATGGTCGGGGATGCGGGGTTCCTTGACGGCGACCTCACGGTCAACCGTCTCGTCCTTCGCGCGCCAGACCGTGCCCATGCCGCCGTGGCCCAACTTGGAGAGCAGGCGGTAGCGGCCCGCGATCAGGCGGCCTGCGCCGGGGTCGGGCTCGGATGGCTGGTTCGGGACCACCTGGGTGGGCTGGGCGTACGGCGAGGGGGGCGGGGCCGGCGCGGCGGGCTGCTGCGGTCCTGACGGGCGCTGCGGTCCGGCGGGCTGCTGCGACCCCGCCGGGTGATACGCGGTCTGCTGCTGCGAATGCGGCTGCTCCGGCGGCTGCTGCTGCCCCGCGTACGGGTTGCCACCCTGGCCGTCCGGCCCACCCTGCCCCCCTTGCGCCCCCTGCCCAGGCACGCCCGGCTGCGGCGGTTGCAGTCCGAAACTGGTGGGTTCGTACGGGCCGTAGGAGGCTCCCCCGTCATTGCTCATGCCCACATGACTACCTTGCCCGGGGCCTCAGGTTCCACTCGGGTCACTGACTTGTGACCGGGGTGATGCACCGGAGCAGGGATTCAGCGACGTACGAACGTGTCCACGGCCGTGTCGAAGTACCGCCTGCTCTCCTCGGACTTGCCGACCGGCGCCGAGACCCACACGTCATACATCCGGCCGCCCTCCTCCCAGCACAGGTCGAACGTGTGCCGGTCGCCCTCCACCTCATCGAAGCCGTCCCAGCTGAACTTCCAGAGAGCGGCGAGCCTGCCGTTGTGCGAGGTCTCGCTGACCTCGCCGTTCCGGTATCCGGGGTTGTTCACCGGGCCCTTGGCGTCGGAGCGGCGCTGCACGGCGAGCGGGCCGCCCGGCTGCGGGGCCGACTCTTTGATGCCGATACGGAAGACGCCACCCGGCGACTTGTAGAAGACGCGGGGCCCGTCCACCTCGCGTGTGAAGCCGTTCGGCACGGCGAGCGTGAAGCCCTTTCGGTCCTCCGCCACGCGGTAGCCGTCCGGCGCCTCGGGCGCGGAGGGCTTCGGGGTGCGGGAGCCGCGCGTGACCGTGACCGTCGGGGTCGGCGAAGGGGACGGGGACGGGCTTGCCGTCCCGGTCTGCGCGGACTGCGAACTCCGCGAGGCCGTGGTCGATGGCGTACGGCCGTCACCGTCACCGTCCCTGCCCATCAGGAGCGCGGCGGCGGACACCCCTGCCCCGGCCACCGCTGCCACGAGCGCGGCGGCGATCAGCATGGCCCTGCGACGGCCCTGGGACTGCCCCACCGGGCGCGCGGGCGGGGAGACGGGCAGGTCACGGTAGGTGGGCGAGTAGTCGCCCGGCCGTACCCCCGGCTTCGCCGACGGCTGTCCGCCCGCCCGGCCCGCGGCCGTCGACGGCATCCGCCCCGTGTCGACGTACTGCCGCAGCAGCCTCTCGGCCTCCGCCACGTCGAGTCGCCGGTCCGGATTGCGTTCCAGGAGGCCGAGGACGACGGGCAGGAGCGGTGCCGCGGCGGGCGGCGGGCGGATCTCGTCGAAGACGACGGCGTGCAGCACACCGCCCATCGAGTCCCTCCGGAACGGCGACTCTCCGGTCACCGCGGCGACGAGGAGCGCGCCGAGCGACCAGAGGTCGGACTCGGGCCCGGTCCGCTCGCCCGACATCCGCTCGGGCGCGGTGTATTCGGGCGAGCCGACGAACGACCCGGTCTCCGTGAGCGTCGTCGCCCCGCTGACCTGCGCGATCCCGAAGTCGGTGAGGACGACGCGGCCCGTCGACTCCTCCAGGAGTACGTTCGCGGGCTTGATGTCACGGTGCAGGACCCCGGCGGTATGGGCGACACGCAGCGCGCCGAGGAGGTCGATGCCCATCCGGGCCACGGTCCGCGCGTCCATCGGGCCCTGCCGGGAGATCCGCCCGGCCAGCGAACCGCCGTCGATCAACTCCATGACGATGTACGGCTGGTCGTCGTCCACGACGACATCGTGGACCACGATGATGTGCGGATGTCTGAGCTGCGCCGCCGCCCGCGCCTCGCGCAGGGTCCGTTCGCGCTGGAGCAGGGACTCGGATGCGGAGAGCGTCTCGTCGAGGGCGAGTTCCTTGACGGCGACGCGACGGCCGAGGAACAGATCGGTGGCCTCCCAGACCACGCCCATGCCGCCCCTGCCGAGCCGCACATCGAGGCGGTAACGGCCAGCTATGATCCGGGCGTTCTCCCCCACGCTCCCCATGCGGCCATCATGCCCCACACGTGTGGATGCGGACCCTGCGGGCCCGTACAGCGGACTGGTTCCGGCCGCTCGTCCCAGTCATCCCGGCTGCGGACGCCCGCACTCAGCCCTCCCGCCAGCCCCGGAGTATCGCGTCGAATTGCTGCCGCGCCGTGGGCCAGTCGGCGAGAGGGGACGACATGTAAATCACGTACTCGACGCCGTCACGGCTGAGATAGGTCTGTTCGATGGCACGGCGGCGACCCACGGTCGTGTCGTTCGCCCCCGCCGTCCAGCTGAACTCCCAGAGGGCGCCGGGCCGGTCGCGGAAGCTGTTCGAGTTCAGTTGCAGCCGCTTGTAGTTGGGCAGCTTGGGCCGCACGCCCTTCTCCAGGTCCAGCTGGTGCGTGTAGGGGCTCTCCCACGTCGAGTTGCGGTCGATGCTGATGCGTACGAAGTGCCGTCCGTGGTCGGGCGTGTAGTCGATCTGCGTGCCGTTCATCTCACGCACCCAGCCCTTGGGCAGCGCGAGGCTGAAGCCTTCGGCGTCCCGCACCCGGTGCCAGTTCGCGGGGATGTCACCGACACCCTCGCCCGGCTTCCCGTCCCCACTCCCGTCCCCGTCCCCGGACTGTTGCGTACTGCTGTTGTCGCTTTTCTGGAGGTACAGGTAGCCGGCGGTTCCACCGCCGAGCAGCACGACCGCCGTGACCACGGCGACGATCGCGGGCCACTTGCGGCGCTTCTGGGGGAGCTGTGCGGGCTGTTGGGTGTCGTGGACGTAGGTACCCGGTTCGATGGGGCGACCGGGGTGCGGCGTGTGTGTCGGCGTGTGTGACTGTGACGGTGACTGCGCCTGATAGGGCGTCTGGTGCTGTGACTGCGCCTGATAAGCCGTCTGGTGCTGTGCCTGCTGAGGCATGGACTGGGGTGGAGTCTGCTCCACCGGCTGCGGGGCCTGCTGCTGGGACGTCGTGTGGATCTGCGTCGGCACATACGCCTGTGCCCCGCTCGGCCGCCGCCCCTCCGCCGCCTCGGCCAGCATCAGCTCGGCCTCCTCGGCGGTAGGCCGGGTGTTCGGGTCCTTGCGCAGGAGGGCGCTGATGACGGGCGCCAGCGCCCCCGCGTACTCGGGCGGCTCGGGCTCCTCCATGACCACGGCCTGCATGGTCCCCAGCGGTGACGTGCGCCGGAACGGGGAGTTCCCCTCGACCGCCGTGTACAGCGTGGCGCCGAGCGCCCACAGGTCGGACGCGGGCCCGGGATTGGCGCCGCTGACGCGCTCGGGCGCCAAGTAGTCGACGGAGCCGACGACTTCCCCGGTCCGTGTGATCGTCGAATCGCCCTCGATCGCTGCGATCCCGAAGTCGGTGAGCAGGATCCGCCGGTCGTTCGCCAGAAGTACGTTGCCGGGCTTGACGTCACGGTGCAGCACCCCGGCGGCATGAGCGGCACGCAGGGCTTTGAGGGTCCACAGGCCGATGCGGGCGGCCTCGCCGGGCTCGATGCGGCCCTGCTCCTTGACGGCGTCCGCGAGGGAACAGCCCTCGACCAGCTCCATGACGATCCAGGGCCGGTCGTCGTACTCGATGACGTCGTGGACGGTGACGACCGCGGGGTGGTTGATCCGGGCAGCGGCCCGCGCCTCCGCGTGCGTGCGCGCCAAAAGGACCGCGCGGTCGGCCTCCTGCACGAACTGCGCGGCCGTCAGCTCCTTGACGGCGACGGTCCGGTGCAGCACCTCGTCGTGTGCGCGCCACACACGTCCCATGCCACCGCGGCCTATGGACTCACCGAGCCGGTAGCGGCCCGCGAGGAGCAGGCCCTGCATCTGATTCACGTTCCCCCGCAATGGTTCTGACATGGCCCAGGTTAGGGAGCGTGGGGCGTGTGGGGAACCGCCGGGGTGCCTCGGAGACCGCACTGTGACGCTTCACGCAATGCCACGGAGTGGTCGGAAAGCGTCAACTTCCGCTGGTCAAGCGGCTAATTAGCGACTCGATTGGTGGCCCGATCACGATCAGGTCCCCCATCAGTAGCACGATCAGTGCCCGATCAGTAGCACGATCAGTGCCCCGATCAGTGCCCGATCAGTGACCTCAATCGGCTTGATAAGTGGCCGAAGCCTGCTCGAAGAGCCGCGAAACCTCGTCCCGCTCTGCTTCGGGCCCCCGGATCTGGACGACGTGATACTTCCCGCCGACAGCCATGGCGAGATTGCGTACGAAGGTCTCACGCCCCTCCGCGTCCTGCCAGGTGAACTGCCCCTCGGCCATGGTCCGCCCGCCCACGTCCACCGTGCGCATCCCGCTGGACGTGGCCCAGGTCGAGTCGCGGAACGGCTGCAACTCGCGCTCGTGCTCGCGCTGGTACTTCATGGGGTCCTTGCCGTACTCGTCCGTGCCGTCCCGCCCCGGCACGACGATCAGCTCGAAGTCGCCGTGCGTGTAGAGGACCTGCCCCCGCCCGTTCTTGGACTGCCGGTCCCATCCACTGGCGACGGCGACCCGGAAGCCCTCGGTGTCCTTGCGGAGCGTGAAACCCTGCGGCAGCTCGGGCCCGCTGGTCTGCGGCTGCTGCGAACCCGGGCTCTTCTCGGGCTTGTCGCTCGCCTTGCCCGAATCGCTGGGCCTGCCTTCCTCACTGGGCCGGGCGCTTGAGCTGCTGCCGGAGTCGGGCGCCTCGCTGCTGCCGACGTCACCGGCGGATCCGGCGCGCTCGCTGCCCTTCGTGTCCCCCGACTTGGGCATGAAGATCATGGCGTACGCGATCACTGCGGCGAGGCCGACCAGGATGAGCAGGAGCAGAAGGCGCCCCAGGGACCGCGGCCTGCCCGTCTCGCTCCGCTTGGGGGCGCGTGGGGGCGGGGGCGAGGCCAGATGTTGTGCGGGGACTGCCCGGTTTTCCCTGCCGTCCCTGCCTTCCCTGCCTTCCCTGCCTTCCCTGCCGTCTCTGCCTTCCCTGCCGTCCCGTCCCTCCCGGCCTCGCTTGTGCTTCTGCTTGTGGCGGCCGTTCTGCCGGGAGTTCAGCGTGGCGGTGGCGGCAGGTGAGGAGGTGCGCCGTTTCTTGCGGCGTACGAGATCACCGCGACGGCGTACGACAGGCAGCCGCCGGGCGTCGAACGGCGGCGCGGGCACGACATTCGCCCCCGCTTCGGGCTCGGGCGCCGAGCGGACCAAGGACCGCAGCCAGCCGCTGAGTTCCTCGATGTCGAGCCGCTCGGTGGGGTCCTGCCGCAGCAGCGACTCGACGACGGGCCTCAGCGGCCCGCACTCCTCCGCGAAGGCGGGCGGCTCCGCGCAGACCAGCTGGACGAGCTCGAAGGTGCTTTCCTCCGGGTAGGGCGCATGTCCCTGTACGGCACGGAACAACAAGGCGCCCAGCGCCCAGAGATCGGTGGCGGGGCCGATGGGCGGGGCGAGCTGCCAGTTCTCGTGCACGGGCCCGGCCTGCTCGGGCGCCCACCGCTCGGTGACACCGCCGACGACCGTCATCCGAGCGTGCCGGGCGCGCTCCGCGGCAAGGGCGGTGGCGGGGCCTCGGCGGGGGCCCGCGTTGCGCTCCGCTACGAGGGCGTCCCAGTAGCTGTGCCCGGTTGTCGGGGCGGGGGTGGGGGTGGGGGTGATGGGGGCGGGGGTGTTGTGGCTGAGCGCGGAGCCCGGTGCGTGGTGACGCGACTCGGGACCGGGCACATCGGCGCTGCTTGCTCCGCCTGTTCCGCCTGTGCTGCTTGCTCCGCCTGTGCTGCTTGCTCCGCCTGTGCTGCCTGTGTTGCTTGTTCCGCCTGTGCCGCCCGTACTACCCGTACCGCCTAGGTCACCTGCCCCACCATCCGCGCCGCTTCCACCCGCGAACCCTCCAGCAGGCCCACCGGCATCCGCCCCCGCACCGGAACTCCGCGCCCCCGCGCCGCCGCCCCTGGGCACGGCGCCATGCCACGGCTTCGCATTCCCGACGCCGTACGGGTCCAGGATCCGCCCGGCAGCCTCGCCACTGTCTCCATGACCGACCCGGGTGCCGTTCCCGATGCCGCTCCCGACCTCAGTGCCGTTCCCCGCATCACCCCCGGCCCCCGATTCAGCGCCCTCGCCGAACCCCAAGCTCACCCCGAACGCCCCGCCATCCCGAGGCCCCGGCAACTCCGCACCCGCCGCCGAGGACGAGTCCCGTCGCCCTTCGTCCTCGCTCACCCGTGCCGCGGCCCGCGCCCCCGCGCGATACGCGGCTATGGCACTGGGACGCGCCGCCCGCACATCGCCGCCCGGCTCCACGGCCGGGACGGCTTCGATCGCACCCTCACCGGCAACAGCCTCACCGGACCCGCCGTCGAACCCCCCGAGGACCTCCTCAGGGCGAGGGTCGTACCCGCACAGCGCCTCTTCCGCCGCACCCGCCGCGAGTCCCGTGAGGACCACCCGGCCGTCGTCGCAGACCAGCACCGTGCGCGCGGTGATGTTCCGGTGCACCCAGCCGTGCGCGTGCAGCACGCGCAGCGCCGTCACCACGTCCGACGCGATCTCCGCCGCCCGGTACGGACTCAACGGCCGGTCCGCGAGCAGCGCGGCCAGCGGCCTCGCCGCCACCAACTCGCTGACTATCCACAGCGAACCACCCTCGGCGAACACATCGAAGACCTGGTCGAGGCGTGGGTGATCGGGGATCTGCGCGGCGGCCTGCGCCGCCTCTATCGCGCGCCGCACCGCCGGATCCGACGGCCTCCGCGTCGTACGCGCCGACGACTGCCGCACCGCACCCGCGCTCACGAACCCCGCGGGAAGCTCACCGTCCGGGAGGTCACGCTCATCGAGCTCGAGCACTTCCGCGTCGACGACTTCGGGCAACGGCACCTGCCTGACGAGGACTTCCTGCCCGCTGTAGGTGTCGAAGGCCCGCGTCTCCGCGAGTTCGTACTCGTCCGCCGGCGGCAGCGGCAGGCGATAGCGGTCGGCGAGTACCCGCCCCGCGTATTCGTCCACGACGCCTCCCCCGACCGCCCGGTGGTCAATTCCGTTCGTCTTACGGCTTGTTGCGGCTGCGTACGGTCCGCAAGCACTCACGATACGTGCCGGAGGCAAACCACATTGAGGGGATGCGAGATCTGACCAGGACCCGTTCCGCGGATTCCGCGGACTCCCCCGATCCCGGAAACCCGCGGACTCCCCGCGCTACTTCTTCGGCTCGAACGTCCGCGTAAGGGTCTTCCACGTGTCCTTGCGCTCGCCGCTGCCCCACTTGTCGGCCTTGGCCGTGTACATCATTCCGTAGCCCAGATGGTCGTTGACGACGAAGCCACGGTCTATCGACCGGTACTTCGTGCCGCCGTCGACGTACGTGAACTCCCAGTCCGCCGCGTTCCAGCCGCGGAAGCCGACCTTCTCTATCCGGATCCGCTTGTACTGCGACCGGACCATGTACGACTCCTGCTTCTTCCAGTCGCCCACGGGGTCGGACTTGGGAGTGGGAGTCCAGCCGATCAGCAGCTTCTGTCCGTCAGGACCGGTGAAACGCGCGCCCGCCGCGGCCGTGGACTGGTACTTCCACCCCTTGGGCAGGCCCACCGAGAAACCTTGGGAGTGCTTGTACGTCGACTCGGCACCGTCATCCGGCTTCTTACCGCTGTCATCGCCGCTGTCGCCGCTGTCGTCGCCACTCCCGGTCGGGTCCTTGCCGTCGCCCGAGCCCGGACTCGCCCCTGAACCCGATCCCGGGTCCGAGTCGCCCTCGCCCTTCTCGGCGCCCGTGCCCTTGTCATTGCCCTTCTCGCCGCCCCCCGCGCTCGCCCCGCTGGACGCGGCCTTGTCGCCACCGCTCTTGTTGTCCTGCGCACCGCCGTCGCCCCCGCCGTTCAACGCGAGAGCAAGGACGGTCCCGAGCACCGCGAGCGCGACGACCACCGAGATGATCACGAGCGTGCGCCGCGGCACCACATCGGTGAGCGAGGCCTTCGTGGAAGCGGCCTTGCCGGGCGCACGCGGCGGCATCGCGGGAACGGACGGAGTACTCGAACCCTCAGCCGACCCAGCCGACCCAGCCGCCCCGCCCGCAACAGCCGGACTCTCCGCCACCGCCCCCGAAGCGGCACCAGCATCAGCCCCAGCACCAGCCCCGGAAGCAGCCGTCCCCGCCCCGGCACCCGTACCCGTACCCCGCGCTGTAGCGGCAGCGGTAGCCGTCGCCGCCGCCTTCCGCACCGACCGGAGCGCACCCTTCAGCCGCTCAGCGGCTTCCTCGCCCTTCCGGCTGCCGGAACGCGTCTCCGGCGGCACCGGAGGCAGCGGCACGACCTTCGTCGCGTCGGCCGGCTCCGGGTCGTCCTTGACCTCGGGCGCGTGAATCACGTCGAGCAGGAGCGCCCGCGCCCCCGTGTCATCGAGCCGCTGGTCGGGGTCCTTGGCGAGCAGGCCGTAGATGACCTTCTCCAACGGCCCCGCGTTCACCGGCTGCTCGACGTCCTCGGTCATCACCGCGGTCAGGGTCGCGATCGCCGAGCCCTTGTCGTACGGAGGAACGCCCTCCACCGCCGCGTACAACAACCCGCCCAGCGACCAGAGGTCGGCCGCGGGACCGGGCTTGTGCCCGCGCGCCCGCTCCGGCGAGATGTATGAGGGCGCGCCGACGAGCATGCCGGTGGACGTGATCGACGGGTCGCCCTCGACCTGTGCGATACCGAAGTCCGTGAGGACGACCCGCCCGTCCTCGGCGATCAGCACGTTCGACGGCTTCACGTCGCGGTGCAGAATTCCCTCGCGGTGTGCGGACCGCAGCACATCGAGCACCGCGAGACCGACCTCGGCCGCGCGCCTCGGCGTGAGCAGCCCGTCCTCGCGCAGGGCCTCGGCGAGCGACTTGCCCTCGACGAGTTCCATCACGATCCACGGCCGGTCGTCCTCGTCGACCACGTCGTACACGGTCACCGCACTGGTGTTGCGGATCCGCGCGATCGCCTTCGCCTCACGCAACGTTCGCGTGATGAGCCGCCGCTTCTCGTCCTCGTCGATGCTCGAGGGAAAGCGCAGCTCCTTCACCGCGACCGTACGGCCGAGTGTCTCGTCCTTGGCACGCCAGACGGTGCCCATTCCGCCGCGGCCGAGCACTTCCCCCAGCCGGTAGCGCCCGGAGAGGAGACGTTCGCTCTTGTCCTGACGGGACTCACCCGTCTGCTCCGCGTCCGACATGCGTCCCCTCTGCTGCTACCTCTGCTACCTGCGCAACCCGCCCTGACAGAGCCTTCATTGTCCCTCATTCAGGGACTGGTCCATGCCCAGGGTCCAACGTCCCTCATGACGGGCTCCGCACAAGGAGGGATCACCATGCCCATTTCACAAACACTGCTGGCCATCCCCCTTGCGGCGTCCCTCATCGGTGTGACTTCCGCCAGCGCGCCGCCGCCCCCGGCACCGGCCACGGACGTCACTCTTCCGCTGCTCGCCACCCGGGGCAAGGCCCCCACCGCCGGACCGGAAGCATCACGAAGACGTTCATCGCCCATGCCGTAGCGGCCCTCGGCGGCGCGGGTCACAACGGCCGCACCGCCGGAAGCCATGTGCGCACCACCGCCACCGCACCGCCGCCACCGCACCACCGCCACCGCACCACCGCCACCCGCGACAGCGACCGCGTCCTCACGTTCCGGGTCAACACGGACGAGATAGCCGAGACGCCCGACCCGGACATCGAACCGGCCCTCCTGACGGCCGAGTTCCGCCTATAGCCGGCGGAGCATCAGAGCGGCACGATGTCCGGCGCCCCCAGCCTCGCCGCGTCCGCCGTCAGGTCATCCGGCTGCCGCTGCGACTCCCGCTCAGCCTCCACCCGCTTCTCGTAGTGCTGCACCTCCCGCTCCACCTGGTCCTTGTCCCAACCGAGCACCGGCGCCATCAACTCCGCGCACAACCGCGCGCTGCGCGTGCCCCGGTCGAACGTCTCGATCGAGATGCGCGTGCGCCGGGTCAGCACGTCGTCCAGGTGCCGGGCCCCCTCGTGCGACGCGGCATAGACGATCTCGGCGCGCAGATAGTCGTCCGCGGCGGGCAGCGGCTCACCGAGCGCTGGATCGGCCGTGACGAGTTCGAGGACTTCCTCGGCCAGCGAGCCGTACCGGTTCAACAGGTGCTCCACGCGCACCACGTGCAGCCCGGTGCGGGCGGCGATCCTGGCGCGCGCGTTCCACAGCGCCCTGTACCCCTCGGCGCCGACCAGCGGGATGTCCTCCGTGACACAGTCGGCGACCCGCTGGTCGAGGCCGTGCACCGCCTCGTCCACCGCGTCCTTCGCCATCACCCGGTACGTCGTGTACTTGCCGCCCGCGATGACCACGAGGCCTGGCGCCGGATGCGCCACCGTGTGCTCACGCGACAGTTTGCTCGTGGCGTCCGACTCTCCGGCGAGCAGCGGCCTCAGGCCTGCGTATACCCCCTGCACGTCGTCGCGTGAGAGGGGCACTCCGAGCACCGAGTTCACATGCTCGAGGAGATAGTCGATATCGGCGCTCGACGCCGCCGGATGCGCCTTGTCCAGGTCCCACTCGGTGTCGGTCGTCCCCACGATCCAGTGGCGGCCCCACGGAATGACGAAGAGGACACTCTTCTCCGTCCGCAGGATCAGACCGGTCGTCGAGTTGATCCGGTCCTTGGGCACGACCAGATGGATGCCCTTGGACGCCCTGACGTGGAACTGCCCCCTCTCCCCCACCATCGCCTGGGTGTCGTCGGTCCACACACCGGTGGCATTGACCACCTGTTTGGCCCTGACCTCGTACTCCCCGCCGCCCTCGACGTCCTGCACGCGGGCGCCGACGACGCGCTCTCCCTCCCGCAGGAAGCCCGTCACCCGCGCCCGGTTGGCGACCTTCGCGCCGTACGCCGACGCGGTGCGCACCAGGGTCGCCACATAGCGGGCGTCGTCCATCTGCGCGTCGTAGTACTGCATGGCCCCGACCAGCGCGTCCTTCTTCAGACACGGGGCGACACGCAGGGCATGACGCCGGGTCAGGTGGCGGTGCATGGGCAGGCCTCGGCCATGGCCCCGTGACATCGACATCGCGTCGTACAACGCGACACCCGAACCGGCATAGATCCGCTCCCATCCCTTGTGCTGCAAGGGATAGAGGAACGGCACCGGCTTCACGAGGTGCGGGGCGAGCCGCTCCAGGAGCAGCCCGCGCTCCTTCAGCGCCTCGCGCACCAGCGCGAAGTCGAGCATCTCCAGATAGCGCAGGCCGCCGTGGATCAGCTTGCTCGACCGGCTCGACGTGCCCGACGCCCAGTCCCGCGCCTCGACCAGGCCCGTGGACAGTCCGCGGGTCACAGCGTCGAGTGCGGTGCCCGCACCGACCACTCCCGCGCCCACGACCAGGACATCCAGCTCCCGCTCGGCCATTCCCGCAAGTGACTCGGCACGCTCCGCCGGCCCCAAGGTCGCTGTCCTCACCGCTGCCTCCCGTTGATTGTCGGGTGTGGTCGCGCTCACATCATGCCCAGATTCTGGTCAGGTCCGCTGAGTTCGACCGCCGCCTGTGGACAACTCGCGGCCAACACTCCGACGTCCGGCACAGCACAATGCCGCATAACGGTCATATTTACTCCTAGTCTGACATTGCGCTGGTCCACCTTGTCCACAGGGCTTGCGCGCTCGTCCCGCTCCGGCTATTGGGAGGACGGCCCACCGCCATGCCCGCAGATCTCGCCGTCATCGGCCTCGGCCACCTCGGCCTGCCCCTGGCCCAGGCCGCCGTCTCCGGCGGCATCGCCACCGTCGGCTACGACCCCGTCCGCGCCGTAGACCTCGCAGGCGGCCGGCTGCCCTGCGACGGCGCCGAGGGAACCCTCACCGCCGCCGATGTCCGCCGGATGCTCTCGAGGGGATTCAGGCCCACCACCGATCCGGTCGAGCTCGGCCGGGTCCGCACCGCCGTCATCTGCGCCCCCACTCCTCCGGCGGCGGACCGGTCGCTCGACCTGAGCCAGGTGGCGGACGCCGCCCACGCCCTGGCCGCACGGCTGCGCCCGCACACCACGGTCATCCTCGAGTCACCCGCGTACCCCGGAACCACGGAGGAATTCCTCCGCCCCATCCTCGAACAGGGCTCAGGGCTGCGCGCGGGCCGCGACTTCCACCTCGCGTACTCCCCCGGCCGCCTCGACCCGGGCAACCGCAGCCACGGCTACGCGGGCACCCCCAAGGTCATCGGCGGCCTCACCCCCGCCTGCACCGAATCGGCCGCCGCCTTCTACGGCCGCCTCACCGACAAGGTCGTACGCGCGCGTGGCCCACGCGAGGCCGAGACCGTGCACCTCCTCGAGACCAACTACCGGCACGTGAACATGGCCCTGGTCAATGAGATGGCCGTGCTCTGCCACGACCTGAGCATCGACCTGTGGGACGTCATCCGCTGCGCGGAGACCAAGCCCTTCGGTTTCCAGGCCTTCCGCCCCGGCCCCGGGGTGGGCGGCCACGGCGTCCCCCTGGACATCCCGGGCCCCGGCCGCGGCGCCCGCCCCCTGCGCATGGTCGAACTGGCCCAGCAGGTCAACGACCGTATGCCCCAGTACGTGATCCAGCGCTCTGCGACCCTGCTCAACGAACACGGCAAGTCGGCCCGCGGCGCCCGCGTCCTGCTCCTCGGCGTCACCTACAAGCCCGACCTCGCCGACCAGCAGGGCGCCCCCGCCCAGGAGGTCGCGACGCGCCTGATGGAGATGGGCGCCGCCGTCAGCTATCACGACCCCTACGTGCCGAACTGGAGCGTGCTCGGGCATCCCGTCCCCCGCGCGGACTCCCTCTACGAAGCCGCGGCCGACGCCGACCTCACGATCCTGCTCCAGCACCACCGCACGTACGACCTGCAAGGTCTCGCCGTGAAGGCCCAACTGCTCCTCGACACCAGGGGCGCCACCCCGGCGGGCGCCGCCCACCGCCTCTGACCACCGCCTCTGGCACGCAAGAAGGGCCCCGGTACGAAACCGGGGCCCTCCGTAGGACTGCGTCCAGAAACCGAACCGTCAGCGCTTGTGCTGCGAATCCGCGACCGTCACCTCGACGCGCTGGAACTCCTTGAGCTCGCTGTAGCCCGTCGTGGCCATCGCCCGGCGCAGCGCCCCGAAGAAGTTCATCGAGCCGTCCGGGATGTGCGAGGGACCGGTGAGGATCTCCTCCGTCGTACCGACCACACCGAGGTCGACGGCCTTGCCGCGCGGCACGTCCTCGTGGACGGCCTCCATGCCCCAGTGGTGCCCCTTGCCGGGCGCGTCCGTGGCGCGGGCCAGCGGCGAGCCCATCATCACCGAGTCGGCGCCGCAGGCGATGGCCTTGGGCAGGTCGCCGGACCAGCCCACGCCACCGTCGGCGATGACGTGCACGTACCGGCCGCCGGACTCGTCCATGTAGTCACGGCGGGCGGCCGCGACATCCGCGACGGCGGTGGCCATCGGCACCTGGATGCCCAGGACGTTGCGCGTGGTGTGCGCGGCGCCGCCGCCGAAGCCGACGAGGACACCGGCAGCGCCGGTGCGCATCAGGTGCAGCGCGGCGGTGTAGGTGGCGCAGCCGCCCACGATCACCGGCACGTCGAGCTCGTAGATGAACTGCTTGAGGTTGAGCGGCTCCGCGGCACCGGAGACGTGCTCGGCGGAGACGGTGGTCCCACGGATGACGAAGATGTCGACACCGGCGTCCACGACGGCCTTGGAGAACTCGGCGGTGCGCTGCGGGGAGAGCGCGGCGGCGGTGACGACGCCCGAGTCGCGCACCTCCTTGATGCGCTGCCCGATCAGCTCTTCCTTGATGGGCGCCGCGTAGATCTCCTGGAGGCGACGGGTCGCGGTCTCCGAGTCGAGCTCCGCGATCTCGTCGAGCAGCGGCTGCGGGTCCTCGTACCGCGTCCACAGGCCCTCGAGGTTCAGTACGCCGAGGCCACCCAGCTCACCGATGCGGATCGCGGTCTGCGGCGAGACGACCGAGTCCATGGGCGCCGCCAGGAAGGGCAGCTCGAAGCGGTAGGCGTCGATCTGCCAGGCGATCGAGACCTCCTTCGGGTCGCGCGTACGACGGCTCGGTACGACGGCGATGTCGTCGAAGGCGTACGCCCGGCGGCCGCGCTTGCCGCGCCCGATCTCGATCTCAGTCACGTGGGTGGCCTTTCAGCTTTCTTCGGCACTTCGGTACTTCTTCGGCACTTCTGCACTTCTCGGCACTTCTGCACTCGCTCTGCCGCTCCAGTATCCCCGACGCGCGCAAAGGGGGCGGACCCGGGAATCCGGTCCGCCCCCCACGCGCGCGTGCGCTGCGATTTCGGTCAGCGCTTGTTCGTGTAGTTCGGCGCCTCGACCGTCATCTGGATGTCGTGCGGGTGGCTCTCCTTGAGGCCCGCCGATGTGATCCGTACGAAACGGCCGTTCCGCTGGAGCTCGGGCACCGTCTGGCCGCCTACGTAGAACATCGACTGACGCAGACCGCCGATCAGCTGGTGCACGACCGCGG
Organism: Streptomyces sp. NPDC048441; assembly: GCF_043200235.1. Taxonomy (NCBI): domain Bacteria; kingdom Bacillati; phylum Actinomycetota; class Actinomycetes; order Kitasatosporales; family Streptomycetaceae; genus Streptomyces; species Streptomyces sp. NPDC048441. Next base: position 203,745 of record NZ_JBICXM010000006.1, read on the forward strand.
AGAGCGGACCGCGGTAGGGCACCTGCCCCTCGATGCCCTCGGGGACGAGCTTCTCGTCGGAGGCGACACCCTCTTGGAAATAGCGGTCCTTGGAGAAGGACTTGCGGTCGCCGCGGGTCTGCATCGCACCGAGCGAACCCATGCCGCGGTACGACTTGAACTGCTTGCCGTTGATGAAGAGCAGCTCTCCGGGGGACTCCTCGCAGCCGGCGAGCAGCGAGCCCAGCATGACCGTGTCCGCACCGGCGACGAGCGCCTTGGCGATGTCGCCCGAGTACTGAAGGCCACCGTCGCCGATGACCGGGACACCGGCCTCCTTGGCGGCGAGCGACGCTTCGTAGATTGCCGTTACCTGCGGTACGCCGATACCGGCGACGACGCGCGTCGTACAGATGGAGCCCGGTCCGACGCCGACCTTGATGCCGTCGACACCGGCGTCGATGAGGGACTTGGCGCCGTCACGGGTGGCGATGTTGCCGCCGATGACGTCCACGCCCGAGGCGTTGGACTTGATCTTGGCGACCATGTCTCCGACCATGCGGGAGTGGCCGTGCGCGGTGTCGACGACGATGAAGTCGGCGCCCGCCTCGATGAGGGCCTGGGCACGGTCGAAGGAGTCGCCCGCGACGCCGACGGCCGCGCCCACCAGGAGGCGGCCTTCCTTGTCCTTGGCGGCGCTCGGGTACTTCTCGGCCTTGACGAAGTCCTTGACCGTGATGAGGCCCTTGAGGACGCCGCTGTCGTCGACGAGCGGAAGCTTCTCGATCTTGTGGCGGCGCAGCAGCTCCATGGCGTCCACACCGGAGATGCCGACCTTGCCGGTGACCAGCGGCATCGGCGTCATGACCTCGCGCACCTGACGGCTGCGGTCCGACTCGAAGGCCATGTCACGGTTGGTGACGATGCCGAGCAGCTTGCCCGCCGGGTCGGTGACCGGGACGCCGCTGATGCGGAACTTGGCGCAGATCGCGTCGGCCTCGCCGAGCGTCGCGTCCGGATGCACCGTGATCGGGTCGGTGACCATGCCGGACTCGGAGCGCTTCACGAGGTCGACCTGGTTGGCCTGGTCCGCGATGGAGAGGTTGCGGTGCAGCACGCCGACGCCGCCCTGCCGCGCCATGGCGATCGCCATGCGGGCCTCGGTGACCTTGTCCATCGCCGCGGACAGCAGCGGGACGTTCACGCGCACGTTCTTCGAGATGAGCGAGGAAGTGTCGATCTGGTCCGGCGCCATGTCCGACGCGCCGGGCAGCAGCAGCACGTCGTCGTAGGTCAGCCCGAGCGTCGCGAATTTCTCGGGCACTCCGTCGACGTTTGCAGTCATGACACCTTCCCCATGGCCTTGATCGGTGCGGACGTCCATGCTAACGGGAACTGGAGGTGTCTCATTCCACGATCAAGATCATCGATCAGATTTGTACGTTCATACGTCACCGATGGCCACCGATGACCTTCGAAAGTGGGCACGGCAGCGATCATCGACCGGCCACTGAAACCTCTACTGCTCGGCCAGCGCCCGCAAACGACTCAACGCGCGGTGCTGCGCCACCCGCACAGCGCCCGGGGACATCCCCAGCATCTGCCCGGTCTCCTCGGCCGTGAGCCCGACCGCGATCCTCAGGAGCAGCAGCTCGCGCTGGTTCTGCGGAAGGTTGGCCATGAGCTTCTTGGCCCACGCGGCATCGCTGCTGAGCAGCGCGCGCTCCTCGGGACCCAGCGAGTCGTCGGGCCGCTCCGGCATCTCGTCCGACGGCACCGCCGTGGAACCGGGGTGGCGCATCGCGGCGCGCTGCAGGTCGGCGACCTTGTGTGCGGCGATAGCGAAGACAAACGCTTCGAACGGGCGCCCCGTGTCCTTGTAGCGCGGCAGCGCGAGGAGAACGGCGACGCACACTTCCTGCGCCAGGTCCTCCACGAAATGCCGTGCGTCACCGGGCAGTCGGGAGAGCCGAGTGCGGCAGTAGCGCAGCGCCAGGGGGTGCACATGGGCCAGGAGGTCGTGCGTGGCCTGCTCATCGCCCTCGACCGCGCGAAGGACGAGGGCACCGATCACCGTCGTCTTGTCATCGCGCATCGGTCCATGGTGCCTTGGCGCCGATTGATCCGCGGCACCACGTCCATAGTTGTGCACCGAAGCGTTATGAGCAGGTGCGCCGGAACTCATCTCCTGCGCCCTCCCCTCCCGCTCGACCGACCTGTCCCCGAGGAACTCCACACCTCAAGGATGCGGCATCGGCGGCGAAGCAACAGCAACCGCTCCCGCGAAGGGGAGCAACGGGCATCCGTCGCCCCGCCCACCACATGGCGGGCGGGGAGCGCCGTGCCCGCACGGCGGCACACCTATCGGACCAGGCCCCAGCGGAAACCGAGCGCCACGGCGTGCGCGCGGTCCGAGGCGCCGAGCTTCTTGAACAACCGCCTGGCGTGGGTCTTGACCGTGTCCTCGGAGAGAAAAAGCTCACGTCCGATCTCGGCGTTCGACCGGCCGTGGCTCATGCCCTCGAGCACCTGGATCTCGCGCGCGGTGAGTGTCGGCGCCGCGCCCATCTCGGCCGAACGCAGTCTGCGCGGAGCGAGCCGCCACGTCGGATCGGCGAGCGCCTGGGTGACGGTCGCGCGCAGTTCGGCGCGCGAGGCGTCCTTGTGCAGATAGCCGCGGGCACCGGCGGCGACCGCGAGCGCGACACCGTCCAGATCCTCGGCGACCGTGAGCATGATGATGCGCGCACCGGGGTCGGCGGACAGGAGCCGCCGGACCGTCTCCACACCACCCAGACCGGGCATGCGTACGTCCATCAAAATCAAGTCCGAGCGGTCGGCGCCCCAGCGGCGGAGGACTTCCTCGCCGTTGGCCGCTGTCGTCACACGCTCGACGCCGGGCACGGTCGCGACCGCGCGGCGGAGCGCCTCTCGGGCAAGCGGGGAGTCGTCGCAGACGAGGACGGATGTCATGACTGTCCTCCGCGGCTCTCACAGCTGCTGCGCGTCACCTTGAGCCTCCAGGCTGGTACTTATTCGTCACCTGCGCGGTTGACGCTCTCGGACATCTGCCCGAGCGCTTGTTCTTTCAACCGCCTCCGCACTCTCAACGACGGTCACCCGAAAGAGTTACGGGGCGGCCAGCCACCTTCGGCACTCTACGTGAGGGCGCGGACACAGAGCAGAGAGCGCGGGAGACCCTCAACCTTTCATCACAACCGATGCCCCATTTAGCCGCCTTCCTTCCCTTTTAGTGGTGTCTGTGGCTAGATTTTCCTATGAGTCATATTTTCATCTCCTTAGACAGTAGATGTACGGTCATGGGCACCGTATCCGCGCAGAACGGCTACCAGGAGACAAGCAATGGCAGATTTCTCCCGCCTTCCCGGACCGAACGCAGATCTGTGGGACTGGCAGCTCCTTGCGGCCTGCCGCGGGGTCGACAGCTCGCTCTTCTTTCACCCGGAGGGTGAGCGGGGCGCGGCACGCAGCGCGCGTGAGAACTCCGCCAAGGAGGTCTGTATGCGGTGCCCGGTGCGTGCGGAGTGCGCCGCTCACGCCCTCGCGGTACGGGAGCCGTACGGCGTCTGGGGCGGACTTACCGAGGACGAGCGCGAGGAACTCATGGGCCGCGCCCGCAACCGCCTCGTCACGACGTCGGCACCCGCGGCCGCGACATCGGCCTCGAGCGGCGGCATGATCTCGCGGCCGTGAAGGAACGTTTCTTCGACTATTCGGCTCTTCGGCCGCGCCTCGGTGCTCTTCGGTCGCGCCTGGGCGCTCTGCGGCGCGGTCAGCGCCGCGCGGCCCGCGCGAGGTGGTCGAGCGTGGCGGCCACCGCGGGTACCTGCGCCAGGTCCGGCAGGGTGAGCGCGACGATCTCGCGCTGCACGGCAGGCTCCACCGTCACTGTGCGTGCACCTTTGGGGCGTACGGACTCGATGGCGAGCTCGGGGAGGACCGCGACCCCCAGGCCCGCGCCGACCAGGCCGATGACCGCCGGATAGTCGTCGGTCGCGAAATCGATGCGGGGCACGAATCCCGCCCCTTCGCAGACCTCGACCAGCTGCCTACGACAGCGCGGACAGCCCGCGATCCACGGCTCGTCGGCGAGTTCCCCGATGGCGACCGACTCCGCCTTGGCGAGCCGGTGCCCTTCGGGGACGAGACCGACGAGCCGGTCCGCGAGAAGGGGGCGTACGACCAGGTCGTCCCACTCCTCGGCGGCGGACGCGCCGTCATAGCGGAAGGCGAGCGCGACATCGCAGTCGCCCTCGCGCAGCATCTCGACCGAGCGCGGCGGTTCGGCGTCCACGAGGGAGACCCGGGTGCCGGGGTGCGCCGCGCGCAGGGCGGCGAGCGCGCTCGGCACCAGCGTCGAACTGCCGCTGGGGAAGGAGACCAGGCGGACCCGGCCCGCCCGCAGGCCCGCGATGGCGGCGACCTCCTCCTCGGCGGCGGTGAGACCGGCCAGGATCCCCGTGGCGTGCCGGACCAGGGCCTCGCCTGCCTGCGTCAGGCGCATCTCACGCCCGGTGCGGATGAGCAGCGGCGTACCGGCGGAAGCTTCGAGCGCCTTCATCTGCTGGCTGACGGCGGGCTGGGTGCAGCCGAGCTCGCGCGCCGCGGCGGAGAAGGATCCGGTGGTGGCGACCGCACGGAGAACGCGGAGATGACGGGCCTCGATCATGGATCAAGCATAAGTGACACTTGGGGCGATCGCCCAATAATGCGTCGACGCTTTGAGTGAGGAGGCCTAGCCTTCTGTCATGACCGTCATGAAGCTTCTCTCTGTGAATCTGGGCCGGTTCAAGGCCGTGGAATACACCGACGCTCCCGCGGGCGGCACCGGCATCGACAAACAGCCCACCGATGGGGCCGTACGGGTGACGGCTCCCGGTGCGAAGGGCGTCGCGGGGAGTGGTCTCGCCGGGGACGAGGTCTGCGATCTGCGGCACCACGGCGGGAACGACCAGGCGGTGTACGCCTTCGCCCGCGAGGACCTCGACGAGTGGGAGCGCCTGCTCGGGCGCCCGCTGGCCAACGGCTCCTTCGGCGAGAACCTCACGACGTCCGGGCTCGACGTGACCGGAGCGAAGATCGGCGAGCGCTGGCGCGTCGGCCCCGATCTGCTGCTCGAGGTGACGTCGGGCCGCATTCCCTGTCGCACGTTCCAGGGCCATCTCGGCGAGAAGGGCTGGGTCAAGCGTTTCACGCAGCACGGCGCTCCCGGCGCCTATCTGCGGGTGATCGAGCCGGGTGAGATCAGGGGCGGGGACACGATCGAGGTCGTGCACCGGCCGGGGCACGAGATCACCGTCGCCCTCCAGTTCCGGGCGGTCACGACGGAGAAGACGCTGCTGCCGAGCCTGCTGGCCGCCGGTGACGCGCTCCATTCCGAGTTGATCGAGACGGCTCGGAAGTACGTGGAGAAGTACGGCTCGCAGACTTCGTAACTGATCGCAGAGTTCGTAACTGATGGCAGGACATGGCGACTTGGGCATGGCCCGCCGCGAATCCCCTGGCAGGGCAGGCCGGGAGGGCGTCCGGGGCACACCGCGGTCACCGGATCTCACTAACCTTGGCCCATGACTACGGCTCTGATTACGGGATCGACCGCCGGTATCGGCGCGGCCTTCGCCCGGCGGCTCGCCGGTGACGGCCACAACCTGGTCCTGGTGGCACGGAACACCGAGCGACTGCGGGAGCAGGCGACCGAACTGCACGACCGGCACGGCATCGAGGCGGAGGTCCTGACCGCGGACCTCGCGACGGACGACGGGATCAATGCCGTCGAGAAGCGGCTCGCGGACCGCAGGAGCCCGGTCGACCTCCTGGTGAACAACGCCGGGTTCGGCAACAAGGGCCAGTACCTGGAAGTGTCGATCGAGGACGAGCTGACGATGCTCAAGGTGCACTGCGAGGCAGTGCTCCGGCTGACGTCGGCGGCGACGGAGTCGATGCGGGAGCGGGGCCGCGGAGGTGTCGTCAACGTCGCCTCGGTGGCGGCGTTCGTGCCGCGCGGTACGTATGGCGCGTCGAAGGCGTGGGTCGTGCAGTTCACGCAGGGAGCCGCGAAGGATCTGGCCGGATCCGGGGTGCGGTTGATGGCCCTGTGCCCCGGCTTCGTACGGACCGAGTTCCATGAGCGCGCCGGAATGGGGACGTCGAACATCCCCAAGTGGATGTGGCTCGACGCCGACAAGCTGGTCGCCGCCGCGCTGGCCGACCTGGCACGGGGCAAGACCCTGTCCATCCCGGACACGCGGTACAAGGCACTGATGGGCGTGGTGAAGGTGACGCCGAGGGCACTCCTGGGCGGGGTGACTTCACGGACGGGCAGGAAGTACGGCCCGCAGTAGACAAGTCCAGAGGAGCGCCCCGTAAGGGGCGCGGGGAACTGCGCGACCAGCCGAGACGGTCCGCACCCGAGAACCCACCGAGGCCCGGCGCCCCCAAGCAGGGGGCACCGGGCCTCAGTTCAGCTCAGCGGAGCAGGTCAGTGAGAGTGACCGTGCCCGTGACCGGCGTCAGCCTCTTCCTCGGCCGGCTTCTCGACGACCAGGGTCTCGGTCGTGAGGAGCAGCGAGGCGATGGACGCGGCGTTCTCCAGCGCGGAGCGCGTCACCTTGACCGGGTCGATGACGCCGGCCTTGACCAGGTCGCCGTACTCACCGGTCGCGGCGTTGAAGCCGAAGCCCTTGTCGAGCTCGGCGACCTTCGAGGTGATGACGTAGCCCTCGAGGCCCGCGTTCTCGGCGATCCAGCGCAGCGGCTCGACGGCGGCGCGGCGGACGACGGCGACACCGGTGGCCTCGTCGCCCTCCTTGCCGAGGGAGTCCTTGAGGACCTTGACGGCGTGCACCAGAGCGGAGCCACCACCGGAGACGATGCCCTCCTCGACCGCGGCGCGGGTCGCGGAGATGGCGTCCTCCAGACGGTGCTTCTTCTCCTTGAGCTCGACCTCGGTCGCGGCGCCGACCTTGATCACGCAGACGCCGCCGGCCAGCTTCGCGAGGCGCTCCTGGAGCTTCTCGCGGTCCCAGTCGGAGTCCGTGGACTCGATCTCGGCCTTGATCTGGTTGACGCGGCCCGCGACCTCCGAGGAGTCGCCGCCACCGTCGACGACGGTGGTGTCGTCCTTGGTGACGGTCACGCGGCGGGCGGTGCCGAGCACGTCGAGACCGACCTGGTCGAGCTTGAGGCCGACCTCTTCGGCGATGACGGTGGCGCCGGTGAGGGTCGCGAGGTCACCGAGCATGGCCTTGCGGCGGTCGCCGAAGCCGGGGGCCTTCACCGCGACGGCGTTGAAGGTGCCGCGGATCTTGTTCACGACCAGGGTCGACAGGGCCTCGCCCTCGACGTCCTCGGCGATGATCAGGAGCGGCTTCGAGGCGTTGGTCTGGATGACCTTCTCGAGCAGCGGGAGCAGGTCCTGGATGGAGGAGATCTTGCCCTGGTGGATGAGGATGTACGGGTCGTCGAGGACGGCCTCCATACGCTCCTGGTCGGACACCATGTACGGCGACAGGTAGCCCTTGTCGAAGGCCATGCCCTCGGTGAAGTCCAGCTCAAGGCCGAAGGTGTTGGACTCCTCGACGGTGATGACACCGTCCTTGCCGACCTTGTCCATCGCCTCGGCGATGAGCTCGCCGACCTGCGGGTCCTGGGCGGACAGACCGGCGACGGCCGCGATGTCGGCCTTGTCGTCGATCGGGCGCGCGGTGGCGAGGAGCTCCTCGGACACGGCCTTGACGGCGGCGTCGATGCCCTTCTTCAGGGCGGCCGGGGAAGCGCCGGCGGCTACGTTGCGCAGGCCTTCCTTGACCAGGGCCTGGGCGAGAACGGTCGCGGTGGTGGTGCCGTCACCCGCGATGTCGTTGGTCTTGGTCGCCACCTCCTTGACGAGCTGCGCGCCAAGGTTCTCGTACGGGTCGTCGAGCTCGACCTCGCGGGCGATCGTGACACCGTCGTTGGTGATGGTGGGGGCGCCGAACTTCTTGTCGATGACGACGTTGCGGCCGCGGGGGCCGATCGTCACCTTGACCGTGTCGGCAAGCTTGTTGACGCCGCGCTCGAGGGCGCGACGGGCGTCCTCGTCGAACTTCAGGATCTTCGCCATGGGAGCGGTTCAGCCCTCTCGAAACTCGGGTTTAACGAGATGCGCCCCTCGCCGCCCGGCAATCAGCGGGGTGACCAGGGGCGCAGCTCAAAAGCAAAACTGGTGAAGCGGGTGAATTACTTCTCGACGATCGCGAGCACGTCGCGAGCCGAGAGGACGAGGTACTCGTCGCCGTTGTACTTCACCTCGGTGCCGCCGTACTTGCTGTACAGCACGACGTCGCCGACCTTGACGTCGAGCGGCAGGCGCTCGCCGTTCTCGAAGCGGCCCGGCCCCACGGCGAGGACAGCACCCTCCTGGGGCTTCTCCTTCGCGGTGTCCGGAATGACCAGGCCGGAGGCCGTGGTCTGCTCGGCGTCGAGCGGCTGGACCACAATGCGGTCCTCGAGCGGCTTAATGGCAACCTTGGAGCTGGTGGTCGTCACGATCCGGTCTCCCCCTTCGGAGATCTACGGGGTTAACAGTCTGGGGTGGCGACCAGGTGGATCCGTCGTCGCGGGTGCCGGACCTGCCCGTCGCTATTGGCACTCTCCAGTGGTGAGTGCCAGGGTCGACACTAGGACGGGGATTAGCACTCGGTCAAGCGGAGTGCCAATTCGCTGACGCGGGTCTTAGCCGGGTGGGGTGCTGTACGGAGGGGCTTGGCGCCCCTCGGGGCAACGTTTCCCCGGGGTGGGGGGTTCCGTCTCCGTTGCCTCGTACCGCTGCTTTTCCGGCGGGCCCGCGGGTGGGGCTGTGCCCACCCTTCCCCAAGGTCTCGGCTCCGCTCCACCAGGGGAGGCCCCACTCGCCTTGCGGAACGCCTGCCCACAGCCAGGGGCAGTCGAAGGCCCCGGCTTTCTCTGGGGGACCTTTTCCGCCGCCTTTCTGCCCAAGCGCTCGATCGGGTCCACCGACTGTGCGCACCCGGAGAGCAGTGCGGGCGCGAGCACGCCTGCCGCGAGAGCCCCGACAAGAAACCGCCGCACCCGCGCCCGCCCGGTCACAGGTAGTCCTCCAGCCTGGCCACCGCGTACCCCTTGTCGGTGACCGTCTTCATGACCTTGCGGACCATGTCGGGCATCGTGCCCTTCCAGTCCTCGCGCCCCCGGAAGTGCGTGAGGATGATGTCGCCGGGATGCAGGTCCCGGTCCCACTCGCGCCACTCCATGTGGTCGGTGAAGGCCTCGGACGCCCACAGCGGCACCGCCTTGACGCCGCAGGACTTGGCGGCGCGCAGGGTGTCCACGTTGTAGTTGCCGTACGGCGGGCGGAAGAGCTCGGGCCGTTTGCCGTAGTGCTTCTGGATGGTGTTCTGCATACCGCAGATCTCGCGACGCTGCCCCTCGTACGAAAGCCCCGGCAGGTAGCGGTGGTTGAGGGTGTGGTTGTTCAGCGAGACGCCGCGCGACTGCATCTTCTTGAAGTAGCCGTAGTCCTCCTTGACCAGGTAGTCACTGAGGAACGCGGTGTACGGGATCTTCAGCTCGCTCATCATCTTCAGCAGCGCCGGGTCCTTCTCGGCGCCGTCGTCGATGGTCAGGAAGACGATCTTCTTCTTGGTCGGGACGGTCGTGAAGACGGGCGGCAGGCTCGCCTGGCCCGTGACCTCGAACCCCTTGCGGGTGGTGATCCGCGGCTTCTTCGCGGGGGCGGCGGGTGCGCTGAGCGGGGTCTTCGCCAGACCCCAGCGTTTCGCGGCGGCTGCGCGGGCGACCTGGGCGACGCGGAGTTTCTGGGCGTAGGAGTCGAGGGCGCGGGCGGGCGGTGCCTCCAGGTGCTGCTGGCCGGGGGCGGGCTGCACACCGCCGTCGGACCCCGAGGCGCAGCCGGAGGCGATCGCGGCGACGGCGAGGACGGCCACCCCGGCCCGCACCCGTCCTCTCACCCGGCCCCGCACCCGCCCCCTCACCCGACTCCGCGCCGGGACCAACCCCGGACCCTTCCGTCTCGCCCTGAATTTGTCGTTTTGTCGTACTAGTTGCATGGCGCCGGATCTTTGCAGCTCACGGCCCTGCGGACGGCCCGACACCGCCGCCGGGCGCACACCGTCCACCGACTGGCCCACAATGGGCCGGGTGAACGACCTCGACCGCGCCTCGACCGCCCTGGCCTCCTTCTCCGCGCTGCTCACCGCCGAAGGCCGGTCCCTGCTCGACATCGACGAGGTGCGGGAGGCCGATCCGGCGCGGGAACTGGCCGTCGCCACCCGCCTGCGCCGCGAGCACCCGGCGGACCTTGTCACGGCGGTGCTCGCGCAGGCGCGGCTGCGGCGGCGTGCGGTGGCGAAGTTCGGCGCCGAGGACGCCGGCCGGATGTTCTTCACGCCGAACGGCGTCGAACAGGCGACGCGTACGAGCGTGGCCGTCCATCGCGCCGAGAGCTTCAAGGCCCTTGGCGTACGCAGTGTGGCCGACCTCTGCTGTGGCATCGGCGGCGACGCGATCGCCCTCGCCCGTGCCGGGATCGCCGTCCTGGCCGTCGACCGCGACCCGCTGACCTGCGCGGTGGCTCGCGCGAACGCCGACGCGCTGGGACTCGCCGAGTTGATCGAGGTGCGCGAGGCCGATGTCACCGAGGTGGACACAGCCGCGTACGACGCCGTCTTCGTGGACCCTGCGCGGCGTGGCGGCCGGGGCCGCATCTTCGACCCCGAGGCCTACTCCCCGCCCCTTTCCTGGGCAGTCCAGGCCGCCCGCAAGGCCCCGCACGCGGCGCTGAAGATCGCTCCCGGCATTCCGCACGAGGCGGTTCCCGCCGAGGCCGCGGCGGAGTGGATCTCGGACGGCGGCGATGTGAAGGAGGCCGTGCTGTGGTTCGGCACGGACACCCCGTCATCGCACCGCGCGACGCTGCTGCCCTCGGGCGCCTCCCTGTGGTCCTCGCTCGACGCGATGCTGCCGGACCCGCAGGTGCGAGCGGTGGGGCGCTACCTCTACGAGCCGGACGGGGCCGTCATCCGCGCGCATCTGGTGGCGGAGGTGGCCTCGCGGGTCGAGGGCGGACTGATCGACGAGACGATCGCGTACGTCACGTCCGACGCGCTGCACGAGACGCCGTACGCGGTGGCGTACGAGATCACGGACCAACTCCCCTTCGGGGTGAAGAAGCTGAAGGCGCTGCTGCGGGAGCGGGGTGTCGGCGTCCTGACGGTGAAGAAGCGAGGCTCGGCGGTGGAACCGGAGGAACTCCGCCGGAAGGTGAAGCCGCAGGGCAAGAACTCAGCCACCGTGTTCCTCACGCGGGTGGCCGGCGCCCCGACGATGCTGATCGGGCACCCGGCGGCGGGGTGACCGCCACGGGGCTCCGCCCCGAACCCCGCTCCTCAAACGCCGGAGCGGCTAGCTCTCCCACCTACCCGCCCGATCACCCCGCAGCGCCTCCGCCCGCCCCAGCAGCAACTCCCGCTCCCGCGCATTCCCCGCAAGCCCCGCCGCCCGCTCGAACTCCGCCCGCGCCTCCGCCCGCCGCCCCAGGCGGGCCAGCAGATCCCCCCGCACACTCGGCAGCAAGTGGTAACCCCGCAGGGAAGGTTCCGCCGCGAGCGCGTCCACCAGGGGCAATGCCTCCGCCGGGCCGGAGGCCATCGACACCGCGACCGCGCGGTTCAGCTCGACCACCGGGGACGGAGTGCGGGCCGCGAGCAGGGCGTAGAGGGCTGCGATCTGCCGCCAGTCGGTCTCCCCGTACGTATGCGCATGGGCGTGACAGGCCGCGATCGCGGCCTGTAGCGCGTAGGGGCCTGCCGCCCCCGTGGACACCTCCTGCGCCCGCTCCAGAGCGGCGAAGCCCCGCCGGATCAGCGGCCGGTTCCAGCGGGCCCGGTTCTGGTCCTTGAGCAGGACCGGTTCGCCGGACGGGCCCGTCCGCGCCGCCGCGCGCGAAGCCTGGAGCTCCAGCAGCGCCGCAAGGCCGTGCACTTCGGGTTCCTTGGGCATCAGGCCCGCGAGCACCCGGGCCAGCCTCAGCGCGTCCTCGCACAACGCGGGGCGCAGCCAGTCGTCCCCCGCGGTAGCGGCGTACCCCTCGTTGAAGATGAGGTAGATGACCCCGAGGACGGACCCGAGGCGGGCCTCCCGGTCCGGGCCGTACGGGACTTCGAAGACGACGCCCTTCGCGGCGAGGGTCCGCTTCGCCCGCACGATCCGCTGCGCCACCGTCGCCTCCGGCGCGAGCACCGCGCGCGCGATCTCCGCGGTGGTCAGACCGCCGAGCAGCCGCAGGGTCAGCGCGACGCGGGCCTCGGCGGAGAGCACCGGGTGGCAGGCGGTGAAGACGAGGCGGAGGAGGTCGTCGTCGATGTCGTCGGGGTCCGCCGGTTCGTCCATGACGTGCGGCGGCGCGGACTCCAGGTCCCGGCCGACCTCCGCCAGCTTGCGCGCGTAGCGCTCCCGGCGGCGCACCAGGTCGACGGCACGGTTCCTGGCGGTGGCCATGAGCCAGGCGCCCGGGTTGTCGGGGACGCCCGCATCCGGCCACTGTTCGAGGGCCGCGACCAAGGCGTCCTGCGCCAGCTCCTCGGCGATGCCGACGTCCCGCACGATCCGCGCGACGCCGGCGATGATGCGCGGCGACTCCATGCGGAAGACGGTCTCGACGGTGTCCGACGACGTACGGCAGCGGGGGTGCTCCGGCGGTTGGCTCACGGCCACCCATCAGAGCACCCCACCGCGGACGCCGCAAAGGCTCAGGCCAGGGTCGGGTTCCCCCTCAGCCCTCCCCGATCTCCCGCACCTCCACGGTGATCGTCCAGTACTCCTCGTGGGTCTTCAGGAACCGCTTGGTCCACTCGATCGCCTCGGCACTGTCCTTGGCCTGCATGATCGAGTAACCGCCGATGACCTCCTTGGTCTCGGTGAACGGACCGTCGGTGACGGACAGTTCACCCTTCTCCCAGGTGACGCGAGCGCCCTCGGCGGTCGGCCGGAGGCCCGCGTTGTCGAGCATCACCCCGGCCTTGGTCATCTCCTCGAACAGCACGCCCATGCGCTCCTGCAGTTCGAGGCTCGGACCACCCTCGTCGGGCATGTCGTTCTCGTTGATACGGATCATCGTCAGGTAGCGCGGCACGGTGCTCTCCCATCGGGTGGTGGCGGGGCTTCTTCCCGCCTCTCACCCATGCGTCGAACGGGAGACGCCCGGATCGACATCGTCGCCCAGATTCTTCGAAGAATCTTTCCGGTCATACGTCTGTGCAGGTCGCAGCCGTGCTGGCGCACGATGCAGCACCGCCGTCGCCAGCGCGGCCGCGACCAGCAGCGCCGCAGCGACCCCGAACGCCATCGCGTACCCGTCCGCGAGCGCGCCAGGACTCCGGCGCTCCCCCGTGACGCCCGACGCCACCGTGACCAGGACCGCGAGCCCCAGCGAGCCGCCCAGCTGGCGTGAGCTGTTGAGCAGCCCCGACGCCATGCCGGTCTCCTCGGCGGCGACACCTGACGTCGCCGCCGAGCCCAGCGGCACGAAGCACATGCCGATGCCGACGCTCGCGACCAGCGAGGGCCCCACGACGGACCCCAGGAAGGTGCCGCCTGGCCCGACCGCGAGGGCGAACCACCCGAACCCGGCCGCCCCGAGGAGCCCGCCGGTCACCAGGAGCGCCCGCTCCCCGAACCGCCCGGCCTTCCGCGCCGAGATCACCGACCCGGCGACGACGCCCGCGCAGAACGGCAGGAACGCCGCCCCCGCCCGCGTCGATCCGTACGACATGACCTCCTGGAGGTAGAGCGAGGTGAAGTAGAAGGCGGCGAACTGCCCCGATGACATCAGCAGCGCGAACGCGTTCGCGGAGAGCACGGGCCTGTTCCTGAGCAGGCCGAGCCGGAGCAGCGGCTCCCGCTTGCGGGATTCGACGACGGCGAACGCGACAAGGAGCCCCGCCGCCGCACCGAGCGTGCCCAGGGTCGTGCCGGACCCCCATGCGTACGTCTCCGTGCGCACGAGCCCGAGGACGAGCACCGCCATCCCCGCGGTGACGAGGAGCGCCCCCACCACGTCGAGGCGCGGCGCGGGCCCGGTGCGCCGGTCGGCGGGCACGCCCCGCCGCGAGAGGGCGAGGGCGCCGAGCACCACGGGGACGTTGACCAGCATCACCGAGCGCCAGCCCGCCACGTCCGTGAGCAGCCCGCCCGCCATCACCCCGACCGCAGCACCGAGCGCGCCCGCCGCACCCCAGAGTCCGAGCGCCTTTGAACGCGCGGGCCCCGCCGCGTAGTTGACGGTGATCAGCGCGAGGGCGACCGGTGCGAGCGCCGCCGCCCCCACGCCCTGCACGGCCCGCGCCGCGACCAACTGCCCCGGTGTCTGCGCGAGCCCGCCCGCCAGGCTGGCGACGCCGAAGACGGCGAACCCGGCGATCAGGGTGCGCCGCCGCCCCGCCAGGTCGGCGAGGCGGCCGCCCAGCATGAGGAGGCCGCCGAAGGCGAGCGCGTAGGCGTTGACGACCCAGAGCAGCGAATCGGCACCGAAGCCGAGGTCGTCGCCGATGTCGGGCAGCGCGATGTTGACGACGGACATGTCGAGGGAGACCAGGAACTGCACGGTGAGCAGCACCGGGAGCAGCCAACGGGTCTGTGAGGGCGGGGAGTCAGCAGTGGAGTCAGTGGTGGAGTCAGTGGTATTCACCATGCCCACGCACATTACTATACGCGTATAGAAAATACAGCGGAGAGCACCACCCACCCGCCGCGGGCGCGACAATGAGCCACGTGGAAGCAGAGAAGGCAGAGCCAGCACCAGCGCCAGAGCCAGAAACAGCGAAATCAGGCGGCGAGAAGAAGAAGCGCGGCCGCCCCAGCCGCATCGACCTCGACACGATCGTCGACGTCGCGCGCCGCATCCTCCAGGAGGAGGGCGTGGCCGCCCTGAGCATGCGCCGGGTCGCCAAGGAGGTCGGCACGACCCCCATGGCGCTCTACCACCACGTACACGACAAGGACGAGCTCCTGATGCTCACCCTGTCAGGGACGGCCGACTCGACCCCGCGCCCCGAGCTCCCCGACGATCCGCGCGACCGGCTGCTCGCGGTCTCCCTGCACATGCACGACACGCTGGCGCGGATGCCGTGGGTGGTCGAGGTACTGAGCCTCGGCGACCTCACCGACAAGGGCGCCCTGTGGATGGTCGAGGAGATCATCGGCTGCGGCATCGCCTGCGGGCTCACCCAGGCCCAGGCCGTCGCGGCCTACCGCACCATCTGGCACTGCGTCTACGGCGACCTGGTCTTCCGGCAGGCGATGGCCCGCCGCTCCGCGGAACCGGACCGCAAGCGCCACTTCCCCGGCATGATCACGGAGGCGGACGCCACCGACCTGCCCCACATGACAGCGCTCGCCGACCGCTGGCTGGAACTGACCGAGGCCTACGACGTGTCCGAGCAGCTGGGCGCGGTCATCGACGGGCTCCTGGGCCGGGCGCGACGCCCCTGAACCACCCCCGGCCGGTACGGGGAGTCAGTCCAGGCCCACCGACTCGAACCGCCACCTGTGCACCGCCCGCATCACCAACTCCGGTGCGGGCTCCGGCAGTTCGGGCAGGTCAGCGTCGTACGCGGCGTCCCACCAGGTCAGGACGAGCACCCGGTCCTGCGGGGCGCAGAAGCTCTCCCGCCGGACCGGCTCCCCGTCGAGCACCTGCGCCCGCGCCCAGGCGAGCAGTTCATCGCCCCGCCCCTCGGCGGCACGGGCCTCCCACATCAGCGCGACGGTCATGAGTAGAGATTGTCCTTGCTGACCTCGTGCACATGATCGTGGTCGTGATCGCTCGTATGCGCGTGCCCCGGAACGTGCGGCTCCGTAACCGGCAGCGAAGAGTCCGCCGAAAGATCCCAGTCGGACGCCGACCGGTTCCGCGCCACCATCTCCGCGCCGAGAGCCGCCACCATCGCGCCGTTGTCCGTGCACAGCTTCGGCCGCGGCACCCGGAGCCGGATCCCGGCCGCCTCGCAGCGCTCCTGGGCGAGGGCCCGAAGCCGCGTGTTGGCGGCGACACCGCCGCCGATCATGAGGTGGTCCACGCCCTCGTCCTTGCAGGCCCGTACGGCCTTGCGGGTCAGCACGTCGACGACCGCCTCCTGGAAGGACGCCGCCACATCACGTACGGGAATGTCCTCGCCGGCGGCCCGCTTCGCCTCGATCCAGCGGGCGACGGACGTCTTCAGGCCGGAGAAGGAGAAGTCGTACGCGGCGTCGCGCGGCCCGGTGAGGCCGCGCGGGAAGGTGATCGCGTTCGGGTCGCCCTCCTTCGCGTACCGGTCGATGACGGGACCGCCCGGGAAGCCCAGGTTGAGTACCCGTGCGATCTTGTCGAAGGCCTCGCCCGCCGCGTCGTCGATCGTCGCGCCCAGCGGTCGTACGTCCGATGTGATGTCGGAGGAGAGCAGCAGCGAGGAGTGGCCGCCGGAGACGAGCAGCGCCATCGTCGGCTCGGGCAGCGTGCCGTGCTCCAGCTGGTCGACGCAGATGTGCGAGGCCAGGTGGTTCACTCCATAGAGCGGTTTGCCGAGCGCGTACGCGTATGTCTTGGCCGCCGATACGCCCACGAGCAGCGCGCCCGCGAGACCGGGCCCCGCGGTCACCGCGATGCCGTCGAGGTCCCTCGCCGTCACCCCCGCTTCCTTCAGGGCGCGCTCGATGGTCGGCACCATCGCCTCCAGGTGTGCCCGCGACGCGACCTCGGGCACGACACCGCCGAAGCGCGCGTGCTCGTCGACGCTGGAGGCGACGGCGTCCGCGAGCAGGGTGGTGCCACGGACGATGCCGACGCCGGTCTCGTCGCAGGAGGTCTCGATCCCGAGGACGAGAGGTTGGTCGCGCGAGTCAGCCATGGGTGTCGGTTCCTTGTACGGAGGTTGAGGGGTCGGTCAGGCGCATCACCAGGGCGTCCACGTTGCCCGGCTGGTAGTAGCCGCGCCGGAAGCCGATGGGCTCGAAGCCGAAGCGCTCGTACAGCTTCTGCGCCCGCTTGTTGTCGACCCGCACTTCGAGCAGGACCTCGGAGCACTCGAAGGCGGTCGCCGCACCCAGCAGATCGGTGAGGAGCAGGGAGCCGAGCCCCGTGCTCCAGTGGCTCGGGGCCACCGCGATGGTCTGTACGTCGGCCTGGTCACCGGCCGATGCGAGACCCGCGTACCCGACGAGACGGTCCCCGTCCGTCGCCACCACGTAGCGGCGGGTGGCCAGCGGCCCGCGCGCATGGGCGAGCTCGGACCAGAACATGCCGCGCGACCAGGCGTCGTCCGGGAAGAGTTCCTTCTCGAGGACGAAGACGGGCTCGATGTCCCACCAGCGCATCTCGCGCAGGACAGCTGTCGTCACGGATGTCACTTGGGGGTGACCACCTTGTAGTTCTTGGGGACCTGAGCGTCAGGACGGCGGAGGTACAGCGGCCGGGGGGCCGGCAGTTCCTCGCCCGCGGCCAGCTTCTCAGCGGCGAGCGAGGCGAGCGAGCCCGCCGAGACGTACTCGGGCGCACGGGCGTCGGGGAAGGTCTCGGGGTAGAGCACCGCGCCCGCGCCGACGGCCGGCAGGCCCGCCACCTCGTCCGCGATGTCGGCGGGGCGGTCCACTGCGGCCTCGGTGAGGCGGGTGCGCGGGTCCGCGTACCGCGCCCAGTAGACCTCCTTGCGCCGCGCGTCCGTGGCGACGACGAAGGGGCCGCTCTCGATGCCGGACTCATACGCGAGGCCGTCGAGCGTGCACACCCCGTGCACCGGCACACCGAGCGCGAGGCCGAAGGTGTCGGCGGTCATCAGGCCGACGCGCAGGCCCGTGTAGGGGCCGGGGCCGATGCCGACCACGATGCCGGTCACGGCATCGAGTCTCAGCCCGGCGTCGGAGAGCACCCGGTCGACGGCGGGAAGCAGCAGCTCGCCATGGCGGCGGGCGTCCACCTGACTGGAGGCTGCGACGACGGTCGAGCCGTCGTGCAGCGCGACGGTGACGGCGGGAGTGGCGGTATCCAGAGCGAGCAAGAGCACGCGAATAGCCTACGGCTCCGGCGCACGGCGCACGGCCGACCCGGGATGCCGCACACCTGCTGCTAACGTCACCCCATAGCCGTACGGAGTACGAAGAGGGTGGCGCAGGTGTCAAGGAGCAGCTCGGGAATCGTGGCCGGGCTCACCGCCGCCGCGGTCGCCGCGGTCGGCTTCCTCGCTTACCAGGCCTCGGCCAGCGCGCCGGACGACCTGGGCAAGAAGCCGGACACGTCCCCTTCGGCGTCGGCGTCGCGCTCCCCCAAGGACAAGGCCCACCGGACGGCGCTCCCGGCGCGGTCCGGTGCGGGCGAGCGGGTCGTCTACTCCGTGGGCGACGACCGCGTGTGGCTCGTCGCGGGCTCCGGCAAGACGCGGCGCACCTTCAAGGTCACGCCGAGCACGGTGGACCCGGTGCCGGGGACGTACGCCGTCACCTCGCGCTCGGGGAAGGTCACCGGTACGGACGGGGTGGCGATCGAGCACGTCGTGCGCTTCGCGACCGTGGACGGCATCGCGATCGGCTTCAGCGCGGCGATGGACGGCTCGACGCCGAAGCCGGACCCGGACAAGAAGACCGGCGGTATCCGCGAGTCGCGCAAGGACGGCAACGCGATGTGGGAGTTCGCGACGATCAGCAAGAAGGTCGTCGTCGTTCCGTAGGGACTTCCGGGTCCGCGTGCCGGCGTGGCGGTGTCGACACCGCGCTCGCCGCCGCGCAGGACGCCAGCAGATCGCTCATCGAGATCCCCGATGGCCCCGAAAGACCGTGCGGCCGCGGCTGTGGGTCACGTTCTGAAGCCGACATGGATGCCTCCTGGGGCTCCGGGGGCAGACGTGGTTAGGTAGACCTAACCAGTACTGGCATCCATGTGACCACGCGCGACGCACGCCGCGCAACATCTTGCCGACGACTTGTCGGAACGTTCAGTGGAACGTACGAGGCCGTTGAAGACCTTGGCGGCCGTACGAGGCTCAGGCGGACAGCAGTGTCAGGTCCGCGTCCGTCCACCGCGCCCCGACCCCGGTCAGCGTCACTTCCCGCACCTCGTCCGTCGTGTCGCCGACGGCGCGGTCGATGACGACACGCAGGCGGTCGTCCGAGAGCTCCTCGACCTTGCCGTCGCCCCACTCCACGACGATCACCGATTCGGGCAGCGAGACATCGAGGTCCAGGTCCTCCATCTCGTCGAGCCCGCCGCCCAGGCGGTACGCGTCCACGTGCACCAGGGGCGGGCCGTCGGAGAGTGACGGGTGGACGCGGGCGATGACGAAGGTCGGGGACGTGACCGCGCCGCGGACGCCGAGGCCGTCGCCCAGGCCGCGGGCCAGTGTCGTCTTGCCCGCGCCGAGCTCACCGGTGAGCATCACGAGGTCGCCGGGGCGCAGCATTTTCGCCAGGCGGCGGCCCAACTCACCCATCTGCTCAGGGGAGTTGACGGTGATGCCGAGGGAGTTCACAGGGGCCGGATCGTACGGTGCTTCCATACCCACCCACGTTAGCCGCTGGACGTCCGCGCATCAGCCGCCGCAGGAACGGCTCCCGCACGGCCGAGGAGGTCCGCGAGCCGGTCCGTGACCACATCGGGGTGCTCCAGCATGACCAGGTGCCCCGCGTCGGGGACGAGCACGAGCTCGGCATCCGGGAGCAGATCGGCGATGGCCTCGCTGTGCTCGCTCGGCGTCACCAGATCCTTGTCCCCGGCCAGGACGAGCACCGGGAACTCCGTGAAGTGTTTCAGCGCCTCCGCCTTGTCGTGCTCGGCGAACGCCGGATAGAACTCGGCGACCACGTCGATCGGCGTCGACTCGATCATCCGTTCGGCGAACCGCGAGATCGCCGGGTCCACGTCCTTCGACGAGAACGAATAGCGCTTGATGACGCTCGCGAAAAGGTCCGCGGTGGCCCGCCGCCCCTTCTCCACAAGGTCGGCCTGCGAGCCGAGCGCCTTCAGGACACCCGGAAGCACCCGCCGCACGGCGTTCATCCCGGCGACCGGAAGCCCGAAGTTGACCTGGCCGAGCCGCCCGGACGACGTACCGACGAGGGCGACGCCGACGACGCGCTCACGGATCAGCTCCGGGAAGTGGTCGGCGAGGGCCATCGTCGTCATGCCGCCCATGGAGTGCCCGACGAGGACCAGCGGTCCCTCGGGCGCCGCCGCGTCGATGACGGCCTTCAGGTCCCGGCCCAACTCGTCGATGGAGACCGGCGTCCCGTCCGCGAGCTGCGCGGCACCGCGCCCCGACCTGCCGTGGCTGCGCTGGTCCCAGTACACACAGCGCACGACGCCGCGCAGGGCCGCCCGCTGGAAGTGCCAGGAGTCCTGGCTCAGACAGTAGCCATGGCTGAAGACGACGGTGACGGGAGCGGGTGCCTTGCGCCCGAAGAGCCTGCGGCGGCGCGGTGACTGCGCGCTCTCCGGATCGGCCTCGTCGACCTCGTACGAAAGCTCCGTGCCGTCGTCCGCGTACGCCGTGCCCGGCATACCGCGCAGCGATCCGTACGGCCCCGACGCGTCGAGCGCCAGCCGCGCCTTCTTGCGCATACCGCGGCCGACGGTCAGCCGCTCGATGGCGACACCGGCCGCGGCACCCGCGGCGACGACGCCTATCGCGGCACCGGCGAGGCCGGCCCTGCGCCAGTTCCCGGCCGCAGCGGCGACTTCCGTCACCACTTCCGCGGCCGCCCCCGTGCTGGTCTCGCTCACGTGCCGCTCCTACTCACTCGTCGGGTCGCTCATTCACATAGACGCGCGGAACGCGCGATCCGATGCGTGTGACGATCTCGTACGCGATGGTGCCCGCCGCCTGTGCCCAGTCCTCGGCGGTCGGCTCGCCCCGGTCACCGGGCCCGAACAGGACGGCTTCGGCGCCCGGCTCCGGCTCGTCCCCGCCGAGGTCGACCACGAACTGGTCCATCGCGATGCGCCCGGCCACCGTGCGCCACTTGCCCCCGACGAGCACGGGCCCGGTGCCGGACGCGTGCCGCGGGATCCCGTCCCCGTACCCGACAGGCACGAGCCCCAGAGTCGTGTCTCCGGGGGTGATGTAGTGATGCCCGTAGCTCACGCCGTGACCCCCGGGGACGTGCTTCACCAGGGCGAGCGAGGCGCTGAGCGTCATGACGGGGCGAAGGCCGAACTCCTGCGGGGTCCCGACCTCGGGGCTGGGCGAGATCCCGTACATCGCGATCCCCGGTCGTACGAGATCGAAGTGGGTCTCGGGAAGCGTGAGTGTCCCGGGGGAGTTGGCGATGTGCCGCACCTCGGGCCTGATCCCCCGCTCCTCGGCCGCCGCGACCATCTCGCGGAAGAGGGCGAGCTGGGCGGCGATGGACGGATGCCCCGGCTCATCGGCGCACGCGAAGTGCGACCAGAGCCCGGTGACGCGCACCAGGCCCTCGGCCTCGGCCTGACCTGCCTGCGAGACGAGCTCGGGCCAGTCGCCCGGCATACAGCCATTGCGCCCAAGCCCGGTGTCGGCCTTCAACTGAATACGCGCCGTACGCCCCACCGCCCGCGCCGCGGCGGACACTTCGCGCAGCGCCCAGAGCCCGCTCACCGACATGTCGAGATCGGCCTCGATGGCCTCGCGCCAGGGCCCGCCCGGGGTCCACAGCCAGCACATGACGCGCCCCTGGATCCCGGCGGCGCGCAGGGCGAGCGCCTCCTCGGGGGTCGCGGTGCCCACCCAGGTGGCTCCCGCCTCGATGGCGGCGCGGGCGCAGGGCACCATGCCGTGGCCGTACCCGTCCGCCTTCACTACGGCCATGAAGGCGGCGCCCGGCGCATGGGCGCGCAGAGTCCGCACATTGGCCCGGAGGGCGGCCAGGTCGATCTCGGCGCGGGCACGCAGGGGTGCGGTCTCAGTCATAACGCCGACCAGTGTCTCAGAGCCCACTGACACCCTCGCAGCCGCGCGCCTCAGGTCCCGGGCCTGCGTCCCCACGCGTAGACCCGGTCGCCCTTGTGCAGCGTCTTCCACAGGGCGCGCGCGTCGGCGATCCGCATGTTCACACAGCCGCGCGAACCAGGGGGGTTGTAGATGTTGCCGTAGATGCCGTGGAAGGCCTGTCCGCCGTTGAAGAACTGGCTGTACGGCATGGGCGTCTCGTAGATCGACGACCAGTGGTTCTTGTGCTTCCAGTAGATCTTGTTCCAGCCGGTGCGCGTCGTGTACCCGGCCCGCCCGCTCCTGATGGGCACCGGACCGAGCAGCACCTTCTTGCCCTTCTGCACCCACATCAGCTGCCGCCGCAGATCGACGCAGGCGAGGCGCTGCGCGGGCGTGGGGCACTTCTTCGCCGCGTTCGGCTTCTCGCGGGCGGCGATCAGCCGCATCCGGGCCCAGGTGACGGGCCCGGCGAAGCCGATGGCGGGCCGGATGCCTTCCTTGCGCTGGAAGGCGCGGATCGCCCGGCAGTCCTCCGGGGACTGCTTGCCGTCCACGGTGAGCTTCAACCACCGCTCGGCCTGGCGCTGATGGGGGCCGCTGCGCGTGGTGCAGCGGGCGGCGGAGACCTCGCTGCGCGGCACGTACTCGATGAGCTGCTCGCCGACAGCGGCATCCGGCTCGACGGCGTCCTCGGCGGCGCTGGGCGTATAGACGCGCGGCGCCATCGCCTGGTCCGGGGTGTCGAGCTGCCACGGGTGGCTCGGCGGAAGCGGGACACCGGGGACCAGGCGGGCGCCGGGGGACGCGGGTCTCGGCGGTGCGGGGTCGGCGAGCGCGGGGCCCGCCGGAAGCGCGGCGGCCACCGCGAGGAGCATGGCCAGGCCACCCTTGGCTGTCTTACTGATCATGCGATGAGCGAACCCCGGCGCCACTCCGGTCACGCAGTGCCGCGCGGTGAGGTCACCCGAAGGGCTCCTTCACCTCCGTACGTCCCCGCTACCTCCGTACATCCCCGCTACCCGCGTACGTCCCGCCAGGCCGCCGGAATCGCCTCCGCCACGTCCTGCGCCCCCACCGGCGCCCCGTCCGCCGCGTGCCGCCCGGCGAGCCCATGCAGATAGGCGCCCACGGACCCCGCGTCCCGAGCCCCGAGCCCGGCGGCGAGCAAGGCTCCGGAGAGCCCCGAAAGCACGTCCCCGCTCCCGGCGGTGGCGAGCCACGGCGTCCCGGTCGGGTTGACCCGCACAGCACCGCCCCGCACGTCCCCGTCGCGCCCTGCGACCAACGTCGTAGCCCCCTTGAGCAGCACAGTCGCCCCGTACCGCCCCGCCAACTCCCGCACAGCGGCAAGCCGCCCGCGTTCGACCTCCTCCCGCGCGACCCCCAACAGGGCGGCGGCCTCCCCCGCATGGGGCGTGAGCAAGGTGGGCGCGTCCCTCCCCCGCACCACGCCCGCATCGACGAGCCGCAGCCCGTCCGCGTCGATCAGTACGGGCACATCGGCGCCGACCACGTCCGCCAGCCGCTCGGCATCGTCCCCGAGCCCCGGCCCTGCCACCCACGCCTGCACGCGCCCGGCCTTGGCCGCGGGCCCATCGGAGACGAGCACCTCCGGAAAGCGGGCGATCACCGCGTCGGCGGCGGGCCCCACGTACCGCACGGCCCCCGCCCCGCCTCGCAAGGCACCGGCCACCGCGAGCACAGCGGCCCCCGGATACCGGGCGGACCCGGCGACGATCCCCACGACACCCCGCCGGTACTTGTCGCTCTCCCCGGTCGGCAACGGCAGGAGCGAGGCCACATCGGCGTACTGAAGCGCCTCGGCCTCCCCCTCACCGAGCACCGCCCCGAGCCCGATGTCGACGAGCCGCACGACACCCGCGTACTCCCGCCCCGGATCGATCAGAAGCCCCGGCTTGTACGCCCCGAAGGTCACCGTCACATCGGCCCGGACCGCGTCCCCGCTCACCACCCCGCTGTCGGCGTCCACCCCGCTCGGCAGATCGACGGCGACTACAGGCGCCCCCGACTCCCGCACAGTCCCCGCCAGTTGAGCCGCCCCGGCCCGCAGCCCGCCCTGCCCCCCGATACCGACGATCCCGTCGACGACAAGATCGGCCCTCCGCACGACATCCGCAGCCACGGCATCCGCAGAACCGGCGACCCGCCCCCCGGCCGCACGGAAGGCCGCGAGCCCGCCCACATGCACCCGCTCGGGCGACAGCAGCACCGCAAAAACCCCCGCCCCGCGCCGGGCGAGCCTGGCCCCCGCGTAGAGGGCATCGCCCCCGTTGTCCCCGCTGCCCACGAGGAGTACGACACGGGCGCCGTACACCTTGCCGAGCACCTCGGCACAGACCACCGCGAGCCCCGCGGCGGCCCGCTGCATCAGGGCCCCTTCCGGCACCCGGGCCATCAGTTCCCGCTCGGCGGCCCTGACCGATTCCACGCTGTACGCAGTACGCATGACCCGAGTGTCACCCGGCGCCTACCCCTCAGCAATCACCACGGCTGACGCGACCCCCGCGTCATGACTGAGCGAGACGTGCCACGACCACACCCCCAACTCGGCGGCCCGCGCGGCGACCGTCCCCTTCACCCGTACGCGCGGCTGACCACTCTCCTCGACGAACACCTCCGCGTCCGTCCACCGCAGCCCCGCAGGCGCCCCCAACGCCTTGGCCAGCGCCTCCTTGGCCGCGAACCGCGCCGCCAGCGAGGCGATCCCCCGCCGCTCCCCGCTGGGCAGCAGCAACTCCCGCTCCACGAAAAGCCGCTCGGCCATCCCGGCCGTGCGCTCGAGCGCGGCCCCGAACCGCTCGATCTCCGCCACGTCGATACCGACCCCGATAATCACGAGCAGCAGCCTACGAGCACCCACCGCTGAACCGCTCAAGGCCCGCGGGGGGTGACGCACCCCACCCTCCACCCCGTTCAAACAGCCGTAACAATGGACTGTGATCTCTTCGGTCTCCGAACCCCCGACGACACCTCGGAGCGCCCACCGGCACAAGCCGGAGGCGACTCCCTACGTCGACCTCACCCGCACCGAGTGGAGCGCCCTGCGCGACAAGACGCCGCTCCCGCTGACCGCCGCGGAACTCGAAAAGCTGCGCGGTCTCGGCGACGTCATCGACCTGGACGAAGTGCGGGACATCTATCTCCCGCTCTCCCGCCTCCTGAACCTCTACGTAGGCGCGACCGACGGCCTGCGCGGCGCCCTCAACACCTTCCTCGGCGAAAAGGGCTCCCAGTCGGGGACGCCCTTCGTCATAGGAGTCGCGGGCTCCGTGGCCGTCGGCAAGTCCACGGTCGCCCGCCTCCTTCAGGCCCTGCTCTCCCGCTGGCCGGAGCACCCCCGGGTGGAGCTGGTGACCACCGACGGCTTCCTCCTGCCCACCAAGGAGCTGGAGGCCCGCGGCCTGATGTCCCGCAAGGGCTTCCCCGAGTCGTACGACCGCCGTGCCCTGACCCGCTTCGTGGCGGACATCAAGGCGGGCAAGGACGAGGTGACCGCCCCCGTCTACTCCCACCTGATCTACGACATCGTGCCCGGCCAGCGCCTCACGGTCCGCCGCCCCGACATCCTCATCGTGGAGGGCCTGAACGTCCTCCAGCCGGCCCTGCCCGGCAAGGACGGCCGTACCCGCGTGGGCCTCGCCGACTACTTCGACTTCAGCGTGTACGTCGACGCGCGCGTGGAGGACATCGAGCGCTGGTACCTGAACCGCTTCAAGAAGCTGCGCGACACGGCGTTCCAGAACCCGTCCTCGTACTTCCGCAAGTACACCCAGGTCTCCGAGGAGGAGGCCCTGGACTACGCCCGCACCACCTGGCGCACCATCAACAAGGCCAACCTCGTGGAGAACGTGGCCCCCACTCGGGGCCGTGCGGCCCTCGTCATCCGCAAAGGCCCCGACCACAAGGTGCAGAGACTGAGCCTGCGCAAACTCTGAACCTGCGCGAACTCCGAACCGGCGGCTAACCTGCGCGCATGTTGCATCTACGCCTGATCACCCCGGCGGACAAGACGGATGACGTGGTGCGCCTGATCGAGCGGACGGTCGGCGCCACGCACCTCGCCGTCGTGCCGGGCGCGGCCCGCAACCCCACGGGCGACGTCGTGATGTGCGACGTGGCCCGCGAGGCGGGGGACGAACTGATCGGCGCCCTGCGCGCGCTCGGCATCGACGAGTCGGGCTCGATCGCGGTCGAGAACATCGACCTGTCCCTGTCCCATCGCGCCGACAAGGCGGAGAAGGACGCACCGGGCGAAGGCGCGGACGCGGTCCTGTGGGAGCAACTCACCGACGCGACCCACGAGGAGTCGACGCTCTCGATCACGTACGTCGCGTTCATCACGCTCGCCACGATGATCGCGGCCTGCGGTGTGGTCCTCGACAACGCGATCCTGATCGTCGGCGCGATGGCGGTGGGCCCCGAGTTCGGCCCTCTCGCGGGCTTCTGCACCGCTCTGGTCCAGCGCGCCCCGCGCCTGGCCATGCGCTCGCTCATCGCGATCCTGGTGGGCTTCGCGGTGGCGATGGCGGTGACGGTCGGCTTCAGCTACTTCATGGACGCGGTAAGCCTGTTCAGCGAGAAGAAACTGGACCAGGAGCGCCCCAACACCAGCTTCGTGTACGCGCCCGACTGGTTCTCGTTCGTCGTGGCGGTCCTCGCCGGAGCCGCCGGAACGCTCTCACTCACATCGGCGAAGTCGGGCGCTCTGGTCGGCGTCGCCATCTCCGTGACGACGGTCCCCGCGGCGGCCAACGCCGCGGTGGCGCTCAGCTACGGAGACGCCGAGCAGACCTGGGGCTCCACGGAACAGCTCCTGCTCAACCTGCTGGGCATCGTCCTCGCCGGTACGCTCACGCTGCTCGCCCAGAAGTTCCTCTGGGCCAGGCAGCGCGAACGTACCGCCAAGGCACAACTGTCCTAGCCCAGCGCGGACTTCACCACGTCGGCGAGCTGCTCGGCCACGGACCGCGCCTGGTCGATGTCGGCGGCCTCGACCATGACCCGCACCAGCGGCTCCGTGCCGGACGAGCGCAGCAACACCCGCCCGGTGGCGCCCAGTTCACGCTCGGCATCGGCGACGGCCGCCGTCAGCTGGGCGGAGGTCGCGACCCGGGACTTGTCGACGTCGGGCACGTTGATGAGGACCTGCGGAAGCCGCTGCATGACCCCGGCGAGCTCCGCGAGGCTGCGCCCGGTCTCGGCGACGCGTGCCGCGAGCAGAAGACCCGTCAGCGTGCCGTCACCGGTGGTCGCGTGGTCGAGGATGATCACGTGCCCGGACTGCTCGCCGCCGAGGGCGAAGCCGTGCTCCTTCATCGACTCGAGCACATACCGGTCGCCGACAGCGGTCTGCACGAGGGAGAGGCCCTCGCGCTCCATGGCCAGCTTGAAGCCCAGGTTCGACATGACCGTCGCGACAACGGTGTCCGAGCGCAGCGTGCCGTGCTCCCGCATGGCGAGCGCGAGGACGGCGAGGATCTGATCCCCGTCGATCTCGGCACCCGTGTGGTCCACGGCGAGGCACCGGTCGGCGTCCCCGTCGTGCGCGACACCGAAGTCGGCGCCGTGCTCGACGACGGCGGCCTTGAGCAGCCCCAAGTGCGTCGATCCGCACCCGTCGTTGATGTTCAGGCCGTCCGGCTTGGCGCCGATCGTGATGATCTCGGCACCGGCGCGTGCGAACGCCTCGGGCGAGACGCGGGCGGCGGCGCCGTGCGCCTCGTCGAGGACGATCGTCAGTCCGTCGAGGCGGTTGGGGAGCACACCGAGGAGGTGTGCGACGTACTGGTCGAGCCCCTGGTCGTACGTCTGCACGCGGCCGACGCCCGCGCCCGTGGGGCGCTGCCAGGGAGCACCGGTGCGGTGCTGCTCGTACACGGACTCGATGCGGTCCTCGAGCTCGTCGGCCAGTTTGTGGCCGCCGCGCGCGAAGAACTTGATGCCGTTGTCCGGCATGGCGTTGTGGCTCGCGGAGAGCATCACGCCGAGGTCGGCGCCCAGCGCACCGGTGAGATGC
Organism: Streptomyces sp. NPDC048441; assembly: GCF_043200235.1. NCBI lineage: Bacteria > Bacillati > Actinomycetota > Actinomycetes > Kitasatosporales > Streptomycetaceae > Streptomyces > Streptomyces sp. NPDC048441. The sequence continues at coordinate 231,732 of NZ_JBICXM010000006.1, forward strand.
GCCACCGCGGGGGTGGGCAGCACACCGACGAGCTGGACGTCCACGCCCGCGCTCGCGAGACCGGCGACCACCGCGGCCTCCAGGAACTCCCCCGACGCGCGGGGATCACGTCCCACCACCGCGACCGGCCGATGGCCCTCGAACGTGCCCACCTCGCCGAGCACATGAGCCGCCGCTACGGAGAGCCCGAGCGCGAGCTCGGCCGTCAGATCCGCGTTGGCGACACCGCGCACGCCGTCCGTACCGAAGAGTCGTCCCACTGCTGTCCTCCTCCGGACTTCTTCCCGGGATCACCGGGGTTTCCGATAAACGAACGCCCCGGCAGCACATAACGTGCCGCCGGGGCGAACGAACAGTACAAGCAGGCAGATTAACGCTTGCTGTACTGCGGAGCCTTACGGGCCTTCTTGAGACCGGCCTTCTTGCGCTCGACCGCACGGTCGTCACGCTTGAGGTAACCGGCCTTCTTGAGCGCGGCGCGGTTGTTCTCGGTGTCGGCCTCGTTCAGCGCACGGGCGACACCCAGACGGAGCGCACCGGCCTGACCGGAGACGCCGCCACCCGAGATGCGGGCGATGACGTCGTAGCGGTTGTCGAGCTCGAGCACCTTGAAGGGCTCGTTGACTTCCTGCTGGTGGACCTTGTTCGGGAAGTAGCCCTCGAGCGTGCGCCCGTTGACCTTCCACTTGCCGGTGCCCGGGACGATCCGGACACGGGCGATCGCGTTCTTGCGACGGCCCAGGCCGGCGGCCGGCTGCGGGTCGCCGAAGATCGCGGGGTTCGACTCAGAGGTGTACTCGCCCTCGACGGGCGCCTCGGACTCGGTGGTGTACTGCTCTACGTCAACAACCTCGGTCTCTTCGACCGGCTGCTCAACGGTGGTCTCGGCCACGATTCTCCTCAGAATTTCTTACGTCTTTGGGGGTGGTGGCCGGAACTACTGCGCGACCTGGGTGATCTCGAACGGGACCGGCTGCTGAGCGCCGTGCGGGTGCTGGTCGCCCGCGTAGACCTTCAGCTTCGAGAGCACCTGACGGCCCAGGGTGTTCTTGGGGATCATGCCCTTGATGGCCTTCTCGACGGCCTTCTCGGGGTTCTTCGCAAGAAGCTCGTCGTAGCGCACGGAACGCAGACCGCCCGGGTAACCGGAGTGGCGGTACGCCATCTTCTGGGTCTTCTTGTTGCCGGACAGGTGAACCTTGTCGGCGTTGATGATGATGACGAAGTCGCCCATGTCCATGTGGGGCGCGTAAATCGCCTTGTGCTTACCCCGGAGGAGGATGGCGGCAGTGGTCGCCAGACGACCCAGGACGATGTCCTGAGCGTCGATGACGTGCCACTGGCGGGTCACATCGCCGGGCTTGGGGCTGTACGTACGCACTTCGTAGCCTTCGCTTCTTCAGTGGATGGGGTCCAGACACACGGCATCCCAGAAGCGGATCATGCAGCTGGGGCTCACAATGCCGGGGACGCTGCCCGTATGCGAGCCACTGGTAACTGCTCCAGGGAACCTACGTAAGGGCCCTTCGCGTGAGAACGACGAAGCCAATACGCATAACAATCCCCGAGAGTACCCGCGCCGCACCGTACGGGTCAAAACGCACCTCTGGAGAGCGGCACCGGCGGCTCGCCCACCACAGGCGGGTCCACACTTTCCACGCCGACCCCGCTCGTCCGGACACAGCTCCGGGCAACCGTGAGCGCCAGCACACAGAGCGTCATGAAGTCCCGGAAGGCCCGCCTGGTACCCGGCTCGAGCCAGGGCCAGCTGAACCCCGGAATCTGCGGCACGAGCGCCAGCCAGAACCACGGCCCGCCGGCCACCGCCCCCGGCACGAGCGCCCCCGCGAGCAGCAGCGGCACGACGACCACCAGGTAGTGATCGTACGAAGGCCTGGACACCAGGAAGGCCGCCAGCATCAGCATCACGGCCGTCTCGACCACCCGCAGCTCCGCCGGCCCCCCACCGCTCCCCCACCGCCGCCACGCGCACCACACCCCCGCACCGGCGGCCACGACGGCGAGCAGCGAGGCCGCCCCCTGCGGCACCCCGAGCCGCGGCAGGACGGCTGCGGGCGACGCCTCGTAGAGCCGTACGAAGGAGTCGTCTCCCCGCAGCAGGAACGGCAGCGTCCGCGTGAAGAACCCCGCCGGATCCGGCATGGCCAGTGCCGCCCCCACGGACACCACTCCGGGCATCAGCAGCGCCGCCCCGAGCCCTCGCCACCGCCGGGCGAAGACGAAGAGCAGCACCACGGGCACGAGCAGCGGTTTCACGGCGACCGCCGTCCCGATCACCAGGCCCGCGGCCACCCACTTCCCCCGGCACACCAGGAGCAGCGCGAGCGGCAGTGCGGCCGCCGATGCGACCGTCCAGTTCCCCAGGTCGACGAGGTGCCCGAACGGCGCGAACCCCACCGCCAGGGCGAGCAGACCGAGCGCCGCGAACCGGCTGCGCCACGCCACCCCATGGAGCCGCAGCGCGCACCCCCACCCCAGGACGAGCGCGGCCACGACCCCCGCCGGCACGAGGAACCGCACGACGGACTCCGGAAGCAGCGCCTGCGGCACCGCGGCGAGCACAGCCCCCGGCAGATAGAGGAAATGCCGGTCGGCATAGGGCGAGCGCCCGTCCAGCCAGGCCTCGGCCGCCCGCACCACGATCGCGTTGTCCATCCCGCCGTCCGGACCCCGCAGCCCCACCCGGACGGCCGAGGCGAGCAGCACGGCCCCGACCACCGCCCGGACATGCCAGGTCACCGGCCGCAGCAACCATCCACTAACAGCTACTTTGCCCGTATTCATACAGATCAGGCTAGGTCGGACGCCGCCCCCGGCCCCCGCTCAACATCCCCAACTCCCCGTCTAAGATGCGGCGCATGAGCTTTGGGCAAGGTGGACCTCAGTGGGGTCCAGGGGATTCACAGACGCCTGACTGGGCAGCGCTCGCCGAGGCATCCGAATCGCGTACCCGGCGCCGCAAATGGCTGATGATCGGCGGTGGCGCGCTCGCCACCGTCGTGGTCGCCGCTGCCGTCGCCATCGCGGTCGTCTCCGCGAACAGCGACAACTCCTCCGCGTCGAACAAACCGGCCAGCGAGCTGCCGTCGACCGCGGACATCCCCGGCGCGAGCACGAACCCCGGCCCGTCCTTCGAAAAGACGACGCCGCCGCCCCCGCCGGACCCCAAGGAGTTCATCTCCAGCGCCAAGAAGGACAAGGCGCCGCTCAGCGCCGACACGCTCTTCCCCGGCAAGTCGCTGACCTCGGGCGACCGCGTCTACAAGAAGGGCGCCACCAGCGGCACGAAGAAGTGCGCGAGCGTCACCCAGGCCGCACTGGGCGCGGTCCTCAGCAAGCACGACTGCACGCAGCTCTTCCGCGCCAGCTATGTGAAGGGCAACATCGCGGTGACGGTCGGCGTCGCCGTCTTCGACACGGCGGCCCAGGCCACCAAGGTCAACGAGCAGGCGAAGAAGGGCCTGGTCGTCTCGCTGCCCGGCAAGGGCGTGCCCAGCTTCTGCCGTACGGCGGTCTGCCGTGGCACGTACAACGCCTACGGCCGCTACGCCTACTTCACGACCTCCGGCTTCACCAGCGACAAGGACGTCACGAAGAAGGAGACCGGCGTCTACACCGTCGGCAACGACCTGGCCCGCTTCGCCTTCGGGCAGATCAACCGCCGGGGCGAGGCCCAGGCTTCCGCCGCGGCCACCGCCCCGGAGTAGTCCGGCGATCGAGAGTCCGGCGGCCGGGGCTCAGCAGCACCCGGCGCCGGGCAACGTCCGCTTGTTGCGCGCTTCTTTGCTGCGCGCGGCGAGCAACTCGTCAGCGGGATAGCCGACTTCCTCGAGCGTGAGCCCGTGCGGCCGTACGACATGCACGGCGGAGTCCCGCACCCCGGCGGCAAGCACCTTGGCGGGCCACTCCACGGGCCGATGCCCGTCACCCACGAACAGCATGGCGCCCACCAACGACCGCACCATGTTGTGGCAGAACGCATCGGCCCGCACGGTCGCTTCGAGAATCCCGTCGGGCCGCCGCTCCCACCGCAGTTCCTGGAGCGTACGAATGGTCGTGGCACCCTCACGCTTCTTGCAGTAGGCGGCGAAATCATGCTCGCCGAGCAGCTTCTCCGCGGCGGCGTTCATGGCATCCAGGTCCAACTCCCAGTCGTGCCACAGCACATGACTGCGCAACAGGGGATCGACACCGCCCGGATGATCGGTCACGCGATAGGCGTAACGCCGCCACACGGCCGCGAACCGCGCGTTGAACCCGGCGGGAGCCTCGGCCACCTTCCAGATCCGCACATCGTGCGGCAGCCGCCCGGCAAGCCTGCGCAGCAGCTTGTCACTGTGCTCGGCCCACACCCCCTCGGGCAGATCGACATGAGCGACCTGCCCCCGCGCGTGCACCCCGCTGTCGGTCCGCCCCGCGACGGTCAGCTCGTACGTCTCCTGCGACCGCGTCACGGTCCGCAGCGCGTCCTCGATCTCGCCCTGAACGGTCCGCTGCCCCTGCCGCTGCTTGGCCCAGCCGGAGAAGTCCTTACCGTCGTACGAAAGGTCGAGGCGCACCCGCACGAACCCGGGCTCTACTTCATCACTCACAGAACTGATCCTCTCAGGAAGCCGACCACGCGAAAGCGGGCCCGCCCCGAAGGGCGGACCCGCTCACAGCAAGGCAGAGCCTCAGGCGTCCTTGGACTCCTCGACCGGGGCCTCGGCGGCCTCGACCGGCGCGTCCTCGACGGGCGCGTCCTTCTTGAGGGCGTCTTCCTTGACGGCACGCTTGGTCGCCGCCTCGGCCTCACCGGTGGCAGCCTGCGCCACGGTCAGGGCCTCCACCAGCTCGATGATCGCCATGGGCGCGTTGTCGCCACGACGGTTACCGATCTTGGTGATACGGGTGTAGCCACCCGGGCGGTTCTCGTAGCGCGGGCCGATCTCGGTGAAGAGCGTGTGCACGATGCTCTTGTCCGTGATCACCTGGAGCACCTGGCGGCGGTTGTGAAGGTCACCCTTCTTCGCCTTGGTGACCAGACGCTCCGCGTAGGGACGCAGCCGACGGGCCTTCGCCTCGGTGGTGGTGATGCGGCCGTACTCGAAGAGCTGCTTGGCAAGGTTCGCCAGGAGGAGCTTCTCGTGCGCGGCGCTGCCGCCCATACGGGCACCCTTGGTGGGCTTCGGCATGGTGTTTCTCCTTGTTGTCTGCCCCGGCCGTATCAGGTACCGGAGTCAGTGGCCGCGCCCTGATAGGGGCGCGGGTCTGTATCTATCTGCGGCTCCGCCGCGTGGGCGCGACCAGTCGAAGCGGGCCCGCAGTAAAAATCAGTACTGCTCGGTCTCCACGAAGCCCGCGTCCGCGTCGTCATCGGCGCCAAAGGCGTCAGCCGCAGCGGTCGGGTCGAAGCCGGGAGGCGAGTCCTTCAGCGCCAGGCCCATCCCGTTCAGCTTCATCTTGACCTCGTCGATCGACTTCGCACCGAAGTTGCGAATGTCGAGCAGGTCCGCCTCGGAGCGGGCCACGAGCTCACCCACGGAGTGGATGCCCTCGCGCTTGAGGCAGTTGTACGACCGAACGGTGAGCTCGAGCTCCTCGATCGGCAGGGCGAGATCAGCGGCCAGGGCCGCGTCCGTCGGCGAGGGGCCCATGTCGATGCCTTCGGCGTCGATGTTGAGCTCGCGCGCCAGACCGAACAGCTCGACCAGGGTCTTACCGGCGGACGCCATGGCGTCACGCGGGCGCATGGCCTGCTTGGTCTCGACGTCGACGATCAGCTTGTCGAAGTCGGTGCGCTGTTCGACACGGGTCGCCTCGACCTTGTACGTGACCTTGAGCACCGGCGAGTAGATGGAGTCGACCGGAATACGACCGATCTCCTGGCCCACCTGCTTGTTCTGGACGGCGGAGACGTAGCCGCGACCGCGCTCGACGGTCAGCTCCATCTCCAGCTTGCCCTTGCCGTTGAGCGTGGCGAGGACCAGGTCGGGGTTGTGCACCTCGACACCGGCCGGGGGCGCGATGTCGGCGGCGGTGACCAGACCCGGGCCCTGCTTGCGCAGGTACATCACGACAGGCTCGTCGTGCTCCGAGGAGACGACCAGCTGCTTGATATTGAGGATGAGGTCGGTGACGTCTTCCTTGACGCCCGGCACGGTGGTGAACTCGTGCAGGACACCGTCGATGCGGATGGACGTGACGGCCGCACCCGGGATCGAGGAGAGAAGGGTCCGACGCAGGGAGTTGCCGAGGGTGTAACCGAAGCCCGGCTCCAGCGGCTCGATCACGAACCGGGAGCGGAATTCGTCGACGACCTCTTCGGTCAACGAGGGACGCTGAGCAATCAGCATGAAGTGTTTCCTTCAGTCATGGACACCCACTATTTGATGTCCTTGATTGTTACAAGGGTACGGGCGGTACGGCTCCGAGGAGCCGCACCGCCCGAAAATCCCTGAGTCAAGCGACGCGAATCAGACGCGGCGACGCTTGGGGGGACGGCAGCCGTTGTGCGGCGTCGGCGTGACGTCCTGGATCGAACCGACCTCGAGGCCAGTGGCCTGGAGGGAGCGGATCGCGGTCTCACGGCCGGAGCCGGGACCCTTGACGAAGACGTCAACCTTGCGCATTCCGTGCTCCTGCGCGCGACGGGCGGCCGACTCGGCAGCCATCTGCGCGGCGAACGGAGTCGACTTGCGCGAGCCCTTGAAGCCGACGTGGCCGGCGGAGGCCCAGGAGATCACGTTGCCCGAGGGGTCCGTGATCGAGACGATGGTGTTGTTGAACGTGCTCTTGATGTGGGCGTGCCCGTGAGCGACGTTCTTCTTTTCCTTGCGGCGCACCTTCTTGGCAGCGCCCTGACGACCCTTGGGGGGCATCTATTAACTCCTACGCGAGGTGGTCGGTCCTGCAGCGACAGCTGTCGATCGACCGCTGAGGACTACTTCTTGCCCGGCTTCTTCTTACCGGCGATGGCGCGACGCGGGCCCTTACGGGTGCGGGCGTTGGTGCTGGTGCGCTGACCGCGGACGGGCAGGCCACGACGGTGACGAAGACCCTGGTAGCAGCCGATCTCGACCTTGCGGCGGATGTCGGCCTGGATCTCGCGGCGGAGGTCACCCTCGGTCTGGAGGTTGGCGTCCACGTACTCGCGGATCTTGATCAGGTCCTCTTCGGACAGATCACGAACACGGGTGTTGCGGTCCACACCGGTGGCGTCCAGCGTCTGCTGGGACAGCGTGCGGCCAATGCCGAACACGTACGTGAGGGCGACCTCGACGCGCTTTTCGCGCGGGAGGTCAACACCTTCAAGGCGTGCCATTCAAGGCTCCTGTTGATTTTCGGAGGTCTGCAGCAGAGCCGTTCCCAGGTGCCGTCTGAGGTACATCCTGGGTCCCCGGCCTCCGACCGGGGGTGTCGCCCTCCATTACTGAAGAGGGACGGGCCCTGCATATGTGCTTACGTGCGTCGCGCGAAAATCTGCGAACTGCAGTCGTGCGTCAGCCCTGGCGCTGCTTGTGGCGCGGGTTGTCGCAGATAACCATGACCCGGCCGTGACGGCGGATCACCCTGCACTTGTCGCAGATCTTCTTGACGCTCGGCTTGACCTTCATTGGTGAGGTTCTCCGGGTCAGTGCCACACCCCACGTGAATGAGGTATGGGCGAGATCTACTTGTACCGGTAGACGATCCGGCCACGGGTCAGGTCGTAAGGAGACAACTCCACCACGACCCGGTCGTCAGGGAGGATGCGGATGTAGTGCATACGCATCTTGCCGCTGATGTGTGCCAGGACCTGGTGGCCGTTCTGGAGCTCTACCTTGAACATGGCGTTCGGAAGAGACTCAACGACAGTGCCCTCGATCTCGATGGCACCTTGCTTCTTGGCCACGCTCTGCCCTTCGAATCGACTACCTTGATCGACTTCGTACGCCGTATGCAGGCACACGGATGCACGAGAGCCGACGAGTCAGTCTACGTCAGGCACCCCGGAAAGACGAATCGAGGAAGTTTGCCCCACGAGCAAGATCGTTAAGCAGCAGGGTCACTTCGCCAGCGGATCCGGCGCGACCGTGACCCCGTACTCCGCCAGCTTCGCCTTGCCGCAGTCCGGAGACGTCAGCACGATCGGCCCCTCCTCCGTCAGCGCGACGGAATGCTCCCAGTGGGAGGACCAGGTGCCATCCGTAGTGATGACGGTCCAGTCGTCCTCCAGGACCTCCGTGCGGGGGGTGCCGAGGGAGACCATGGGCTCGATGGCCAGGCAGAAACCGGGGACCAGCTTGGGGCCCTTGCCTCGGCGGCGCTCTACGTAGTTCAGGAGATGGGGGTCCATGTGCATCTCGGTGCCGATGCCGTGGCCGCCGTAGTCCTCGACGATGCCGTACTTGCCGCCGCCGGGCTTCGGCTGGCGGCGGATGTACGTCTCGATGGCGCGGGAGATGTCGACGAGCCGGTTGCCCTGCTTCATGGCGGCGAGCCCGGCCCACATCGACTCCTCGGTCACCCGGGAGAGCTCCACGAGCTCCGGCGCGTGACCGGTGCCGACGAACGCGGTGTACGCCGCGTCCCCGTGCCAGCCGTCGATGATCGCGCCGGCGTCGATGGAGATGATGTCGCCGTCCTTCAGGACGGTCTTGTCATCCGGGATGCCGTGCACGACGACCTCGTTGACCGAGGTACAGATCGTCGCCGGAAAGCCGCCGTACCCAAGGAAGTTCGACTTGGCACCGTGCTCTGAGAGCACCTTGCGCGCGACGTCGTCCAGGTCCTTCGTGGTGGCACCGGGCACCGCCGCCTCACGCGTCGCGGCGTGGATGGCGGCCACCACAAGGCCCGCCTCACGCATCTTCGCGATCTGCTCGGGGGTCTTGATCTGCACCATGGGGCTTCCGCTCTCCGTCATCCGTCCAACAACCAGCTGCTGTCTACACAACACTACGGCCGCGGTCCCCCGAGGGGCACCGCGGCCGAAACAGCGTACTGGACAGCGTACGGGCTACTTGTCGCCCTTGATCGCGTCCATCGCACGCTTCGTGACCTCGTCCACCTTGCCGAGCGCGGAGATCGTGACCACCAGGCCCTGGGCCTTGTAGTGGTCGATGATCGGCTCGGTCTCGCGGTGGTACACGTCGAGACGCTTGCGCACGGTCTCTTCCTGGTCGTCACCGCGCTGGTAGAGCTCGCCGCCGCAGACGTCGCAGACGCCCTCGGTCTTCGGCTTGCTGTACGTCACGTGGAAGACGTGGCTCGAGTCGTTCCGGCAGATGCGGCGGCCCGCGATGCGCTTGACCACCTCGTCCTCGGGGACCTCCAGGTCGAGCACCGCGTCCAGCTTCTGGCCGTCCGCCTTGAGCGACTCGTCCAGGGCCTCGGCCTGCGACACGTTCCGCGGGAAGCCGTCGAGCAGGAAGCCGTTCACGGCGTCCGGCTGCTCCATGCGGTCGTGGGCCATGCCGACGGTGACCTCGTCGGGGACGAGGTTGCCGGCGTCCATGTAGGCCTTCGCCTGCTTGCCCAGCTCCGTGCCCTGGCTGATGTTGGCGCGGAAGAGGTCGCCCGTGGAGATGTGCGGGATCGACAGGTTCTTGGCGAGGAACGCGGCCTGCGTTCCCTTGCCCGCACCGGGCGGCCCGACGAGGACGATTCGCATCAGCGGAGGAACCCTTCGTAATTGCGCTGCTGAAGCTGGCTCTCGATCTGCTTCACGGTCTCCAGACCCACACCCACGATGATCAGGATGCTTGTCCCGCCGAACGGGAAGTTCTGGTTCGCGCCGAAGCCCACCAACGCCATCGTCGGCACAAGAGCGATCAGCCCCAAATACAGCGAGCCCGGCCACGTGATCCGGTTGAGTACGTAACTCAGATACTCAGCGGTCGGTCGGCCAGCCCGGATGCCCGGGATGAAGCCACCATACTTCTTCATGTTGTCCGCGACTTCCTCGGGGTTGAACGAGATAGCCACGTAGAAGAAGGCGAAGAACACGATCAACAAGAAGTACGTCGCGATGTAGATCGGGTGGTCGCCCTTGGTCAGGTTGGCCTCGATCCACTGCTTCCACCCTGAGTTGCCACCCGCGAACTGGGCTACCAGCGCAGGGATATAGAGCAACGAAGAGGCGAAGATCACAGGGATGATGCCCGCCTGATTGACCTTCAGCGGAATGTAGGTCGACGTACCGCCGTAGGACCGGCGGCCGATCATTCGCTTCGCGTACTGAACCGGAATGCGGCGCTGAGCCTGCTCGACGAAGACCACAAGACCGACCATGACAAGACCGACCGCGATGACGGTGCCGAACTCGATCCAGCCACCGGCCAGGGAGCCCTGCTTCTTGATGGCCCACAGGGCGCTCGGGAAGGTCGCGGCGATCGAGATGAACATCAGGATCGACATGCCGTTGCCGATGCCCCGGTCGGTGATGAGCTCACCGAGCCACATCACGCAGGCCGTGCCCGCGGTCATCGTGATGACCATGGTGACGGTCACGAAGATGGACTGGTCGGGGACGATCTCGTTGGCGACGGGGCAGCCGGAGAACAGGGAGCCCGTGCGGGCGGTGGCCACCAGGCCGGTGCCCTGGAGGATCGCGAGCGCGACGGTGAGATAACGCGTGTACTGCGTGATCTTCGCCGTGCCGGCCTGGCCCTCCTTCTTCAGGGCTTCGAGCCGCGGAATCACCACGGTCAGCAGCTGCAGGATGATGCTCGCCGTGATGTACGGCATGATGCCGAGCGCGAAGATCGTGATCTGCAGCAGCGCGCCACCACTCATCATGTTGACCAGGCCGAACAACCCTTGATTGGTGTCGTTCTGGTCCATGCAGATCTGGACGTTTTTATAACTAACGCCAGGAATCGGCACATGCGTGCCGATTCGATAGATCACGATGATGCCGAGCGTGAAGAGCAGCTTCTTGCGCAGGTCGGGCGTCTTGAACGCCCGGGCGAACGCGGTGAGCACGGTGCCTCCTGCGACCCCCGCGCGCGTGCGCAAGAGGTAGTGGTCTGAGGAATGACGAATACATATCAGTCAGAAAAACCGTACGGACAGACCGCACGGAGCCTGGACAGTGCACGCCACCTTACCGGCGACCGTGCCCCCCTTGGAACGACCAACCGGGGATGCCCCATATGTGGGGCATCCCCGGCTGGGAATCGCTCAAGTCATCGAGATGCCTGAAGAATTCAGACGAGCTCGGTGACGGTACCGCCGGCGGCGGTGATCTTCTCCTTGGCGGAGCCGGAGACGGCGTCAACCGTCACCTGCAGCGCCACGGTGACCTCACCCTGGCCGAGGACCTTGACAAGGCTGTTCTTGCGAACGGCACCCTTGGCGACGAGTCCCTCAACGGTGACCTCGCCACCCTCGGGGAACAGCGCGCTCAGCTTGTCGAGGTTCACGACCTGGAACTCGGTCTTGAAGGGGTTCTTGAAGCCCTTGAGCTTCGGGAGGCGCATGTGGAGGGGCATCTGCCCGCCCTCGAAGCGCTCCGGAACCTGGTAACGGGCCTTGGTGCCCTTGGTACCACGACCTGCGGTCTTACCCTTGGACGCCTCACCACGACCCACACGGGTCTTGGCGGTCTTGGCGCCCGGGGCGGGCCGGAGGTTGTGGACCTTCAGCGGGTTCTGCTCCGCCATGTCAGTCGACCTCCTCAACCGTCACGAGGTGGCGGACGGTGTTAGCCATTCCGCGGAACTCGGGGCGGTCTTCCTTGACGACCACGTCGTTCAGGCGCTTGAGCCCGAGCGAACGCAGCGTGTCACGGTGGTTCTGCTTGCTGCCGATGTACGACTTCGTCTGCGTGATCTTGAGACGGGCCATTACGCACCCGCTCCCGCACGTGCACGAAGCAGAGCCGCGGGGGCGACGTCCTCGAGGGGCAGACCACGGCGAGCCGCGATCTCCTCGGGACGCTGCAGGCCCTTGAGGGCCGCCACGGTCGCGTGCACGATGTTGATCGCGTTGGACGAGCCGAGCGACTTCGACAGGATGTCGTGAACGCCGGCGCACTCGAGCACAGCACGCACCGGGCCACCGGCGATAACGCCGGTACCGGGGGAAGCAGGCTTGAGCAGGACAACGCCCGCGGCCTTCTCGCCCGTGATCGGGTGCGGGATGGTGCCCTGGATACGCGGAACCTTGAAGAAGCTCTTCTTGGCCTCTTCGACGCCCTTGGCGATGGCCGCGGGAACTTCCTTGGCCTTGCCGTATCCGACACCTACGGTGCCGTCACCGTCGCCCACCACGACCAGCGCGGTGAAGCTGAAGCGGCGACCACCCTTGACTACCTTGGCGACACGGTTGATCGCGACAACGCGCTCAACGTATGCGGTCTTCTCGGCGGCGGCGCCACCGTCGCGACCCTTCCGGTCCCGCCGCTCGCCGCCACCGGCACCGCTTCCGCGGCGCTGGGGTCCAGCCATTGGAATTACCTCTCTCTGTTACGTCCGCTAGCTCCGGAACCGGGGCTTAGAACTTCAGCCCGGCTTCGCGGGCGGCGTCCGCCAGAGCGGCAATGCGCCCGGCGTACTTGTTGCCACCGCGGTCGAACACGACGGTCTCGACACCCGCAGCCTTGGCACGCTCGGCAACGAGCGCGCCGACCTGCTTGGCCTGCGCGGACTTGTCGGCCTCGCCACCGCGGATCGTCGCGTCCAGGGTCGACGCCGACGCAAGGGTGTGACCCTTGAGGTCGTCGATGACCTGAGCAACGATGTTGCGGTTCGAGCGAGTCACGACGAGGCGCGGACGCTCCGCCGTACCCGACACGTTCTTACGGATGCGGATATGGCGGCGAGCCTTGGCGGCACGCTTGTAAGCGTCACCCTTGGCGATCTTTACACCGTATGCCATGGCTTACTTACCTGCCTTTCCGACCTTGCGCCGGATGACTTCGCCCTCGTACTTGACACCCTTGGCCTTGTACGGGTCGGGCTTGCGCAGCTTGCGGATGTTGGCCGCAACCTCGCCGACCTTCTGCTTGTCGATGCCCTCGACCGAAAGCTTGGTCGCGGACTCCACCTTGAAGGTGATGCCCTCAGGGGCCTCGACGAGGATCGGGTGGCTGTAGCCCAGCGAGAACTCCAGGTTGGAGCCCTTCGCGAGTACGCGGTAACCGACACCGCTGATCTCGAGCTTCTTCACATACCCCGTGGTCACACCGGTGATCATGTTCGCCACCAGCGTGCGGGACAGGCCGTGCAGGGCCTTGTTCTGACGCTCGTCGTTCGGGCGGGTGACGCTGAGAACGCCGTCCTCACCCTTAGCGATGTCGATCGGCGCGACGACGGTGTGGGAAAGGGAGCCCTTGGGACCCTTAACCGAGACCGTCCGGCCGTCGATGGTGACGTCCACGCCGGCGGGAACCGTGATGGGGAGCTTGCCAATACGCGACATTAGCTATTCCTCCGTTCCCGACTACCAGACGTAGGCGAGGACTTCCCCACCTACGCCCTTCTTGCCTGCCTGCTGGCCGGTCAGGAGACCGTGGGACGTGGAGATGATCGCCACTCCCAGGCCACCCAGAACCTTCGGCAGGCTGGTGGACTTCGCGTAAACCCGGAGACCGGGCTTGGAGATCCGCTTGATGCCCGCGATGGAGCGCTCACGGTTCGGGCCGAACTTCAGCTCGAGAACGAGGTTCTTGCCAACCTCGGCGTCCTCGACCTTCCAGCCCGTGATGAAGCCCTCCTGCTGGAGGATCTCCGCGATGTGAGACTTGATCTTGCTGTGCGGCATAGCCACGGAGTCGTGGTACGCCGAGTTCGCGTTACGCAGACGAGTCAGCATGTCCGCGATCGGATCAGTCATGGTCATGAATTGGCCTTCGGCCTCTCTCGCCGTGGTTTCCTATCTGCGCCATCCCTCTCCCCACTCAGAGGCGGGACGGGTGCGGCGCGGGGACCTACGGCGTAGTAAGTCGGTCAGGGCGGCAGGCGCCCAACCCTCCTAGCCTAAGGCATAGAGGGGTGGGCTACCTACCGACCAGATACTTACCGAGAGCCTCCAGTAATTCCCAAGTCCCTAAGGACAGAGGGGAATTACCAGGAGCTCTTGGTCACGCCCGGCAGCTCGCCACGGTGAGCCATCTCACGAAGGCAGACGCGGCACAGGCCGAACTTGCGGTACACGGAGTGCGGACGGCCACAGCGCTGGCAGCGGGTGTAGCCGCGCACACCGAACTTGGGCTTACGAGCAGCCTTGGCAATAAGTGCCTTCTTCGCCATCTCGGTTACGCCTCCTTGAAGGGGAAGCCGAGGTGACGGAGAAGGGCACGGCCCTCAGCGTCGTTGGTCGCCGTGGTGACCACGGTGATGTCCATACCCCGGACGCGGTCGATCTTGTCCTGGTCGATCTCGTGGAACATGACCTGCTCCGTGAGACCGAAGGTGTAGTTGCCACGGCCGTCGAACTGCTTGGGGGACAGACCACGGAAGTCGCGGATGCGCGGAAGCGCGAGCGACAGGGTGCGGTCCAGGAACTCCCACATGCGGTCGCCACGGAGCGTGACGTGGCAGCCGATCGGCTGACCCTCGCGCAGCTTGAACTGCGCGATGGACTTCCGGGCCTTGGTGATGGCCGGCTTCTGACCCGTGATGGTGGTCAGGTCACGGACGGCACCGTCCATGAGCTTCGAGTCACGGGCGGCGTCGCCGACACCCATGTTGACCACGATCTTGACGAGACCCGGGGTCTGCATGACGTTCTCGTACGAGAACTCTTCCTGCAGCTTGCCCGCGATCTCCTCGCGGTACTTCGTCTTCAGACGCGGAGTGGTGGTGGTCGTCATCAGATGTCCTCACCCGTCCGCTTGGCAACGCGGATCTTGTTGCCGTCATCGTCGAAGCGGAAACCGACACGCGTGACGACCTTGTTGCCGTCCTTCTCCACGACCAGCTGGACGTTGGAGACGTGGACAGGGGCTTCGGTCGTCACGATGCCGCCGGCCTGCGAACCGCTGGCGGTCGGGCCGGCCTTCGTGTGCTTCTTGACCCGGTTGACACCCTCGACCAGGACGCGCTCGTCGCGCGGGTAAGCGGCAATGACCTTGCCCTGCTTGCCCTTGTCCTTACCGGTGATGACCTGAACCAGGTCGCCCTTCTTGATCTTCATGCTTACAGCACCTCCGGCGCGAGCGAGATGATCTTCATGAACTTCTTCTCGCGCAGCTCACGGCCCACCGGGCCGAAGATACGGGTGCCGCGAGGGTCGCCGTCGTTCTTCAGAATGACGGCGGCGTTCTCGTCGAAGCGGATGTACGAGCCGTCGGGACGGCGGCGCTCCTTGACGGTGCGAACGATGACCGCCTTGACGACGTCACCCTTCTTCACGTTGCCACCGGGGATCGCGTCCTTGACGGTGGCGACAATGACGTCACCGATACCCGCGTAGCGGCGACCCGAGCCACCGAGAACACGAATGGTGAGAATTTCCTTCGCACCCGTGTTGTCGGCGATCCGAAGTCGCGACTCCTGCTGGATCACGTCTATCTCCTGTTTGTCTGCCGGTTCCCGGCGGGGGCCTTATCCCTTACGGGAGCCGGCCCCCACCGAGCCTGGCGGAACTGATCCGAGAGGAAAACCCCTCGGAATTACTTGGCCTTCTCGAGGATCTCGACGATGCGCCAGCGCTTGGTCGCCGACAGCGGACGCGTCTCCATCAGGAGGACGCGGTCGCCGACGCCGGCAGCGTTCTGCTCGTCGTGCGCCTTGAGCTTGTTGGTACGGCGGATGACCTTGCCGTACAGCGCGTGCTTCACGCGGTCCTCGACAGCGACGACGACGGTCTTGTCCATCTTGTCGCTGACGACCAGACCCTCACGGGTCTTGCGGAATCCGCGGTCAGTCTTGGTCTCAGTCACGTTGCTCTCGCTCATCAGGCGCTCTCCACCGTTTCGATGCCCAGCTCGCGCTCACGCATCAGGGTGTAGATCCGCGCGATGTCCTTACGGACGGCCTTGAGCCGACCGTGGTTCTCGAGCTGACCGGTCGCCGCCTGGAAGCGGAGGTTGAACAGCTCTTCCTTGGCTTCGCGGAGCTTCGCGAGAAGCTCCTCGTCACCCAGTTCGCGCAGCTCGGACGCCTTGGTACCGGCCGACATCACGACTCACCTGCCTCGCGCCGAACAATCCGGCACTTCATCGGAAGCTTGTGAGCAGCGCGGGTAAGCGCCTCACGCGCAGTCTTCTCATTCGGGTAGGACAGCTCGAACATCACCCGTCCGGGCTTGACGTTCGCGACCCACCACTCGGGGGAACCCTTACCGGAACCCATGCGGGTCTCGGCGGGCTTCTTCGTCAGCGGGCGGTCCGGATAAATGTTGATCCAGACCTTGCCGCCACGCTTGATGTGGCGGGTCATCGCGATACGAGCCGCCTCGATCTGGCGGTTGGTCACGTACGCCGGAGTGAGGGCCTGAATCCCGTACTCGCCGAACGCAACCTGCGTACCACCCTTGGACATACCGCTGCGCTTGGGGTGGTGCTGCTTGCGGTGCTTGACCCTACGAGGGATCAGCATGTCGGTCAGGCCTCCGTTCCGGTGCTCTCAGCCGGAGCGGCAGCTGCGGCGGGAGCGTCGGCCTTGGGGGCCTCGGCAGCCGGCGCGGACTGCTGCTGCGGCTTGCGGCCGCGGCCGCCACGCTCGCCACCACGGCCACCACGGGCCGGGCGGTCGTTGCCGCCACCACGGGCCGGGCGGTTACCCGCACGGGCCGCGGCGTTCTCGGCGCGGACCTCGGCGATGTTCTTGACGTCGCCCTTGTAGATCCAGACCTTCACGCCGATACGGCCGAAGGTCGTCTTGGCCTCGAAGAAGCCGTAGTCGACGTTCGCACGGAGGGTGTGCAGGGGCACGCGGCCCTCGCGGTAGAACTCCGAGCGAGACATCTCGGCGCCGCCGAGACGGCCGCCACACTGGATCTTGATGCCCTTGGCGCCGGCCTTCATCGTCGACTGCATGCTCTTACGCATGGCGCGACGGAAGGAGACGCGGGAGGACAGCTGCTCCGCAACGGCCTGCGCGACCAGCTGAGCGTCGACCTCGGGGTTCTTGACCTCGAGGATGTTCAGCTGGACCTGCTTGCCCGTGAGCTTCTCGAGGTCGCCGCGGATGCGGTCGGCCTCGGCGCCACGGCGGCCGATGACGATGCCGGGACGCGCGGTGTGGATGTCCACCCGCACGCGGTCACGGGTGCGCTCGATCTCAACCTTCGAGATGCCGGCGCGCTCCATGCCGGACGTCATCATCCTGCGGATGGCGACGTCTTCCTTGACGTAGTCCTTGTACAGCTTGTCGGCGTACCAACGCGACTTGAAGTCGGTGGTGATGCCGAGCCGGAACCCGTGCGGGTTTACCTTCTGGCCCATTACCGGGTTCCTTCCTTGCTGCTGACGACCACGGTGATGTGGCTGGTCCGCTTACGGATCCGGTAGGCACGGCCCTGAGCACGCGGACGGAACCGCTTCAGGGTCGGGCCCTCATCCACGTACGCCTCGCTGATGACCAGCGAAGAGGCGTCACTGTGGTCGTAGTTGTGTGCAGCGTTGGCGATGGCGCTGTCAAGCACCTTGCCAACCGGCACGCTCGCGGCCTGCGGGGCGAAACGCAGGACCGCCTGAGCCTCCGTGGCATCCATGCCACGGATGAGGTCCACCACTCGGCGGGCCTTCATGGGCGTGACGCGGATGTACCGCGCCTGGGCCCTGGCTTCCATGGTTGTCCCTTCGGTGTAAGTCATAGTCGTTCCACCCCGCGCTAGCGGCGCTTCGACTTCCGGTCGTCCTTGACGTGGCCGCGGAAGGTGCGAGTCGGCGAGAACTCGCCGAGCTTGTGGCCGACCATCGCCTCGGTGACGAACACCGGGATGTGGATCTTGCCGTTGTGCACCGCGATCGTGTGGCCCAGCATGGCCGGGACGATCATCGAGCGTCGGGACCAGGTCTTGATGACGTTCTTGGAACCTGCTTCGTTCTGGACATCCACCTTCTTGATGAGGTGTCCGTCGACGAAGGGTCCCTTCTTGAGACTGCGCGGCATCTAAACCCGCTCCTAGCGCTTCTTGTTCGTCTTGCGGCGGCGGACGATGTACTTGCTGCTCGCCTTCTTCGGCGAACGAGTACGACCCTCCTTCTGACCCCACGGCGAGACCGGGTGACGACCACCGGAGGTCTTGCCTTCACCACCACCGTGCGGGTGGTCGACCGGGTTCATCGCCACACCGCGAACGGTCGGGCGAACGCCCAGCCAGCGCTTACGGCCGGCCTTGCCCCAGTTGATGTTCGACTGCTCGGCGTTGCCGACCTCGCCGATCGTGGCGCGGCAGCGGGCGTCGACCAGCCGGATCTCACCGGACGGCATACGAAGGTGGGCCATAGTGCCCTCCTTCGCCAGCAGCTGCACGGAGGCACCCGCGGAGCGGGCGAACTTCGCGCCGCCGCCGGGCCGGAGCTCGATGGCGTGGATGGTCGTACCGACCGGGATGTTGCGGAGGGCCAGGTTGTTGCCCGGCTTGATGTCCGCGCCCGGTCCGTTCTCCACCCGGTCACCCTGCGACAGGTTGCGGGGGGCCAGGATGTAGCGCTTCTCGCCGTCCGCGTAGTGCAGGAGCGCGATGCGCGCGGTGCGGTTCGGGTCGTACTCGATGTGCGCGACCTTCGCCGGCACGCCGTCCTTGTCGTGACGACGGAAGTCGATCACTCGGTAGGCGCGCTTGTGTCCGCCACCCTGGTGGCGAACGGTCACACGACCGG
Organism: Streptomyces sp. NPDC048441; assembly: GCF_043200235.1. Lineage (NCBI taxonomy): Bacteria > Bacillati > Actinomycetota > Actinomycetes > Kitasatosporales > Streptomycetaceae > Streptomyces > Streptomyces sp. NPDC048441. The sequence goes on from NZ_JBICXM010000006.1 coordinate 250,492, forward strand.
CGTTGTTACGGCCGCCCTTGCTGTGCAGCGGGCGGACCAGCGACTTCTCCGGCGTGGACCGCGTGACCTCGACGAAGTCGGCGACGCTGGAGCCACGACGGCCCGGCGTAGTCGGCTTGTACTTGCGGATTCCCATTTCTCAGTCCTCGTCCGATATTCGGACCAGGGCGCTCCGTTAGGAGGCCTGGCCGAAGATGTCGATACGGTCGCCCTCAGCGAGGGTCACGATGGCGCGCTTCGTGTCAGCGCGCTTGCCAAAACCGGTCTTGGTCCGCTTGCGCTTACCCTGCCGGTTGATCGTGTTGACCCCGGTGACCTTGACCGAGAAGACCGCCTCGACGGCCTGCTTGATCTGGGTCTTGTTGGCGCCCGGCGCCACGACGAAGGTGTACTTGCCCTCGTCGAGAAGCGCGTAGCTCTTCTCCGAGACGACCGGCTTGACGAGAACGTCACGGGGGTCCGTGAAGGACTTGCTCAGCGGAGTCTCAACGGTGTTCTTGCCCTCGGTGGCGTGGCGCTTCGCCTTGGCGAGGCGCGCTGCCTTGGCGACCTTGGCCGCCTTGGGGGCGATGCTCGGGTGACGCGTAGCCATCAGGCTTCGCTCCCTTCGGTCTCATCGGCCTTGTTGGGGCCAGACACGAAGGACTCGAAGGCGGCCTTGGTGAAGACCACGTCGTCCGAGACGAGAACGTCGTACGTGTTCAGCTGGCCCGGCTCCAGGATGTGCACCTGGGGCAGGTTGCGAGCGGAGAGCAGCGAAGTCTCGTCCGCACGGTCGATGACCAGGAGCACGTTCTTGCGCTCGCTGACCTTGCCGAGCAGCGTCTTCGCGGCCTTCGTCGAGATGTCGCCCTCGACCACGTTGGTGACAACGTGGATACGAGCGTTGCGGGCCCGGTCGGTGAGGGCGTGGCGCAGGGCCGCGGCCTTCATCTTCTTCGGGGTCCGCTGCGAGTAGTCACGCGGCTGCGGGCCGTGGACGACGCCACCGCCTGCGAACTGCGGCGCACGGGTCGAACCCTGGCGCGCGCGGCCGGTGCCCTTCTGGCGGTACGGCTTCTTGCCACCACCGCGGACTTCACCGCGGCGCTTGGTCTTGTGCGTGCCCTGACGGGCAGCGGCCAGCTGGGCGACAACGACCTGGTGGAGAAGCGGGATGCTGATCTTCTCTACGTCGAAGATCTCCGCGGGGAGCTCGACCGTCCCGGCCTTGTCGCCTACCGGCGAAAGGATGTCAATGGTGCTCATCGGTTCCTCAAACCCCCTTGGCCGCGGTACGGACCAGGACGAGGCCACCGTTCGGACCGGGGACTGCGCCCTTGATGAGCAGCAGACCCTTCTCCGCGTCAACGGCGTGAACGGTCAGGTTCTGGGTGGTGACCCGCTCGTTGCCCATACGGCCCGCCATGCGGAGGCCCTTGAACACACGGCCCGGGGTGGCACAGCCACCGATGGAACCGGGAGAGCGGTGCTTGCGCTGGGTTCCGTGACCCGCGCCGAGTCCCTTGAAGTTGTGACGCTTCATGACACCGGCGAAGCCCTTGCCCTTGCTCTTGCCCGTGACGTCAACCTTGACGCCGGACTCGAACACCTCCGCAGTGATCTCCTGGCCCAGCGTGTACTCGCTGGCTCCAGGGGTGCGGATCTCCACCAGGTGGCGGCGGGGAGTCACGTCGGCCTTGGCGAAGTGACCCTTGAGGGGCTTGTTCACCTTGCGAGGGTCGATCTCGCCGAAGGCGATCTGGACCGACTCGTAGCCGTCGGAGTCATTGGTGTGGACCTGGGTAACGACGCAGGGTCCGGCCTTGACGACGGTGACCGGGACGACACGGTTGTTCTCGTCCCAGACCTGGGTCATGCCGAGCTTCTCGCCCAGGACGCCCTTGATCTGCTTAGTCATCTGTCCGCGCCTCTCAGAGCTTGATCTCGATGTCGACGCCGGCCGGAAGGTCCAGGCGCATCAACGAGTCAACGGTCTTGGGAGTCGGGTCGAGGATGTCGATCAAGCGCTTGTGCGTGCGCATCTCGAAGTGCTCGCGAGAGTCCTTGTACTTGTGCGGCGACTTGATGACGCAGTACACGTTCTTCTCAGTGGGCAGCGGCACCGGGCCTGCGACCGACGCACCAGTGCGAGTCACCGTCTCGACGATCTTCTTCGCCGAAGAGTCGATGACCTCGTGGTCGTAGGCCTTGAGCCGGATGCGGATCTTCTGTCCCGCCATGGCTACTTGGTAGTCCTGTCTCTCGAAACGCTCTGGAACCCGGTGTTCCATTCATCTTCTGACCGACCCACGCGGTCGGGCGTGTCGCAATCTCACTGACGGAATCTCCCGAAGGAAATCCACTGCTGTGGGATCGCGGCCCAAGGACCGCTGGCCGGGGGAAGAAACCCACCGGGTGCCTGGCTGGTACCCCGCCCACGCTTCCCAGAAGATTCCCGTACGTCCGCTCCAGTGCTGCCTGCGGTCTTGACAACCATCGGCAGATGGGGCGACGAGTACTGTGGGACTCGCTTCCGGTCCTCCCGGCGGGAGGCGCGCAGCATCGGCACTCAACCGAGCAACCCCGACAGTCTGCCATACGGGGCATGGGCCTGGCTAATCGAAGCTGGGCAGCGTACCCGGTGCGTGCCGCAGGTCAAACCTGGGCCCCACTCCCGGCTCGCGCTCACTCGTTCCGGTGAGCCATTGGCATATGCCGCTGCCCCTTTCCCGCAGGGCCCTACGTTGCGCGCATGGTCAGCCCCACACACACACACGAAGCGATGCATCGGCCGGAGGCGTACGTCACGAAGTCCGTCCACGCCGTGCCGCCTACGGCGAAACGGGGGCCCTGGGCGTTCTTGGAATCGCGGACCAGGACGCCCGGCCCGCCAGATCGTCGCCGAGTTGACCGCCAACGCCGCCACTCACGACTACGACCCCGGCCGTGACTTCCGGCTCGCGCTCTACGCCACCGCCGACACCCTCCGCATCGAGGCCGCAGACACCCGCCCCGAACGGCTCCCCGCACCCCAACTCCCCTCCCCCGAGGTCGAGTCAGGGTGCGGACTGCTGCTCGTCGAGGCACTGGCACACCGCTGGGGAGTGACGGAGGACCGCTACCCCCGCAAGGCCGTCTGGGCCGTCTGGGCCGTCTGGGCCGTCTGGGCCGTCTGGGCCGAACTGACCCTCACGCCGCCGGAACCCGTCCCCTCGTGCTCCGGTGCCACGGGCGCCTTTCCCCAAGAAACCTGAGAGGGAGAAAGAACCCCACCAAACCCCACCCCACCTCAGCCCACCGCCCGCCCGGATGCCACCGGCAACACCGAGGACCCCGCTCACTCACGAGAGTGAACATCACCGGCTCAGCTGGATTTTCGATCCCCCAACTGCCCTACTCTCAGCCCTAGTAGGCAAAACAACAGCAGACATGCGACGGCCCCCGCCGGGACTGCAATCCCGAAGCGAGGGCCTGACCACCGAGGAAGAAAAGGCTTCCCGATGGATACCCAGAACCCTAGCGCGCCCCCGCGCGCCCAGTCCGCCGTAGGCGGCAATCAACCCCACGCACGAGCGACCCGCCGCCCCCTCGGCCGCGCGCGCTCCACCGCTGCGCGCCCCTCGGGCATCGCGCACGAAAACACCCGCCACACCACTCGCTTCACGGTGATCGGCAACCACCTCACCCAGCACCAGGAGCTCTCCCTCCTGGCCATCGGCATCGGCTGCCACATCCAGTCGCTGCCCGCAGGGGCCCGCGCCGACATCAAGACGCTCGCCGCCCGCTTCCCGGAGGGCGCCACCCGTATCGCCGGCGCCCTGCGCGAGCTGGAGACCCACGGCTACTTGCGCCGCGACCGCGAACGCACCGCAGCGGGCCGCATCATCACCCGCACGACGTCCTGCAACCAGCCGCACGCCAGCCCACCCCGCACACACACCCCAACGCGGCCGGAGCACCCGGCCCCACACTCACACCCCCAGCCGCGCAAGCAACCCCGCCCCCTCCCCGCCGTACCGCACCCGGCCTACCCGGCCCCGCCCCTCCTCAGCCAGGCCACCGACCTCCTCGCGGACCTGCGCCGCCACGACCCCCGCCTCCTCCTCACCACCCGCGACACGGCCCATCTCGCCCCCGGCGTAGCCGCCTGGCTGGAGCGTGACGTGCCCCCCGCCGCCGTACGCCACGCCCTGACCAGCGACCTGCCCCCCGATGGCCCCCGCCACCCGGCCGCCCTCCTGGCCCACCGCCTGGCAGCACTGCTGCCGCCCACGCCCCTGGCCGCGCCCGCACCACCACCCGTCCGGCACCCGCTCCAGAACTGCGACACCTGCGACCGCGCCTTCCGCGCCCCCGCTCCGGGCCACTGCGGCGGGTGTCGTCCCGTCCTCGGAGCGGCCGCCTAGCATGAACGTGACGACCCTTGCCCCTGGGTACGAACGAGGAGCGCACGCCATGACCGTCACGCCGCACAGCGCACGACAGGGCAGCTCCCAGTACCAGGCGATGCGCGACGCCGTCGTTCACATGGGGGACGCCCTTCCCGGCAAGTTCGAGATCACCCTGGAAGGGATCGTCCACGACCTGATGTCGCCCGTCGGACCCCACGAGCTGACCGCTCTACGCGTCCGCAAGCGCCTGGAGAAGGTGATGCCGGAGGAGCTGGTCGCCCATACGGGGACGCCCGATGTGGAGGACCAGCCCGGCGGGATCATGCGCCACCCGGACATCATGGTGATCGCCGAGGCGGACATGGAGGTCCAGGATTCCTTCGACCCGCGCACTCTCATCGCCGCCATCGAAGTCGTCTCCCGCTCCAGTCCGGACAACGACTGGGTGAGCAAGATGCGCGACTACCCACTCCTGGGAATCCCCATCTACGCGATCTTCGACCCGCGCACGGGCACCGGAGCGGTCCTCTCCGAGATCCATCCGACACCCCAGGGCCCGCGCTACGCCACCCGCAAGGACTTCGTCTACGGCGAGGACATCACCCTCGCCGAGTGGACCATCTCCACCGAGGCGCTCCCGCTCTACTCCTGAGCTCCGCGGCGGTGCGGGGGAGCAAAGGTCCAGCCAGGGTCAGACCCCGCCCACACAAAAAGGCCCGTACGACCGAAGTCGTACGGGCCCTTCCGTTACTGCGTGTACTGCTTGTACTACCTGTACTGCGATGCGCTCAGTTCAGAGCGACCGGGTCTCCCCGATCTTCAAGCAAGCGAGAAGCTTACTTGTTGATCTTGGTGACCTGGCCGGCGCCGACGGTCCGGCCACCCTCACGGATGGCGAACTTCAGGCCCTCTTCCATCGCGACGGGCTGGATGAGCTCAACGGTCATCTCAGTGTTGTCGCCCGGCATGACCATCTCGGTGCCCTCGGGGAGGGTCACGACGCCGGTCACGTCCGTGGTGCGGAAGTAGAACTGCGGGCGGTAGTTGTTGAAGAAGGGGGTGTGACGGCCACCCTCGTCCTTCGACAGGATGTAGGCCTGGGCCTCGAACTCGGTGTGCGGCGTGACCGAACCGGGCTTGATGATGACCTGGCCGCGCTCGACGTCCTCGCGCTTGATGCCACGGAGGAGCAGACCGACGTTCTCACCGGCCTGGCCCTCGTCGAGCAGCTTGCGGAACATCTCGATGCCGGTGACCGTGGTGGTGGTCTTCTCGGTCTTGATGCCGATGATGTCGACGGTCTCGTTGACCTTGAGGACACCACGCTCGATACGACCGGTGACGACGGTGCCACGACCGGTGATCGTGAAGACGTCCTCGATCGGCATCAGGAACGGCTTGTCGACGTCACGCTCGGGCTGCGGGATCGACTCGTCGACGGCGGCCATCAGGTTGAGGATGGAGTCGCCCCACTCCTTGTCGCCCTCGAGCGCCTTGAGAGCCGAGACCTTGACGACCGGAAGGTCGTCGCCCGGGAACTCGTACTCGGAGAGGAGCTCACGAACCTCGAGCTCGACGAGCTCCAGGATCTCCTCGTCGTCCACCATGTCGGCCTTGTTCAGGGCGACGACGATGTACGGAACGCCGACCTGGCGGGCCAGGAGCACGTGCTCCTTGGTCTGCGGCATCGGGCCGTCGGTCGCGGCGACAACGAGGATGGCGCCGTCCATCTGCGCCGCACCCGTGATCATGTTCTTGATGTAGTCCGCGTGACCGGGGCAGTCGACGTGGGCGTAGTGACGGGTCTCCGTCTGGTACTCGACGTGCGCGATCGAGATCGTGATACCGCGCTGGCGCTCTTCGGGAGCCTTGTCGATCTGGTCGAAGGCCGAGGCCTCGTTCAGGTTCGGGTACGCGTCGTGCAGCACCTTGGTAATGGCGGCCGTGAGGGTCGTCTTACCGTGGTCAATGTGACCGATGGTGCCGATGTTGACGTGCGGCTTAGTCCGCTCGAACTTTGCCTTCGCCACTGGGTCCTCCTGCGGAGTGGTTCTGTACGCCTTGCTTCATCGGCGCCAGGTGATCTTTGCTGGGATGCCCGGGGCCCGGGGCACCCGACCCGAAGAGGGTCGGAATGCCCCAGAGACTCCGGAGTCAAGCCTAAAGCGTGAACTCGGTTGAGTTATTCGCCCTTGGCCTTCGCGATGATCTCCTCGGCGACGTTCCGCGGAACCTCGGCGTAGGAGTCGAACTGCATTGAGTAGCTTGCGCGACCCGACGTCTTGCTGCGGAGGTCTCCGACGTAGCCGAACATCTCCGAGAGGGGCACGAGGCCCTTCACGACGCGAGCGCCGCTGCGCTCCTCCATGGCCTGGATCTGACCACGGCGGGAGTTGATGTCGCCGATGACGTCGCCCATGTAGTCCTCGGGCGTGGTGACCTCAACGGACATCATCGGCTCGAGCAGCACGGGGCTTGCCTTGCGCGCGGCCTCCTTGAAGGCCTGCGAACCGGCGATCTTGAAGGCGAGCTCGGAGGAGTCGACCTCGTGGTAGCCACCGTCGAGAAGCGTGACGCGGACGCCAGTCATCTCGTAGCCCGCCAGGATGCCGAACTGCATGGCCTCCTGCGCACCGGCGTCCACCGACGGGATGTACTCCCGCGGGATACGGCCACCGGTGACCTTGTTCACGAACTCGTACGACGCCTCGCCGCCCTCGATGGGCTCGATCGCGATCTGCACCTTGGCGAACTGACCGGTACCACCGGTCTGCTTCTTGTGGGTGTAGTCATGACGCTCGACGGTCTTGCGGATCGTCTCGCGGTACGCGACCTGGGGCTTGCCGACGTTCGCCTCGACGCGGAACTCGCGCTTCATGCGGTCGACGAGCACCTCGAGGTGAAGCTCGCCCATACCACCGATGATGGTCTGGCCGGTCTCCTCGTCCGAGTGGACCTGGAAGGAGGGGTCCTCCTCCGAGAGCCGCTGGATGGCTACACCCAGCTTCTCCTGGTCACCCTTGGACTTGGGCTCGATGGCGACCTCGATGACCGGCGCCGGGAAGTCCATGGACTCCAGGATGACCGGCTTCTTGTCGTCACACAGCGTCTCACCGGTGGTGGTCTGCTTCAGGCCCATGACGGCGACGATGTCACCGGCGCCCACCGACTCGATCTCCTCACGCTTGTTCGCGTGCATTCGGTAGATCTTGCCGATGCGCTCCTTCTTGCCCTTGACCGAGTTCAGCACCGCGGTGCCGGCCTGGAGGCGACCGGAGTAGATCCGGACGAAGGTGAGCTTGCCGAGGTGCGGGTCGCTCGCAATCTTGAACGCGAGAGCCGAAAGCGGCTCCTCGTCCGAAGGCTTGCGCTTGACGATGACCTCGGGGTCCTTGACGTCGTGGCCCTCGATGGCCTCGACGTCCAGGGGGGAAGGCAGGTAACGCACGACCGCGTCGAGCAGGGGCTGGACGCCCTTGTTCTTGAACGCGGTGCCGCAGAACACGGGGGTGACGGTGGTGTCGCCGCCCTTGCCGGAGGCGATGGTGATGCGACGGATCGCCTCGTACAGCTGCTCCTCGGAGGGCTCCTTGCCCTCGAGGTACAGCTCCATCATCTGCTCGTCGTTCTCGGCGACAGCCTCGAGGAGCTTCCCGCGCCACTCATCAGCGGCCTCGGTGTGCGTCGCCGGGATGTCGACGATGTCGTACGCCTCGCCCATCTTGGTCTCAGCGGACCAGACGAAGGCCTTCATCGTGACGAGGTCGACGACACCCTTGAAGTCAGCCTCTGCGCCGATGGGCAGCTGCATGACGATCGGGGTCGCACCGAGGCGGTCGACGATCATGTCGACGCAGCGGTGGAACTCGGCACCCGTACGGTCGAGCTTGTTGACGAAGCAGATACGCGGCACGCCGTAGCGGTCCGCCTGACGCCAGACGGTCTCGGACTGGGGCTCGACGCCGGCGACGCCGTCAAACACCGTCACAGCACCGTCGAGCACACGAAGGGAACGCTCCACCTCGACGGTGAAGTCGACGTGGCCCGGCGTGTCGATGATGTTGATGGTGTGGTCGACGTCGTTCATCGGCCAGTGACAGGTGGTGGCAGCAGAGGTGATCGTGATGCCACGCTCCTGCTCCTGCTCCATCCAGTCCATGGTGGCTGCGCCATCGTGGACTTCACCGATCTTGTACGACACACCGGTGTAGAACAGGATCCGCTCAGTGGTCGTCGTCTTGCCCGCGTCGATGTGGGCCATGATCCCAATGTTGCGGACCTTGGCCAGGTCAAGCGAAGTGGTGGCCATAAGGCTCAGTCTTCTCTCGGTCTCGATGTGGGTGGTGACTACCAGCGGTAGTGCGCGAAGGCCTTGTTGGACTCGGCCATCTTGTGGGTGTCCTCGCGCTTCTTGACGGCCGCACCGAGGCCGTTCGAAGCGTCGAGAAGCTCGTTGAGCAGACGCTCGGTCATCGTCTTCTCGCGGCGGGCGCGGGAGTAACCCACGAGCCAGCGCAGCGCGAGCGTGTTGGCGCGACCGGGCTTGACCTCGATCGGCACCTGGTAGGTGGCGCCACCAACACGGCGGGACTTGACCTCGAGGGTCGGCTTGATGTTCTCGAGCGCGCGCTTGAGGGTGATGACCGGGTCGTTACCGGTCTTCTCCTTCAAGCCCTCCATGGCGCCGTAGACGATGCGCTCGGCGGTGGAGCGCTTGCCGTTCAGCAGCACCTTGTTGATGAGGGAAGTCACCAGAGGGGATCCATAGACCGGGTCGATGATGACCGGGCGCTTCGGGGCGGGGCCCTTACGAGGCATTTCTACTTCTCCTTCTTGGCGCCGTAGCGGCTGCGGGCCTGCTTGCGGTTCTTGACACCCTGGGTGTCAAGGGAGCCGCGGATGATCTTGTAACGAACACCCGGCAGGTCCTTCACACGGCCACCACGCACGAGCACGATGGAGTGCTCCTGCAGGTTGTGTCCCTCACCCGGAATGTAGGCCGTAACCTCGATCCCGGAGGTCAGACGCACACGCGCGACCTTACGGAGTGCCGAGTTCGGCTTCTTCGGGGTGGTCGTGAACACACGCGTGCAGACGCCGCGGCGCTGGGGCGAACCCTCGAGTGCGGGCGTCTTGTTCTTCTCGACCTTGTCCTGCCGGCCCTTCCGGACCAGCTGCTGGATCGTAGGCACTACGTCTCCGGTTTCTGTGTGCCGAATAGTAAAACTAACCTGGAACGTCGCCGACCCACGCGGTCGGGTGTGTCGAATGCTGCAGACTCCCGCCGGAAGGCGAAGAGGGGCGCAGATCACGGTGGCCGTTGACGGACTCACGATGCGGTTGAGGACACGCGCGCGAGCCCAGGCACACCCCAGGCACAAGGTCTGAGCGTACCTACCTCATCGGGGTTGGTCAAAACAAATGCGGTGGGGGGCGACACGCCGGGCTTTTCGGCCCTTCAGCTGGGCGCTTCTGACGCGATCCAGCCGTTCGAAGCGCGAGGGCCATCGCTTTCAGCCGTTCCCGCTCGCACGACGGCCGCCTTCACTACGTTCATCGGTCAGCTTGATGATCGGGGGCGCACATGACAGCCGCGCAGACACCCGGCGACGGCGGCCTCGACGACCGGGTGCCGTTCCTCGCCAGACTGGAGCGTGAGGACCGCTCCGCACTGCTCGCGCTGGGCAGCACACTGCCGTTCGCGGCGCGCGCACCCCTGATCCACCAGAACGAGCCGTCCTCGCACATCCTGCTGATCCTGAACGGCTGGACCAAGGTGACGGCGTCCGCAGCCAACGGCTACGAGGCGCTGCTCGCCCTGCGCGGCCCGGGAGACATCGTCGGCGAGTCCGCCGCGCTGACCGGGCGCCCGCGCTCCGCGACCGTCACCGCGCTCGAACCGGTGCGGGCCGTGGCCGTCCAGCTTCAGCAGTTCACCGGCTTCCTCGCCCGCTCCCCCACGGCCTCCTTCGCCCTGCTCGGGCTCACCTCCGACCGGACACGGGCCGCCGACCGGCGCCGTCTGGAGTTCGCGTCGATGACCGTACGGGAGCGCTTCGCCGCGCTGCTGCTCGACCTGGCCCGCACTCATGGGCGACGTACCGACGAAGGCATCGAACTCGCGGTGCCGCTGAGCAAACAGGAGCTCGCCGGATCCGTGGGCGCGTCCCGGGAGATGGTGCAGCGGCTGCTCAAGGAGCTGCGGAACCGCGAAGCCGTGGCCACCGGGCGGCGCGAGCTGGTGATCCTGCGCCCCGACGTCCTGCGGAAGATCGCCCGCGAGGGCCACGCCGGGCCCTTGTAGTCCGCACCCTATGTCCCCTCCGTACACGTGTAACCCTCAGCGACAAGGCACTCCCCCAAAGTGACTCTGTGCACACGGTCACACTTCGAGTGCGTCATCCGCCCTCACCACGGGGAGCGCCGCACCACCACGCTGCTGGTCAGTACGGATCCCCCACCTGAAGGGCGACCATGACCGACCCCGTGAGCCGCACCATCCTGCTGCTCGACATCGAGAAGTACAGCGACCGGGACGACGTGGAGCAGGCCTATCTGCGGCGCATGCTCTACGACATCACCGATCGCGCCCTGGAGAACGCGGGCATCGAGGAGACGCTGCGGCTCCGCGCGGACCGCGGTGACAGCGTGATGGAGCTGATCGACGCCAACGCCTCGCTGACCGCGCTGCTCCGCGCCCTGCTCACCGAGGTGCCTGCGCAGCTGCGCGCGGTGAACCGGATGGCGTCCAGCTCCGCGCAGATCAGACTGCGGGCCGTGCTGGCGACGGGGTACGTGGCGGTGGACGAGCTCGACGGCTGGGTCGGCTCCGACCTCAACCACGCCTGCCGGCTGCTCGACGCCGAGGTCCTCCGGGCGGCGCTGCGGGAGCGCACGGACGACTTCGCGCTGTGCGTCTCACAGAGCGTGTACGCCGGGATCGTGCGGCACGACCGTCCGGGCGTACCGGCGGACGGCTTCCACGCCGTCAGGGTCGAGAGCAAGAACGGGACGCTGGAGGCGTGGCTGCACGGGCCGGTGCCGGGCCCGCATCAGGACCAGGACCAGGACCACTGTGAGAGGGGGGCCGGGGCAGGAGGCCGCCCCCCGCCCTGGCGGCACCGCCTTCACCTTCAACGGCGGCTCACCGAGCTTCGGCGGCAGCCTGGTCGGCGGCGACCAGCACGGGGTGTCCGGCGGGACCGTGCACGGCGACGTCCACCTCGGCGGTACGCGGAGCGGTGAGGACGCATGACCGCGTACGCGGAACAGCAGGCGGGCCGGGAGCGGCCCCCCGCCCCGGACGCCGAGGGCGGCGCGGCACCGCCCCAGGGCGCTCCGGACGGCCAGCCGGAGCAGCCGGACGAGCCACAGGAGGCCCATGCGGCGCGGCGCGAACTCATCGAGCACGCACCGGAGTTCATCCTCGGCGCCTCGGCCGCGTTCGGCGGCTCCCTGGTCGGCGGCAGCCAGCACGGGGTGTCCGGCGGTCAGGTCGCCGGCGATGTCTTCATGGGCGGCAAGACCGAGCACCACCACCACGGCCCCGCGGGGCCCCGCCACGCGTCCGGCGAGATCCCGCGCGCCGAACTCGACCGCCTCGCCGCGGTCTTCGCCGAGAGCGGCTCCTTCGCCCCTGCGCTCGAGCGGCTCTCCCGGGAGCGGGTGGTGGTCCTCACCGGGGCACACTCCACCGGGCGCCGCGCCGCCGCCCTGATGCTGCTGCACCGGGTAGGCGTGCGTTCCGTGCGCGCCCTGGACCCCGATGTGTCGCCCGCCGCCATACCGGACCAGATCACCGGGGCGCACGGGCACGTACTGTGCGAGCTCGCCCTCAGCAGGGGGCGGCCGCTGCGCGAGCATCATGTCCTCGCCGCGCGGGAGCGGCTGCGGGAACGAGACGGCTATCTCGTCGTGACGGCCGAGCGGACCGCGGCACTGCACGGCGTCGGAACCGAGCGCTGGGAGCCGCCCCAGGCCGTCGACATCCTCTACAACCACCTCGGCCACCTGCTCGGCAGGAGCGGCGCCGACGAGGTGTCCGGTCTTGACGTGGTGCGCGACTTCCTCGCCCACGACCACCGGCCGCAGGAGCTTGCCGCCTTCGCCGAGCGGCTCGCCGACTTCCACCGCGGCGGCGTGTCGCTGGACGAGCTCGCGGGATTCAGCCGGGCCACGGTCGAACGGCAGGTGCGGCAGTGGTTCGACGATGCCGCGACCGGCCTGCGCGACAAGGCCTTCCTGATCTCCCTCGCGGTCTTCGACCAGGCGCCGTACACGCTCGCCGCCGAGCTCGGTGACCGGCTCTTCGCGGAGCTCCAGCTGACCGAGACTCCGCAGGAGACCGCGCGGATCCCGGTCTTCGGCTCCTCCCCCGCCGAGCGCCTCCGCCTGGCCCGCGCCCGCGGCTACGAGGAGAACGAAGCCACGGAGTGGGGCCCCGTCCCCCAGTTGATGGCCGAGTACGAGGACCCGCGCACCGCCCGCGTCCTGCTCGAGGAGGTGTGGACCGGGCAGCCGTCCGCGCGGCCCGCCCTGGTCCGCTGGATCAAGCAGCTCGCCGCCGATCCCCGGCCCGTCGTACGCACCCGGGCCGCGGCCTGCACCGCGCTGCTCGCCACCGCCGACCTGCCATCGGCCATGGCCCAGCTCATCGACGGCTGGGCCACCACGCGCGCCTTCGCGCCCCGTCTCATCGCCGCGAACGCGCTGACCCTGGCCCACCTCCTCGGTGTCCCTGCCGTCCCGCGCATCCTCGCCCAGTGGTGCACCGACCGGCACTACGCCCGCCGCTGGACGGCGATCCGCGGCTACGCCCTGCTCGCGCCGCTCAGCCCCGACCAGGCGTCGGCCGCCCTCGACGCACTCGCGGGCCGCGCCCGGTCCGACGCGAGCAGCGACTACGAGCAGGGCCAGCTGGCCCAGTCGGCGGCATTGCTCCTGGCTGCGGGGGACCGCGCCGAGATGCTGGGTTCGCTGGCCGCGCTCGGCCGCCAGGAGTCGCCCGCCATCCGTTCCTTCGTGCTCTCCTCCTTCGTCACGGCCTGCACGCACACCGACGAGGACGGAGTGCTCGCCTGGTTCGCGGCGGAAGGGGTGCGCAACCCCGACGGCATCCGCGACCTGGCCACGCTCTGGCGCCTGGGGCTGAACGACCGCACGCACACGCGGGCCACCCTCGACGCGCTGCGTTCTTGGCTTTACGAAGCCGAACGGCACCCCGAGACCGAGTTCGCCCTCGCCACCCTGCTCCCGCAGCTCGTCGCCAGCGGCGAGGACCTGTCCCGGCTCAGCCATCTGCTGCGCACCGCGCCGGGCGAGCGGGGCGGGCCGCCGCCCGAGGCCGCCGGTCGCCTGCTGACCGTACTGACATCCCCTTCACCTAGGAGTTGAGCCCATGGCGGACTTCCGCCGCCCGCCCGAGTGGCAGCAACAGGTCGACCGGCACTCGCAGTTGATCGACCCCGTGCTGACCGTGCGGCCTATCTCCCGCTTCGAGTTCGCCCGCCGCCCGACCACCGGGATCGACCACGCCCTGGTCTTCGCCACGGCCGACGGAACGTACGACGCCTTCGTCCCGCCGTACCGTCCCACCCGCGGGGACGCCGCCTCCCGGCGGTACACAGCGGTGTACGAGGTGGACATGGGCCTGCACACCGTCCATCTCGACCTGGAACTGCCCAGCGACGACGACGCCTTCGTCTTCTCCGCGAGCGCCGACCTGAGCTGGCAGGTCGGCGATCCCACGCAGTACGTGATGAGCGGCGAGCGCAACGTCCCCAGTCGGCTGCGCGGCGAGCTGGAGCAACTCGCGCGCCCCCTCACCCGTGGCCACTCCATCGAGCACAGCCCGGCGGCTGAGTCCGCCGTGCAGCGCGCCGTCGACTCCGTGCCCGGTGGTTTCGCCTCCGCCGTCGGCCTGCGCGTCGGCTGCGCGGTGCGGCTGCGGCTCGACGAGGCCGCGATCGCGCACCGCAGACAGCTGCGGGACATCCGGTACGCCGGTGAACTCCTCGACCCGCAGCACGCACTGCGAATGCGGGCACAGCACCAGGACCACGAACTGGAGGTGCTGCGGACCAAGCAGCTCCAGGAGATCAACACCCAGAAGATCGACTTCTACAGGTACCACCTGCAACAGGGTGGGTCCGCGGCCTTGGCGCTGCACCTCTCCCGGCATCCCGAAGACACCCAGCTCGTCGCGGAACACGTACTCAGCGACCAGCGCCAGATGGTCCAGGACCAGAAGGAGATGGCCAAGCAGCTGCTCAACAGCGACGAACTGGAGGACTACCAGAAGGAGCAGCCCCAGCGCCTGGCCATGCAGGTGGCCAACGACATCCTCAACCAGCGGCTTCCCGGCGCCGCCCAGCAACCTCCCGCGCCGCCCACACCGCCGGCTCCCGCGGCGGACGGCGGCACGCTGGACAAGGCGCAGGAACCCGAGGACCGCGGGCAGTGACATCCACCGGACCGGCGCCCACGCACACCCGCACGGAAGCCGGGGAACGGCTGCTCGCCGACCTCCGCGCCGAGATCGGCCGAGCCGACACCAAGGCGTCCGTCCTGGTCGCCGCGCTCGGCCTGACCGGGGGTGTCTCCAGCGGGCGCCTCGCGAGCAGCGAGTGGACGCCGGGCCGCCTCGGCCCGCCGGGCACGGCCCTGTGGTGGGCCGGCGCGCTCAGCCTGGCCCTCGCCCTGTTCTGCCTGCTGATGGCCGTGCTGCCGCGCTACAGCGGCACCCCATGGACACCGGGCAGGCCCCTCACCTACTTCGGTGACATCCAGCATGCCGCCCGCGCCGGGCAGTTGACGGACGCCCTCGCCGACACCGCGCGGGACCCAGGTCCCGCGCTGCTCGCGGCCCTGGAGCACACCAGCGGCATCGCCGCCCGCAAGCACCAGTGGGTCCGCGGCGGACTGATCGCCTTCTGCGCCGGCACCGCCCTGATACCAGCCTCTCTGCTCACCGGCTGAGCCGTCCCCACCCGACCGAGGATCCCCATGACGCAACCACCGCCGTCCCCCCAACCGGAGCCGGAGTACCCCACCGGCCCCGCACAGCCACCCACCTACCCCCAGGCACCGCAGTACCCGACGGGTCAGCCCACCGCTCCTCCATCCACTCCGGAACCCCAGTACCCCGGCGGGCCGACTGCCCCCGCGTACCCCCAACAGCCCCAACCCCCTCAATTCCCCCATCAACACCAACACCAACAGCAGCCACCAAGCGCCCCCCAGACCTCCCACTTCCAGGCCCCGCCGCCCCACCCCCACGAGCTCAACCTCGACCAGCGCCGCGTCCACCTCGCCGAGCACCAGCGCGGTGCCGACGCCGCCGCCATCGGCGGTCTGCTGCTGCATGTGCCGAACTTCCTCTGCAGCCTGCTGATCGTCGGCATGGTCGCGGCGTTCCTCGGCGGCATCGGGCTGATCCTCGTCCTGCTCTGGCTCCTGAGCGGACTGCTCATCTTCAACCACGCCGCGGAGGGCGTCATCGCCCGCCACCTGCTGCGGCTGCGCTACCCGACCCCGCAGGAGCGTGCCCGCCTCGAACCGGTGTGGCACGAGGTCGCCGCACGCGCGGGCGTCGAAGGACGTACCTACCAGCTGTGGATCGAGGACAGCGACGACCTGAACGCGGTCGCCGCCGCCGGGCACATCGTCGGCGTGACCCGCTTCGCCGTGAACCGGCTGCCCTCGGGACAGCTCGCCGCCGTCCTGGCGCACGAGCTGGGCCACCACATCGGCGGCCACTCCTGGTCGTCCCTGCTCGGCTACTGGTACGCACTCCCCGGCCGCCTCGCCTGGCGCGTGGTGCGCGGCACCGCCACCGGCATCCGCAAGGTCTCCGGCTGCCTGTCCTGCTTCGGCGCGGGCCTGCTGGTCCTGCTCTTCGGCAGCCTCGTGTTCGTCACCGTACAGACGCTGTACTGCCTGCCACTGCTGATCCTCGTCATGCCGTACGCCATCGCCGCGGTGGGCCGCCGCGCGGAACTCCGCGCCGACCAGCAGGCAGCCGCCCTGGGCTTCGCACCGATGCTCATCGAGGTCCTCGGTCAGATGGAACACGCCGAGCACGCGGCACTCCCGGCCGGCCACAACGCCCAGCCGAAGCAGGAATCCCTGGCCAGGCTGCTCGCCTCGCACCCGGAGTACCACACACGCCTGCACCATCTACAGCCGTACCTCCAGCCGAGGGCCTGACCCGGGCCGCCTTCCGGCAACGCCGAAGGGCGCCCACCCCGTACGAAACGGAGTGAGCGCCCTTCAGTTCAACTCAAGCGACTGGCAAGCAACGCCTACTGGTTGTAAGGCCCGTAGTCGTAGTCCTCCAGCGGAACAGCCTGGCCGGAGCCCGTGCCGAAGGGCGAGTAGTCGATGTCGTCGTAACCGACGGCCGAGTACATCGCAGCCTTGGCTTCCTCGGTCGGCTCCACCCGGATGTTGCGGTAGCGGGAGAGACCCGTACCGGCCGGGATGAGCTTACCGATGATGACGTTCTCCTTGAGGCCGATCAGGGAGTCGGACTTGGCGTTGATCGCCGCGTCCGTCAGGACCCTGGTCGTCTCCTGGAAGGAAGCCGCGGACAGCCACGACTCCGTCGCCAGCGAGGCCTTGGTGATACCCATCAGCTGCGGACGGCCGGAGGCCGGGTGGCCGCCTTCCGTGACCGTGCGACGGTTCTCGGTCTCGAACTTCGAGCGCTCGACGAGCTCGCCCGGCAGCAGTTCAGCGTCGCCGGACTCGATGATCGTCACGCGGCGCAGCATCTGCCGGATGATGATCTCGATGTGCTTGTCGTGGATCGACACGCCCTGGCTGTTGTAGACCTTCTGGACTTCGCCGACCAGGTGGACCTGGACCGCGCGCTGACCGAGGATCCGCAGCACGTCGTGCGGGTTGGTGGCACCGAAGGTGAGCTTCTGGCCCACCTCGACGTGGTCACCCTCACGCACGAGGACCTTGGCACGCTTCGAGATCGGGAAGGGAGTCTCGTCGCTGCCGTCGTCCGGCGTGACGACGATCTTCTTGGTCTTCTCGGTCTCCTCGATACGGATGCGGCCGGCCGCCTCCGAGATCGGGGCGACACCCTTGGGCGTACGAGCCTCGAAGAGCTCGACGACACGGGGCAGACCCTGCGTGATGTCGTCACCGGCCACACCACCGGTGTGGAACGTACGCATCGTCAGCTGCGTGCCGGGCTCACCGATGGACTGGGCGGCGATGATGCCGACCGCCTCACCGATGTCGACCAGCTTGCCGGTGGCGAGCGAACGGCCGTAGCAGAAGGCACAGGTGCCGACCGCGGACTCGCAGGTCAGGACCGAACGGGTCTTGACCTCCTCGACGCCGTTGGCGACCAGGGCGTCGATGAGGACGTCACCGAGGTCGACGTTCGCCGGCGCGATGACCTTGCCGTCGATGACGACGTCCTCGGCCAACATGCGGGCGTACACCGAGGTCTCAACGTTCTCCGTCTTGCGGAGCACACCGTCCTCGCCCTTGACCGCGATCTTGAGCTTCAGACCGCGCTCGGTGCCGCAGTCCTCCTCGCGAATGATGACGTCCTGAGAGACGTCGACCAGACGACGGGTGAGGTAACCGGAGTCAGCGGTACGGAGAGCCGTGTCCGCAAGACCCTTACGAGCACCGTGCGTCGAGATGAAGTACTCGAGGACGGACAGACCCTCGCGGAACGATGCCTTAATCGGGCGCGGGATCGTCTCGTTCTTCGCGTTCGACACCAGACCACGCATACCGGCGATCTGACGCATCTGCATCATGTTTCCTCGGGCACCCGAGTCAACCATCATGAAGATGGGGTTCGTCTTGGGGAAGTTCGCGTTCATCGCCTCGGCAACCTCGTTGGTCGCCTTGGTCCAGATCGCGATGAGCTCCTGCGTGCGCTCGTCCTTGGTGATCAGACCGCGCTCGTACTGCTTCTGGACCTTCTCGTCCTGCGCCTCGTAGCCAGCGACGATCGCCTTCTTGGCCTCGGGGACCACGACGTCGGAGATGGCCACGGTGACACCGGAACGGGTCGCCCAGAAGAAGCCCGCCGCCTTCAGGTTGTCGAGCGTCGCCGCCACGATGACCTTGGGGTAGCGCTCGGCCAGGTCGTTGACGATCTCGGAGAGCTGCTTCTTGCCCACCGAGTAGTCGACGAACGGGTAGTCCTCGGGCAGCAGCTCGTTGAAGAGCGCGCGGCCCAGGGTCGTACGCAGCCGGAAGCTGTCGCCCTGCTGGTAGGCATCTCCCCCGACGGCGTCGTCGCTGTCTTCGCCGACCGGCGGGGTCCAGCCGCGCGGCGGGATGGTGCCCACCGGGAAGCGGATGTCGACCTTCGCCTGGAGCGAGAGCTCCTTGGCGTCGAACGCCATGGTCGCCTCGGCGGAGGAACCGAACGAACGGCCCTCACCGATGACCTTGCGCTCTTCCTCGTCAGTCGTGAGGAAGAAGAGGCCGAGGACCATGTCCTGGGTCGGCATGGTGACGGGGCGGCCGTCTGCCGGCTTCAGGATGTTGTTCGAGGACAGCATCAGGATGCGGGCCTCGGCCTGCGCCTCTGCCGAAAGCGGCAGGTGCACGGCCATCTGGTCACCGTCGAAGTCCGCGTTGAACGCGGTGCAGACGAGCGGGTGGATCTGGATGGCCTTGCCCTCGACCAGCTGCGGCTCGAAGGCCTGGATGCCGAGGCGGTGCAGCGTCGGCGCACGGTTCAGCAGAACCGGGTGCTCGGCGATGACCTCTTCCAGAACGTCGTACACGACGGTCCGGCCGCGCTCGACCATGCGCTTCGCGCTCTTGATGTTCTGCGCGTGGTTCAGGTCGACCAGGCGCTTCATCACGAACGGCTTGAAGAGCTCCAGAGCCATGGCCTTCGGCAGACCACACTGGTGCAGCTTCAGCTGCGGGCCGACGACGATCACGGAACGCGCGGAGTAGTCCACACGCTTACCGAGAAGGTTCTGACGGAAACGACCCTGCTTGCCCTTGAGCATGTCGGACAGCGACTTCAGCGGACGGTTGCCGGGGCCCGTGACCGGGCGACCACGACGGCCGTTGTCGAAGAGCGCGTCGACGGCCTCCTGAAGCATGCGCTTCTCGTTGTTCACGATGATCTCGGGGGCGCCGAGGTCAAGGAGTCGCTTCAGGCGGTTGTTGCGGTTGATCACGCGGCGGTACAGGTCGTTCAGGTCGGAGGTCGCGAAGCGGCCACCGTCCAGCTGCACCATCGGACGCAGGTCCGGCGGGATGACCGGCACGCAGTCGAGCACCATGCCCTTGGGGCTGTTGCTGGTCTGCAGGAACGCGGAGACGACCTTGAGGCGCTTGAGCGCACGGGTCTTCTTCTGGCCCTTGCCGGTACGAATGATCTCGCGAAGCCGCTCGGCTTCCTCATTCAGGTCGAACGACTCAAGGCGCTTCTGCAGAGCAGCGGCACCCATCGAACCGTCGAAGTACGTGCCGAAACGGTCACGCAGCTCGCGGTAGAGCAGCTCGTCACCCTCCAGGTCCTGGACCTTGAGGTTCTTGAAGCGGTTCCACACCTCGTCGAGACGGTCGATCTCGCGCTGCGCACGGTCGCGCAGCTGCTTCATCTCACGCTCGGCACCTTCGCGCACCTTGCGGCGTACGTCGGCCTTGGCGCCCTCGGCCTCAAGCTCGGCCAGGTCGGTCTCGAGCTTCTTGGCGCGGGCTTCGAGGTCGGAGTCGCGACGGTTCTCGACCTGCTGACGCTCCACGGAGACGTGCGCCTCCAGGGAGGGCAGGTCACGCGTGCGGCGCTCCTCGTCCACGAACGTGATCATGTACGCCGCGAAGTAGATGACCTTTTCGAGGTCCTTCGGAGCGAGATCAAGCAGGTAGCCGAGGCGCGACGGGACGCCCTTGAAGTACCAGATGTGCGTGACAGGCGCGGCCAGCTCAATGTGGCCCATCCGCTCACGACGCACCTTGGCGCGAGTTACCTCGACGCCGCAGCGCTCGCAGATGATGCCCTTGAAGCGGACACGCTTGTACTTACCGCAGTAGCACTCCCAGTCCCGGGTCGGACCGAAGATCTTCTCGCAGAAGAGTCCGTCCTTTTCGGGCTTGAGCGTGCGGTAGTTGATGGTCTCCGGCTTCTTGACCTCGCCGTGGGACCACTGTCGGATGTCGTCCGCGGTGGCAAGGCCGATCCGCAGCTCGTCGAAGAAGTTGACGTCGAGCACTTTGTCGTCAATCCCTCTTTCGGGGTCGAGTCTCAATCATGGTCTGAACGGGTCCGGGGAGAGCCGGCCGGACACGAGGTCCGGCCGGCCAACCCGTCAGACCTCTTCGACGCTGCTCGGCTCGCGCCGGGACAGGTCGATACCGAGCTCTTCCGCCGCGCGGAAGACGTCCTCGTCGGTGTCGCGCATCTCGATGGACATGCCGTCCGAGGACAGCACCTCCACGTTGAGGCAGAGCGACTGCATTTCCTTGATGAGCACCTTGAAGGACTCGGGAATGCCGGGCTCGGGGATGTTCTCGCCCTTGACGATGGCCTCGTAGACCTTCACGCGGCCGGTCACGTCGTCGGACTTGATCGTCAGCAGCTCCTGGAGGGCGTAAGCGGCGCCATAAGCCTCGAGCGCCCACACCTCCATCTCACCGAAGCGCTGACCACCGAACTGAGCCTTACCACCCAGCGGCTGCTGGGTGATCATGGAGTACGGACCGGTCGAGCGAGCGTGGAGCTTGTCGTCGACCAGGTGGTGGAGCTTGAGGATGTACATGTACCCGACCGAGACCGGGTCCGGGAACGGCTCGCCGGAGCGGCCATCGAACATCCGCGCCTTGCCGGACGGGAGGACCATGCGGTCGCCGTCGCGGTTCGGGACGGTGTGCTCGAGCAGGCCGGTCAGCTCGTCCTCACGGGCGCCGTCGAAGACCGGAGTCGCGACGTTCGTCCGCGGGGCGACCTGGTCGGCGCCGATGCGCTGCAGGCTCTTCGCCCAGTCCTCGCTGAGACCGGAGACGTCCCAGCCCTGGCTGGCGAGCCAGCCGAGGTGGATCTCCAGGACCTGACCCGGGTTCATTCGGGACGGGACACCCAGCGGGTTGAGGATGATGTCGACCGGCGTGCCGTCCTCAAGGAAGGGCATGTCCTCGATCGGAAGGATCTTGGAGATGACGCCCTTGTTGCCGTGACGACCGGCGAGCTTGTCACCGTCCGTGATCTTGCGCTTCTGCGCCACGTAGACACGAACCAGCTGGTTCACGCCCGGCGGCAGCTCGTCGCCCTCTTCACGGTCGAAGACGCGTACGCCGATGACCTTGCCGATCTCACCGTGCGGCACCTTCAGTGAGGTGTCGCGCACTTCGCGCGCCTTCTCACCGAAGATCGCGCGGAGCAGGCGCTCTTCCGGCGTCAGCTCGGTCTCACCCTTGGGCGTGACCTTGCCGACGAGGATGTCGCCGGCGACGACCTCGGCACCGATACGGATGATGCCGCGCTCGTCGAGGTCGGCGAGGACCTCTTCGGAGACGTTCGGGATGTCCCGGGTGATCTCCTCCGGGCCGAGCTTGGTGTCACGGGCGTCGACCTCGTGCTCCTCGATGTGGATCGAGGAGAGGACGTCGTCCTGTACGAGGCGCTGCGACAGGATGATCGCGTCCTCGTAGTTGTGGCCTTCCCACGGCATGAACGCCACGAGGAGGTTCTTACCGAGGGCCATCTCGCCCTCTTCGGTCGCGGGACCGTCGGCCAGGACCTGGCCCTCGATCACGCGGGCGCCCTCGTCGACGACAACCTTCTGGTTGACGGAGGTGCCCTGGTTCGACCGGGAGAACTTCGCGATGCGGTACGTGGTGTACGTGCCGTCGTCGTTCGTGACCGTGACGTAGTCCGCGGAGACCTCCTGGACCACACCCGCCTTCTCGGCCTTGATCACGTCACCGGCGTCGACCGCACAGCGGTACTCCATGCCGGTGCCGACGAGGGGAGCCTCGGCGGTGATCAGCGGCACGGCCTGACGCATCATGTTCGCGCCCATGAGGGCACGGTTGGCGTCGTCGTGCTCGAGGAACGGGATCATCGCGGTCGCGACCGACACCATCTGGCGCGGCGAGACGTCCATGTAGTCGACGTCGTCGCCGGGGATGTAGTCGATCTCGCCGCCACGACGGCGGACCAGGACGCGCGACTCGGTGAAGCGCATGTCCTCACCCAGCACGGCGTTGGCCTGGGCGATGACGAAGCGGTCCTCTTCGTCGGCCGTCAGGTAATCGACGTCGTCGGTGACGACGCCCTCGATGACCTTGCGGTACGGCGTCTCGACGAAGCCGAACGCGTTGACGCGGCCGTACGAGGCGAGCGAACCGATCAGACCGATGTTCGGGCCTTCAGGCGTCTCAATCGGGCACATACGGCCGTAGTGAGACGGGTGCACGTCACGGACCTCGAAGCCGGCCCGCTCACGGGAGAGACCACCCGGGCCAAGCGCCGACAGACGGCGCTTGTGGGTGAGACCCGACAGCGGGTTGTTCTGGTCCATGAACTGCGACAGCTGGCTGGTGCCGAAGAACTCCTTGATGGAGGCGACGACCGGCCGGATGTTGATCAGGGTCTGCGGCGTGATCGCCTCGACGTCCTGAGTCGTCATCCGCTCACGCACGACGCGCTCCATACGAGCCAGACCCGTACGGACCTGGTTCTGGATGAGCTCGCCGACGTTGCGCAGACGACGGTTGCCGAAGTGGTCGATGTCGTCGGTCTCGACGACGATCGACGTACCGCTGTCACCAACGGTCTCGGTCTCACCGGCGTGCAGCTTCACCAGGTACTTGATCGAGGCGATGATGTCCTCGACCGTGAGGATGCCCGCGTCGAGCGGAGCGTCCGCACCCAGCTTCTTGTTGACCTTGTAGCGGCCGACCTTCGCGAGGTCGTAGCGCTTGGGGTTGAAGTAGAGGTTCTCAAGCAGCGTCTGAGCGGCCTCACGCGTCGGCGGCTCGCCAGGACGGAGCTTGCGGTAGATGTCGAGCAGTGCGTCGTCCTGGCCCTGGGTGTGGTCCTTCTCCAGGGTGGCGCGCATGGACTCGTACTCGCCGAACTCCTCGAGGATCTGCTCGGTCGTCCAACCGAGAGCCTTGAGCAGAACGGTGACCGACTGCTTGCGCTTGCGGTCGATGCGCACACCGACCATGTCGCGCTTGTCGATCTCCATCTCCAGCCAGGCACCCCGGGAAGGGATGATCTTGGCGGAGAAGATGTCCTTGTCGGACGTCTTGTCGATCGAGGAATCGAAGTAGACGCCCGGCGAACGGACCAGCTGCGACACGACGACACGCTCGGTGCCGTTGATGACGAAAGTGCCCTTGTTCGTCATGAGCGGGAAATCGCCCATGAAGACCGTCTGGGACTTGATCTCGCCGGTCTCGTTGTTGGTGAACTCGGCGGTGACGAAGAGCGGAGCGGCGAACGTGAAGTCGCGCTCCTTGCACTCGTCGATGGAATTCTTCGAAGGCTCAAAACGGTGGTCGCGGAACGTCAAGGACATCGACCCAGAGAAGTCCTCGATCGGAGAGATCTCCTCGAAGATCTCTTCCAGACCTGACTTGGTGGGGACGTCCTGTCCACTGTCGAGAGCCGCCTCGACACGACCCTTCCACGCTTCATTCCCGAGCAGCCAGTCAAAGCTCTCGGTCTGCAGCGCAAGAAGGTTCGGAACCTCGAGGGGCTCCCTGATCTTTGCAAAGGAGATGCGCAGCGGGGCGGTGCTGGCGCCGTTGTTCGTATTCGCGGTCGAGGCAGTGCGCGAGGCGGCCAAGAGGGGGTCCTTCCGAGGGCTCGGACTCACTACGCGCGTACCGGTCCCAAGATGGACACAGAGACAGAAATCCCCGGTCAGGGAAATTTCGGTCCACGGTGCTCAAGCATGGGCATGCCCCTGGTGACGGGCAGGAGGCAGCTAACAGGCAGCGCAAAGGGTCAGTGTAGCCACTAGGCCCACTGATGTCCAGTGCGGGTTTTGGAAGACCCTCGTTGTTCTCAACACCTGCGGCAAGCCACGTCCTCAACGCATCGATACTGCCCTCTTCGCCGTCGATCCATGCCTCGGATACGGATCGTTGTGACGACGCGTCCTGAGAATTGCGCGCTGCGTGCGGTTCGTCAAGGCCCCCCTGCCCCGACATGGCTCTCAGAGCGTCACCGTCACGGCCGTTCCGAGGCACAACGAAGATCACCATACTCGTCGGAGCGGGCTACGCAAGGCAGCCGTAGGGGTGCGCCGGAGAACGCCGAAGGGCGACCACCCAGATGGGTGATCGCCCTTGGCGCAGCGCCGCCTGAGCGGCGCTGTGAAGGAGTCAGACGACTCGCGAGGTTACTTGACCTCGACCGAGGCGCCGGCAGCCTTGAGGGACTCGGCAGCCTTCTCGGCGGCCTCCTTGGCGACCTTCTCGAGGACCGGCTTCGGGGTGCCGTCGACGAGGTCCTTGGCCTCCTTGAGACCCAGCGAGGTCAGCTCACGCACGACCTTGATGACCTGGATCTTCTTCTCGCCGGCGCCGGTGAGGATGACGTCGAACTCGTCCTGCTCCTCGACGACCTCGGCAGCGGCACCCGGGCCGGCCGGGGCGGCGGCGACGGCCGCGGCGGCGGTGACGTCGAACTTCTCCTCGAAGGCCTTCACGAACTCGGAGAGCTCAAGGAGGGTGAGCTCCTCGAACTGGGCGAGCAGGTCTTCGGTGCTGAGCTTCGCCATGATGGGCGATCCTTCCACTAATTCGGCTGGTGCCGGGTGTACATGAAGGCGGGCGTACGTTGGGCCCGCTGCGACCGTCGCCCTAGCGGGCGGCGATCAATGCGCGAGCCGAATTACTCGGCACCGCCCTGCTCGGCCTGCTTGGCACGAAGCGCCTCCGCGGTGCGGACGAACTTCGACGGGAGCGCCTGGAAGACCTGAGCAGCCTGAGTCTGCTTGCCCTTCATGGCACCCGCCAGCTTGGCGAGCAGAACCTCGCGGGACTCGAGGTCCGCGAGCTTCTTGAACTCATCGGCGGTCAGCGCCTTACCGTCAAGGACACCGCCCTTGATGATGAGGTTGGGGTTGTCCTTGGCGAAGTCACGAAGACCCTTCGCCGACACCACCGGGTCACCGGTGACGAAGGCAGCTGCCGTCGGACCAGTGAACTGGTCGTCGAGCGAGGAGATCCCGGCCGCGTTGGCCGCGATCTTGGTCAGCGTGTTCTTCACCACGGCGTACTCGGAGTTCTCACCGAGGGAACGGCGCAGCTGCTTGAGCTGGGCCACGGTGAGACCCCGGTACTCGGTCAGCACGACGGCGTTCGAGCTGCGGAACTTGTCCGTGAGCTCGGCTACCGCGGCAGCCTTGTCGGGCGTCGGCATAGAGCGTCGGCCTCCTTCCGGGTGATGAGGACCGCTCAGAAGGGGCTGACAAAACAAAACGCCCCGGCGCAGGCGCCGGGGCTGAGCTCGACCTGACGGAATCCCGTCCGGGAGCACTTCCACAGTCACCTACGCGGGTCGTCCGCAATTTCAGCGGATCCTTCGGCCACCGCGCCCTCTTGCAAGCGCACGGCAACGACCAGCGGTCTTTGGCTTCTGTGGAAGAGTACGCGAACGGGTTCGCGTCAGGCAAATCGGCTCAGAGCCGCTGCAAGGGGCCGGTCAGAAGCCGCTGTCCGCGCCGGCTCCCGAGCCGCCCTTGCCGAGCTCCTTGAACGTGTCCATCAGGTCGAAGGTCTCCCCGGCAGGCGGAGCGGTCACCTTGGCCGCCGCGCCGTAGTCGGAGAACTTCTGGGACGTCTTCAGCGTGCCCTCGGGGGACTTGATGTCGATGTCCATACGGACCGGGTAATCGTCCTTGTTGACCCAGACCTCGGTGTCGTAGCCCTTGATGCCCGACTTCTTCATGTTCTTGAACACCTTGTCGCGCTCGCTCTTGCTGAGCACGTCACTGAGGCCCTTGTTGGACGCCATCATTTCCTTGACGGTGAGCCGGCCCTTGTAGCGCTGGGTCTCCACACCGTCGACCTCGGCCGAACCGAGGTGCTTCAGATTCGGCGAGTCGAGGAGCATCGCGAGCTGCTGCGCCGGGTCCTGGTTCATGTTGTCCAGGCCGCCGGTCATCTGCTTGGCGAGCTTCTCGTCACCGGCCTGCTTCGCGATGGAGTTCAGGTCCATCTTCATCCACCGCTTGCCGCCGTCCATGTCCTTGGCGGCGGCAGCCCCCACGTCCATGTACATCACGTTGTCCTGCCAGAGCACCCGGATCTTCTCTGGGGCCTCCGGGTCGGCTTCCGTGAGCGCCGAACCCGACATCGTCATATCCATGACGGTCGGGTCCCAGCCCATGACGCCGGACATCTTCATGTCACCGGCGCCCTTGCCGCCGACCGTACCCATCGGACTCGACGGCACCGACATCGTCATCTCGACCTTGGCCGACTTGGCCTTCGAGGTCTTCTCGTACGCCGCTGTGATGACGTCGGTCACCTGTGACCGGGACTGGGTCTCCCCCGAGCCCGCCCCCTTGGCCTTGCCGTCGCTGTCGGAGCCCTGGCAGGCAACCGCGCCCGTACACAGCAGCGCGGTGGCGAGCACGGCGCCCGCCACTCTCTTTGCAGTCATGACCCCACCCCTAGGAACACATGATCGATAAAAATGCGTATGGCGAGACTACCGGACAGGAGTGATCAAGCCTGTGGCTGCTGGTTCATGAGGTCCTTGAAGCTCATGGTGTCCGTGGCCGGGGGCTTCTCGACGGAGACCGGAGTGCCGTAGTCGCTGTAGTAGACCGTCTGCTCGAAGGAGCCGGTCTTCATCTCGGCCTTCTCGATCTTCTTGACCAGGAGGTCGTCGTCGTTGACCCAGATGTCGATCGTCTCGGTGCTCATGCCTGCCTGGCTGAACTGCTTCTTCAGCTCGGCCAGTTGGGACGAGTCCAGGTTCGAGTTCTTGCCGGTGAAGTCGGCGACATCGACGACCCCGGAGTAGTGCGTGGCCTTCGTCCCGCGGACCGTGGCCTCGCCCACGCGCTTCACATCACCCGAGGCGAGCAGCATCTTGACCGACTGGTTCGGGGTGGTGTTCTGCATCTGGTCCTTGAAGGCGTCACCGGCCGCGCCGCCCATCTCGGCCAGCGTCGCGTAGTCGTACGCGATCCAGTGCTTGCCGCCACCGGCCTGGGAGGCGAACTTGTCGCCCATGTTCGCGTAGAAGCCTGTCTTCAGATAGCGGTAGTCGATCTTCGACTGGCCCATCTGCTTCATCTGATCGGCCTGGGTGCCACCGGTGAGGGTCGCGGTGACATTGCCGGTGATGCCGTCCGACCAGGCCATGGCGCCGTCCATGTTCATCGACATCTGGGTGCCCATGACCGTCTTGCCCTCGACCTTGGCCGAGTCGGCCTTGTCGGTCTTGTTCTGGATGGTGCGCAGGGCGGCTATCGGGCTGAGAGCCGGCGAGCCGTTCCCCTTGCTCTTGCCCTCGCCGCCCCCGGAGCCGCCGGACGAACCACAGGCCGCGACCCCGGTCAGCGCGGCAGCCACCGCGATCGAAAGACCCGTACGTCGCATGGTCGAGCTGTTCATGACATCCCACCCCTAGCACTTGTGTGAAACCCGCACGCTAGCGCAGCCCTCTCACAGGCGTGCGCCTATACGAGGACGGGCCCCGCACCTCGAAAGGTTGCGGGGCCCGTCAGCAAAAACGCGTGCGCGACGCGACTGCCGTCAGATTCAGACGGCGGCCGGGTCCTCCTCGGTGAGGAGGTTGCGGGTGCGGTTGCTGTCCAGCGGAATGCCGGGGCCCATCGTGGTGGTGAGCGCGGCCTTCTTGATGTAGCGACCCTTGGCGGCCGACGGCTTCAGACGAAGGATCTCGTCGAGCGCCGCGGCGTAGTTCTCCACCAGCTTGGTGTCGTCGAAGGACACCTTGCCGATGATGAAGTGCAGGTTCGAGTGCTTGTCGACGCGGAACTCGATCTTGCCGCCCTTGATGTCGTTGACAGCCTTCACGACATCGGGGGTCACGGTGCCGGTCTTCGGGTTCGGCATCAGACCACGCGGACCGAGCACGCGGCCGAGGCGGCCGACCTTGCCCATGAGGTCCGGGGTGGCGACGACGGCGTCGAAGTCCAGGCGGCCCTTGGCGACCTCGTCGATGAGCTCGTCGGCGCCGACGATGTCGGCCCCAGCGGCTTCCGCGGCCGCAGCACGGTCACCGGTCGCGAAGACCAGGACCCGGGCGGTCTTGCCGGTGCCGTGCGGGAGGTTCACGGTGCCACGGACCATCTGGTCGGCCTTGCGCGGGTCGACGCCCAGACGCATGGCGACCTCGACGGTGCCGTCGAACTTGGTCGCGGAGGTCTCCTTGGCGAGACGGACGGCCTCGAGCGGGGCGTAGAGCTTGTCCCGGTCGATCTTCGCGTCCGCAGCGCGGAGAGTCTTGCTGCGCTTCACTTCTGCTCCTGTGGTTTCAGGTGTGGAGTCGTGGTGCGGGCCGGCGCGTGGCCCTACCACTGAGAAAGGTCAGACGGGGAGTCTCAGCCCTCGACCGTGATGCCCATGGAACGGGCGGTGCCGGCGATGATCTTCGACGCGGCGTCCAGGTCGTTGGCGTTGAGGTCTTCCATCTTGGTGGTGGCGATCTCGCGGACCTGCGCCTCGGTGATCTTGGCGACCTTGGTCTTGTGCGGCTCGCCGGAGCCCTTCTCGACACCCGCGGCCTTGAGGATCATCTTGGCGGCCGGCGGAGTCTTGGTCACGAAGGTGAAGGAGCGGTCTTCGTAGACCGTGATCTCCACCGGGATGACCCAGCCACGCTGCGACTCGGTCGCGGCGTTGTAGGCCTTGCAGAACTCCATGATGTTGACGCCGTGCTGGCCCAGCGCGGGGCCGACCGGCGGGGCCGGGTTGGCTGCGCCGGCCTGGATCTGGAGCTTGATAAGCCCCGTGACCTTCTTCTTCTTGGGAGGCATTGCTCTCTCCGGGTCCTAGTGAGAGTTTCCAGCCACCGCCCAGTCATCCGGACGGAGGCATACCGCACCACGATAACGGGTATAGTCGTGCGGCTAAAAACCGAGCAGGTCAGACCGGCTTTGAGAGCCCGTCTGACCTGGTCGGAGGCGTGTGTTCCAGAGGAAGCCGCGAAGGCTAGTTCTTCTGGATCTGGTCGAAGCTGAGCTCGACCGGGGTCTCGCGGCCGAAGATCTCGACGAGACCCTTGACCTTCTTCGAGTCGGCGTTGATCTCGTTGATCGTGGCCTGCAGCGTGGCGAACGGGCCATCGGTGACGGTGACCGAGTCGCCGACCTCGAAGTCCAGCACCTGGACCTCGAGCTTGCGCTGCGGAGCGGGCTTGCCCTCGGCCTCTGCGGCCTCGCGGGCGGCCTTCTCCTCGGCCTCCGGGGCGAGCATCTTGACGATCTCGTCCAGGGTCAGGGGGTACGGGTCGTAGGCGTTGCCCACGAAGCCGGTGACGCCGGGGGTGTTGCGGACGACGCCCCAGGACTCGTTCGTCAGGTCCATGCGCACCAGGACGTATCCGGGGAGCTTGTTCTGACGGACGGTCTTGCGCTCGCCGTTCTTGATCTGCGCGACCTCTTCTTGCGGCACCTCGGCCGCGAAGATGAAGTCCTCGACGTTCAGCGAGACGGCACGCTGCTCGAGGTTGGTCTTCACGCGGTTCTCGTAACCGGCGTACGTGTGGATGACGTACCACTCGCCCGGGAGGGTGCGGAGCTCTTCGCGCAGGGCGACGATCGGGTCGACCGGCTCGGCCTCTTCGGCCTCTTCGGCGTCCTCGTCGGACTCAGCGGCCTCTTCGGCGTCGGTGGCCTCTTCGGTCTCGTCCTCGGCGGCGGCCTCGCCGTCCTCGTCGGACTCGGCGGCGGCTTCGTCGGCGACTGCTTCGTCAGCGGACTCGGCGTCTTCCTCGGACTCGGAAGGCTCCGAGTCGGTCTCGACGTGCACGGCTGCCTCTTCGGCGGCCTCGCCCGCGGCGGCGTCGGCAGCCTCGGCCTGGTCCGGCTCCTCGGCGTCCGCCGCCTCGACGATGTCGAGCTCGTCCTCAGCGGACTCGACTGACTCGATGGCGTCGTTCAGGTTCGGGTCAGACACTGTGGCTGCTTCTTCCTGGATACAGAGGGGTGGAACGCGCGAAATGGGCGCCGGGTACGGCGCCCTTCGCTCTCGGCTCAGCCATCGGCTCAGCCGAAGACGTACTTGACGGCCTGGTTGAACCCATAGTCAATCACGGTCACGAGGCCGATCATGATGACGACGAAGACAATCACCACGGTCGTGTAGGTCGTGAGCTGATTGCGAGTCGGCCAGACGACCTTGCGGAGTTCCGCGACGATCTGGCGGTAGAAGAGCGCGAGACGGCCGAAGGGGCCCTTCTTGCCGCGCTTGCCACCCTTTCGGGCCTTCTTCTTGGACTCCGGCGCCTCGTCCTGGGCATCAGGCATGTCGATGGAGCCCACGGCGTCCGTCACTCGTCCTCACCTGATTCCGGGTCGTGGCCGTGCCGCGCCCGGTATGAGCCGCACGGCGGTGCAATGCAGTACGTACATGCGCACACCTCCTGGCGAGAGGAGTGTGTAGCAGGGCCGGAGGGACTTGAACCCCCAACCGCTGGTTTTGGAGACCAGTGCTCTACCAATTGAGCTACGACCCTTTGATTTCCCCCAACCTACCGCATCCGCCCGAGTGCACAGAGTGCGGTGAGAGGGTGCGACCGCTGAGGGCCAACGAGCAGTGAGTGTACGTGCTCCACGGCCCTCCGTCGAACAGAATCAGATCCGGCGGTCCGTCGGCAAACACCGAAACCCGTGTGCCGGGGGCGTTTCAGGTCTGGAACGATGGGGTGATGAGCGCTTCCACTTCTCCCACCGAGCGCAGGGTCTCCGCCCGCATCGGCGCGATCTCCGAGTCCGCGACCCTGGCTGTCGACGCCAAGGCGAAGGCCCTCAAGGCCGCCGGGCGGCCGGTGATCGGATTCGGCGCGGGCGAGCCCGACTTCCCGACGCCCGACTACATCGTCGAAGCCGCCATCGAGGCCTGCAAGAACCCGAAGTACCACCGCTACACCCCGGCCGGCGGGCTCCCCGAGCTCAAGGCCGCGATCGCCGCGAAGACGCTGCGCGACTCGGGATACGAGGTCGACGCCTCGCAGATCCTGGTGACGAACGGCGGCAAGCAGGCGATCTACGAGGCGTTCGCCGCGATCCTCGACCCGGGCGACGAGGTCATCGTCCCCGCGCCCTACTGGACGACGTACCCGGAGTCGATCCGTCTCGCGGGCGGCGTGGCGGTCGATGTCGTCGCCGACGAGAGCACCGGCTACCGCGTTTCGGTGGAGCAGTTGGAGGCCGCGCGCACTGAGCGCACGAAGGTCGTCCTCTTCGTGTCGCCGTCCAACCCGACCGGTGCCGTCTACAGCGAGGCCGACGCCGAGGCGATCGGCCGCTGGGCCGTCGAGCACGGCCTGTGGGTGATGACCGACGAGATCTATGAACACCTCGTCTACGGAGACGCGAAGTTCACCTCGCTCCCGGCGATCGTGCCCGAGCTGCGTGACAAGTGCATCGTGGTCAACGGCGTGGCCAAGACGTACGCGATGACCGGCTGGCGCGTGGGGTGGATCGTCGGCCCGAAGGACGTCGTGAAGGCCGCGACGAACCTGCAGTCGCACGCCACGTCGAACGTCTCCAATGTCGCGCAGGTCGCGGCCATCGCCGCCGTCTCCGGCGATCTGACCGCCGTCGAGAAGATGCGCGAGGCCTTCGACCGGCGCCGCAAGACCATCGTGCGGATGCTGAACGAGATCGACGGAGTGCTCTGCCCCGAGCCCGAGGGCGCGTTCTACGTATACCCCTCGGTGAAGGCCCTCATCGGCAAGGAGCTTCGCGGGAAGCGCCCGCAGAGCTCCGTGGAGCTCGCCGCGCTGATCCTGGAGGAGGCCGAGGTCGCGGTCGTCCCGGG
The DNA here is from genome assembly GCF_043200235.1 of Streptomyces sp. NPDC048441. Classification (NCBI taxonomy): domain Bacteria; kingdom Bacillati; phylum Actinomycetota; class Actinomycetes; order Kitasatosporales; family Streptomycetaceae; genus Streptomyces; species Streptomyces sp. NPDC048441. The sequence goes on from NZ_JBICXM010000006.1 coordinate 282,849, forward strand.
CGAGGCCTTCGGGACGCCGGGCTACCTGCGCCTCTCGTACGCCCTGGGTGACGAGGACCTCGTAGAGGGCGTCTCGCGACTGCAGAAGCTGCTTGCCGAGGCTCGCGACTGAGGCTTCACCGGTAGTTTTCGCGCTCCACGCGCGCGCATGCGGGCCGTCTCCCCTCTTCGGGGAGGCGGCCCGTTTCTTCGTTCGGGGCGGAACCCGAAGGGGAAAGCGGCTACCGGGAGGCCATGTACGTACGGCAAGATCCTTGAATGGAGCGTGTACGGGACGTAAGAGAGCTGCCGAAGGCCCATCTGCATCTGCACTTCACCGGGTCGATGCGGCCCACGACCCTGTTGGAACTCGCCGACAAGTACGGGGTGCGGCTGCCACCGGCGCTGACCGGCGGGGAGCCTCCGCAGCTGCGGGCGACCGATGAACGCGGGTGGTTCCGCTTCCAGCGGCTCTACGACATGGCGCGGTCCTGCCTGCGGGAGCCGGAGGACATCCAGCGCCTGGTGCGTGAGGCCGCCGAGGAGGATCTGCGGGACGGGTCGGGATGGCTGGAGATCCAGGTCGACCCGACGTCGTACGCGCCACGGCTCGGTGGGCTCATCCCGGCCCTGGAAATCATCCTGGACGCCGTCGAGAGCGCCTCGCGGGACACCGGCCTCGGTATGCGCGTGCTCGTCGCCGCGAACCGCATGAAGCACCCTCTGGACGCCAGGACACTGGCCCGCCTCGCGGTGCGGTACGCCGATCGCGGCATCGTCGGCTTCGGGCTCTCGAACGACGAACGCCGTGGCATGGCGCGGGACTTCGACCGGGCCTTCGCGATCGCACGGGACGGCGGCCTGCTCGCGGCGCCGCACGGCGGTGAGCTCAGCGGGCCCGCTTCGGTGCGCGACTGCCTCGACGACCTGCACGCGGGGCGGATCGGGCACGGGGTGCGGGCGGCCGAGGACCCGCGGCTCCTGAAGCAGCTCGCCGAGCGGGGCGTGACCTGCGAGGTGTGCCCGGCGTCCAACGTCGCGCTCGGCGTCTACGAGAAGCCCGGGGACGTGCCGCTGCGGACGTTGTACGACGCCGGGGTGCCGATGGCCCTGGGCGCCGACGATCCGCTGCTCTTCGGTTCACGGCTCGCGGCCCAGTACGAGATCGCGCGCAAGCACCACGGCTTCGAGGACAGCGAACTGGCCGAGCTCGCCCGGCAGTCGGTGCGCGGCTCGGCCGCCCCCGTCGACGTACAAGGAGAACTGCTGTCCGGGATCGAGGAGTGGCTCAGGGGCTGATGCCCGCAAGGAGGGTGCGGGCGAGGGCGGCGGCGAACTCGTCGACGGGCTGCGGGGGTTCCTTGCCGATCATCGAGTCGTAGGCGAAGGCGCGCTGGGCGCAGGCGCCCAGGAGGAGCGAGGCGGCCGCGAAGGTGTCGGCACCGGGGGCGATCCGGCCGGCGTCGCGTTCCGCGCGGAGGTAGGCGTCGAGGGCCTCGATGGGCACGTGCGGCCCTGTGCCCATCTCCTGCATGGAGTCCGCGTGGCGGCGCTTGAGTCTGGTCTCGGCGTAGAGGGACGCGGCGATCGGGAAGCTCTGGGCGTAGAAGTGGCTGGCCAGGCGGGCGATCTCGGCGAGGTTCTCCTCCACGGGACGCTCCCCCGGGTCCTCGGCGAGGCGGCGCAGGAGCGGGCCCAGGCGGGGAAGGCGCTCTTGCAGGACGCCCACGAACAGCTCCTCCTTGCTCGCGAAGTGCTTGTAGAGCGCCGCTTCGGAGCAGCCCGCCGCCTTGGCGATCTCCTTGGTGGTGGCGCGAGCGAGGCCGATGGTGAGCATGAGGTCATGGGCGGCGTCGAGGATGCGGGCCCGGGTGGGCTTCTGCTGCATGTGGCGTCCAACCAAGCTTGACGAAGGGGTGAGCGAGTACTCACCCTAGAGGTGAGTGAATACTTACCCACCCGGGGAGGGTGCGCAATGAAACTAACGGTGTTCGGTGCGACCGGAGGCATCGGCGGAGAGATCGTCCGGCAGGCGCTGGCGGCCGGCCACGAGGTCACGGCCGTCGTACGTGATCCCTCGCGGCTTGACGCGACGGGAGACGGCCTGGAGGTGTTCCGTGCGGACCTGGCCGATCCGGAGGCGCTGCGAGCGGCGGTGGCCGGGCGTGACGCGGTCCTGTCGGGGCTCGGGCCGCGCAAGAAGGCGGACGCGGGGATCGCGGCCGAGCTCACGCGGTCGGTGGTGCACGCCATGGAGGCCGAGGGGGTGCGCAGGCTCGTGGTGGTGAGCGCGGGTCCTGTCGGCCCGGCCCCGGAGCGTCAGCCGGTGATCGACCGGATCGCGGGATCCCTGGTCAGCAAGATCCTTAAGCCCGTGTACGACGATCTGCGGGCCATGGAGGCCGAGCTGGCCCGCAGCGCGACGGACTGGACGTCCGTGCGCCCGCCGCGCCTACAGGACAAGCCCGCGACGGGCGTCTACCGCCAGGTCGTCGGGGGCACGCCGGTCAGCGCGCGGTTCATCGCGAGGTCCGATGTGGCGCACGCGATGCTGGCGATGGTCGACGACCTGTCGACCGTGAAGCAGGGCGTGGGCGTCGCCTACTAGTGACCTACTAGTGGCCTACCGGCCCGCTCCGTAGAGGGACCGCTACAGGCTGACGCCCACCGTCACCGGCTCGTTGACCAGCGTGACCCCGAAAGCTTCCCGTACTCCGGCGACGACCTCGCGGGCCAGGGCGAGAAGGTCCTCGGTGGTCGCGCCGCCGCGGTTGGTGAGGGCGAGGGTGTGCTTGGTGGAGATGCGGGCCGGGCCCTGTCCGTAGCCCTTGGTGAAGCCCGCCTTGTCGATGAGCCAGGCGGCGGAGGTCTTCACACGGCCGTCGCCGGTCGGGAAGGCGGGGGGTGCGACGTCCGGGCCGAGACGGTCCTGCGCGCGGGCGTGGAAGGCGGTGAACTCCTCGTCCGTGAGGATCGGGTTGGTGAAGAAGGACCCGGCCGACCAGCTGTCGTGGTCCTCGGGGTCGAGCACCATGCCCTTGCCCGCGCGGAGCTTCAGGACGGTCTGCCGGGCGATCGACGCCGGGACCCGGTCCCCCGCGTCCACGCCGAGCGTGCGGGCCGTCTCCGGGTACTTGATGGGGGCGCTCATCCCCTGGGCGTCCTCGAGCTCGAAGCGGACCCGCAGGACCACGAAGCGGTCGGGATCGGCCTTGAAGCGACTGTGACGGTACGAGAACTCACACTCGGCGTTCGTGACGGTGACCGTCTCGTGCGTCTTTCTGTCGTACGCGACCACTTCGGTGATGGTCGACGAGACCTCCTGGCCGTACGCCCCTACGTTCTGGATCGGCGTCGCGCCCGCGGAGCCGGGGATCCCCGCGAGGCACTCGATGCCCGCGAGACCGGCCTCCACGACACGGGCCACGGTGTCGGTCCACACCTCACCGGCCGCCAGTTCGAGCTTCGTACCTTCGAGTTCGAAGCCCTTCGTGGCGATGCGCAGAGCGGTGCCGTCGAAGCCCTTGTCTCCGATGACCAGGTTCGAGCCGCCGCCGATGAGCAGCAGAGGGGTCCCGGAGTCGTCGGCCTCACGGACGGCAGCGATCACCTCGGCGTCGGTCGACGCGGTGATCAGTCGGGTCGCGGGGCCACCGAGCCGGAAGGTGGTCAGCGGGGCGAGGGGAGCATCGTGGAGTTCCTGCACGTGCTCAAGGGTACGGTCCGTGGCCCCGCCTCTCGGGCGGGGCCACGGACCGTGGGAGGTGTGACGCGGGGCGGAGCCGGTTCAGACGCCGGCCGGAGTGCGCTCGTCGGCCGCGTCCGGTACGGCGCCGGCAGGCTTCCCCGCCACGGTCCGCCCCGGAAGCATCGCGGCCGCCACCGCGCCCACGCCGACCATCGCGGCGCCCACCCACAGCGCGGGTGCGAGGCCGTCCACGTAGCTCTGCGGGGATCCGTAGCCACCCTGGGCGGAGAAGACCGAGGCGAGGATCGCGATACCGAGGGCGCCGCCGACCTCACGCAGGGCGTTGTTGGCGCCGGACGCGATGCCCTGCTCGGACGGGCGGACGCTGGACATCACCAGGCTCGCGGCCGGGGCGAAGTAGAGCGCCATGCCGACGCCGCTGATGATCAGGGCGGGGAGCTGGGCGGCGTACGACATATCGGGCTCCACGACGGCCGCGAACCAGGCGAGGCCGATGGCCTGCAGTGCGAGGCCCACGGTCACGACCGGGCGCCCGCCGATCCGGTCCGAGAGGTAGCCCGCGATGGGGGCGACGATCATCGGCATACCGGTCCAGGGAAGCATCCGCAGGCCCGCCTCGGTGGGCGAGTAGCCGACGACGGTCTGGAGGAACTGGCTGAGCAGGAAGATCGAGCCGAACATCCCGACGAACATCAGCAGGCTCGCGGCATTGATCGCGGAGAAGGCACGGCTACGGAAGAGCCGCATCGGCAGCATCGGGTTCTCACTGCGGATTCCGTGCCGCACGAAGAGCGCCAGGAGCACCCCGCCGCCGATCAGGCCGACGAGGACGGTCGCGCTGGTCCAGCCGTCGAGGTTGCCGCGGATCAGCGCGTAGACGATGCCGAAGAGCCCGCCGCTGGCCAGCAGCGTGCCGGGGATGTCGAGTGGCGCGCCCGTGCCGTACGACTCGGCGAGCCGCAGCCGGGCGAGCGGCAGTACGACGATGCCGAGCGGAACGTTCAGCCAGAAGATCCACTGCCAGGACGCGTGTTCGGTGAGAGTCCCGCCGATCAGCGGCCCACTGGCGACCGCGAGGCCGTTGATGGCGCCCCATATCCCGTACGCCATCCCGCGCTTGGCCACCGGCACGGCCGCCGTCAGCAGGGTGAGCGTCAGCGGCATCATGATCGCGGCGCCGACGCCCTGGACCGCGCGGGCGGCGATCAGCGCTTCGATGCCGGGCGCGAGGGCCGCCGCTGCGGAGGCTCCGGTGAAGACCGCGAGGCCGGCGGTGAAGAGCTTGCGGCGGCCGAAGCGGTCGCCGAGGGCCGCGCCGAACATCAGCAGCACGGCGAACGTGAGGGTGTAGGCGCTCACCGTCCATTCGAGGTCGTCGAGCCCTCCCCCGAGGTCCTCACGGATGGACGGCAGAGCGGTGGTGACGACGAGGTTGTCGAGGGCCGCCATGAATCCGGCGACGCCGGTGATGGCGAGGGCCCAGGCTGCGCCCCCGCGCCGTGCTGCCTGCTGTGACATTGCTTCCCCTGTGGTTAGTTATTGATTACTAACTTATCTGGGCGCAAAAGTACGCACCCCCCTGACACACACGACTCACTTCTTGGGCTGCGCCGACTCGTAGAAGCCGGTCCACACCCGATGATCGGGCTGGAACCCCATCGACACCAGGACGTTGACCAGCATCCCGTACGCGAGAAACTGCGTCGTATCTCCGAGGTCCGGCCCCAACGCGAGGCGAACCGTGTCGTACATCTCCATCCAGCCGGCGCGCAGCGCCTCGCCGAACTCCCGGTCACCGGCCGCCTCGGCGGAGGCCACGGCGACGTACATCTGCATCTGCATGAGCAGCATGTCCGGGTCGTCGGCGATGAGCGCCTGGTAGGCCTCGCCCATGGCATGGAGGGCGCCCTCACCCTCGAGCCCCTTGGAGGCCTCCTTGAAGACCCCGGTGACCTCCTGGCAGCAACGCCCGGACGCGGCGAGGAAGATGGCCTGCTTCCCCGGAAAGAGGCGGAAGAGATACGGCTGCGAGACACCCACCCGCTTGGCGATCACCTCGGTGGACGTGCCGTTGTAGCCACCGCGGGCGAACTCGATCATCGCCGCGCGGATGACGCTCTCGCGTCGCTCCTCTGCGCTCATCCTTGCCATGCGACTAAGTTAGTGACCAATCACTAATTATGTCAAGAGGCCCTCGGGAGGGCGTACGAGTAAGGGGCACCCCGCAACTGCGGGGTGCCCCTTACCTGTCCGCTACTGCCTACTCCGTCAGGCGAGCTGGACCACCGCGCGGGACATGCCGAGCACCTTCTGGCCCGCGCTCATCGCCACCAGGTCCACCCTGACCCGGTTGTCGTCGAGCTTCTGGGCGACCTTGGCGCTGACCTCGATCAGCGCGCCCTTGTCGTCGTTCGGGACCACAACGGGCTTGGTGAACCGCACGCCGTACTCGACGACGGCGGCCGGGTCGCCCGCCCAGTCCGTCACGACGCGGATCGCCTCGGCCATGGTGAACATGCCGTGCGCGATGACGTCGGGAAGACCGACCTCGACCGCGAACTTCTCGTTCCAGTGGATCGGGTTGAAGTCACCGGAGGCGCCCGCGTACCGCACGAGTGTGGCGCGTGTCACGGGAAAGGCCTGGGCCGTCAGCTCGGTGCCGACCTCGACGCTGTCGTACGAAATCTTCGCTGTCATCGCCTCACACGCCCTCTGCCGCAGGCTCCGCCGCACGCGCGACGAGCTTGGTCCAGGCGGTCACGACGTGCTCGCCCGCCTCGTCGTGGACCTCGCCGCGGATGTCCAGGATGTCGTTGCCCGCCATCGACTTGATGGCCTCGATGGTCGAGGTGACCGTGAGCCGGTCCCCCGCGCACACCGGCCGGGTGTACGCGAACTTCTGGTCGCCGTGCACGACACGGCTGTAGTCCAGCCCCAGCTGCGGGTCCTCGATGACCTGGCCCGCGGCCTTGAACGAGATGGCGAACACAAAAGTCGGCGGGGCGATCACATCGGGGTGCCCGAAAGCCTTGGCGACGTCCGCGTCGGTGTAGGCGGGATTGGTGTCGCCCACCGCCTCGGCGAACTCACGGATCTTCTCCCGGCCGACCTCATAGGGATCGGTGGGCGGGTAGGACCGCCCCACGAAGGACTGGTCGAGCGCCATGGACTCGGCACCTCCTGCAGGTATGGGTGAACGACAGGTGTGGGTAAACGACGCGAGGCCGCCCCCAGAAATCGGGGACGGCCTCGTGTACGAGCCTGTATCTAGCGCGTTTCGCGGTGCGCAGTGTGCGCGTTGCAGCGCGGGCAGTGCTTCTTCATCTCAAGACGGTCCGGGTCATTACGCCGGTTCTTCTTGGTGATGTAGTTCCGCTCCTTGCACTCCACGCAGGCCAGCGTGATCTTCGGGCGGACGTCTGTGGCAGCCACGTGAGTGCTCCTTGACGGACGGATGGACGGATGAACGCAAAAAAAGAGTAGCCGATCGAAGGTCCGACCCCACAATCGGCTACCAATTCAGTAGCGGTGACCGGACTTGAACCGGTGACACAGCGATTATGAGCCGCTTGCTCTACCGACTGAGCTACACCGCTGTAGATGCCGGATCTCCTCGCCCGGAGGCGAGGATCACTCGACATCAGAGCCCCAATACGGAATCGAACCGTAGACCTTCTCCTTACCATGGAGACGCTCTACCGACTGAGCTATTGGGGCGAGCGATGAAGACATTACACGGTCGGTCGCCGATCGCCCAAATCCGTTTCGCCGGGGCTGTCCAGGGGCATCTCGGGGTGCGTCCCAGGCGCCTCACCACGTCACTTCGGCGCCTCACGCCACACCGGTTCGGAGCCTCACACCACGCCGGTACGACTATTCCGCTCCTCCTCGAAGCGGGCCCGCCATCGTCCTAGGCTCGACCCATGCTGCGTGATCTTGGACGCCTCGATGCCATGCCCGCAGCCGCCCCCGAACCTCAGGAGCGCGATGCCCGACAGCCAGCCGCAGCCCCACTCCTCCGGCTCGTCCGGTTCATCCGGCTCCGCCGGCGCCTCCGGTGAGGACGCCGCCGACGCCACCGCGCTGCATCTCTGCGGCGCCCGGCTGACCGACGGCCGGACCGTGGACGTGCGGCTCGGTTCCGGGCGCATCGAAGCGGTCGGCACCGCGGGCAGCCTCACCTCGCACGCCCCGCGCGTGGACCTCGGCGGCTATCTCCTGCTGCCGGCCGCGGCCGAGCCGCACGCGCACAGCGACACGGCACTGTCCGCCGACGCGGAGGGGCCCGTCTCGTACGAACTCGCGGACGTCCAGCGCAGGACCACCGAGGCAGCCCTCCTGCAACTCGGGCACGGCGCGACAGCGCTGCGCTCTCATGTGCGGATCGGCGACGTCCAGGGGCTCACGTCGATGGAGGCGGTGCTCCAGGCGCGGCGTTCGCTGCGTGGCCTGGTCGATCTGACGGCCGTGGCCGTGCCGCGGCTGCTGACCGGGATCGCCGGTGCCGACGGGCTCTCGATGCTGCGGGACGCGGTGAAAATGGGCGCCTCCGTAGTGGGCGGTTGCCCCGATCTGGACCCCGATCCGACCGGGTACGTCGAAGCGGTGCTCGAGGTCGCCGCCGAGCACGGCTGCCCCGTCGATCTGCACACGGACGGCGGTGATCCGGCGCGGCTCGGGCGGCTCGCCGCGATGGCGGGCGGGCTGCGTCCCGGGGTGACCATCGGCCCGTGCGGCGGGCTCGGCCGGCTGCCGTCGGACGTGGCCGCTCGGACCGCCGATCAGCTGGCCGCGGGCGGTGTGACGGTGGTGTGCCTGCCGCAGGGCGGGTGCGGAAGCGTGGACCGGCGCGGCGCGGTCGCCCCCGTACGGCTGCTGCGCGCGGCCGGGGTGCGGGTCGCCGCGGGCAGTGGGGCGATGCGGGACGTGTCCAATCCGGTGGGGCGCGGGGATCCGCTGGAGGCCGCCTACCTGCTGGCGTCGCGGTGCGGTCTGCACCCCGAGGACGCGTACGGCTCGGTGAGCGCCGCGGCGCGGGCCGCGATGGGGCTTCCCCAGGTCCGGGTGGAGGCGGGCTTCCCCGCCGAGCTGCTCGCGGTGCGGGGCGACCATCTCGCGGGGGCGCTCTCGCTCGCGTACAGCCGCCTCGTGGTGCACCGGGGGCGCGTGGTGGCACGGACGAGCGCGGTGCGGGAGTACTGCGACTCGGCTGCCGCCGTGGCGCTCGATCTGCCCCGTCAGGGGCGGTCCAAGGATGCCGGGCCGGGTCGGCCGAAAGGCTTGGAACCGTCCTGAGGGCGGATGACCGCCGCGCGTGCCCCGGCGTGCGCGGGGCGATCATGCGGGGGCTGCCGTACGGTCGAAGACATGCGCATTGTCATCGCTGGTGGTCATGGTCAGATCGCGCTGCGGTTCGAGCGGTTGCTCGCCGCGCGGGGTGACGAAGTAGTCGGGCTCGTCCGCAGGGCAGGGCAGGAGACCGACCTGCGGGCCGCGGGTGCCGAAGCCGTGCTGTGCGACCTGGAGTCGGCGTCCGTCGACGAGGTCGCGGGGCACCTGGAAGGCGCCGACGCCGCCGTGTTCGCGGCGGGCGCGGGGCCGGGCAGCGGAGCCGACCGCAAGAACACCGTGGACCGCGACGCCGCCGTGCTCTTCGCGGACGCGGCTGAGCGCGCCGGAGTGCGGCGCTATGTGGTCGTGTCGTCGATGGGCGCGGACCCCGCGCACAAGGGCGACGAGATCTTCGACGCCTATCTGCGCGCCAAGGGCGAAGCCGATGCCTCCGTACGACGCCGCAAGGCCCTGGACTGGACGATCCTGCGTCCAGGGATGCTGACGGACGACGCGGGCACCGGTCTCGTACGCCTGGAGGCGTCGACCGGACGCGGCCCGGTCCCCCGTGACGACGTGGCCGCGGTGCTCGCGGAGCTGGTCGATTCATCGGCGACGGCAGAGCTGACGCTGGAGTTGATCAGCGGGTCCACTCCGGTGTCCGTGGCGGTCAAGTCCGTTGCGGGGAACTGACGTCCGTACGGCGAAGTCGGCCTTCCGAGGGATGTCCCGCGCGCGGGGCGGTGCTTGTCTTGAGCTGCCGCCTACGTGAGGAACACGATGCCTGCTTCCGATGTGCCCGCCGCGCGGGAAGCCCTTCTGCGGCAGATGTACGCCGTCTTCAGTACCGAAGAGCGCGACGCGTTCATCCCCCGCTCCCTGGCGCCTGACGTGGACTGGCCGAACCTCCTGGACAACACCCGGGCCCACGGTGTCGCGGAGGTCCGCGCCTACTGGGCACGGCAGTTCGCGGTGATGCACCCCCTCGTGCACCTGGAGCGGCTGCGGCTCGACGACGACGGGCGGCGGGTCGTGGCGACCGTGCGGCCCGGACTGCGGGACGGGACGGGTGACCACTGGGCGCCCACGACGGTCGAGCACGTCTACAGCTTCCGCGCCGACGGCCTGGTGAGCAGGATGGACGTACGACAGCCCTGAAGGCCTGTGAGAGCGCTTCAGAACAGCGGGAGCTGGCCGGGGAAGTCGGGGACCTCGTAACCGTCCAGAGCGGGCTGTGCGGCTCCCAGCTGGGCCTGCCTGCGGGAACCGGGGCAGGAGACGAGGTCGCCGCCGCCACGCGGGCCCGGCGGATCGTGGCGGGCGAACCGGCCTCCGACTACGGCGATCTCACGGCGGCATTCGGGGCAGTGCCTGCGGCGCGATGACGTGAACGGCACGGATGGCACGGATGGCATGGACGACATGCGCTCAGCGTACGAAAAGACCCCCTCCGACTTGCGTTTCCGCAAGACCGGAGAGGGTCTCCTTCGTGTGGCGGCGCCAGGATTCGAACCTGGGAAGGCTGAGCCGGCAGATTTACAGTCACCCGAACATCAGCAACGTGCACCCCCTCTGACCTGCGTGGGGGGCCATTGGGTCGCAGGGCAGCACGCTCACCGTCCACGTGTCGTCCAAAGAGCGCTCCGGAGCACCCCTCTCTGAGGACCCTTCCGTCTCCTCTCAGGACCTCCGTGGGCGCCCACGCCCTCCAACTGCGCGCATGGTGACGTCCGTCAGCGAACTGGACGACGATCAGGACAACGGGGCAACCGTCGGACACCAGAGCGCCGGTCGTGCAGGCTGCCCCCATGGATCAGGGAATAGCGGCCGTTCTCGGGGCGGGAGTTGGTATCGCAGGTGGTCTGGGATCTGCGCTGCTCGGTTACATGACGGCGCGACATCAGTCGCGAGACCAAGGGCGCCTCGACCATGGGCTGAGGCTTCGGGACGAGCGCAAATCGGCGTACTTGGTCTTCCTGGAGGAAGCGGAGCGCACGCTCCTCCTCCTGGCCGACCTCCGTGAGTGCCTGGCGGAACCAGACGAATTCTCGGAACCAGCTTGGTTCGCGATCGAGCAACACAGCTTTGCTCTCGACGCCCGTCTAGAGGAGTTGGCGAGGCTCCACACACGCGTCACCCTGGCGGGCCCTCAGGATGTTGACGGCAGCGCTGCGCGCGTTTGGGCTGCGCTTGCCGGGGTGGCGAGCTACGTCGAACCTCTGCGGGGAGCCCCAGGTCTGGACGCTAGTACCCAACCCCGATTCGACGAGCTGATGCGGGATGCCAGCACCCACTACCAAACGTTCGTGGCCGCAGCGCGTGAGGCACTGTCCGCACCACCACTGTGAAGGACGTCCCCAGGCGGGAGTCCTGAGAGGGCGGTATGTGACTCTTTGCCTGGTTCGCCATTGTGTGTGGATGAGGCGCAGTAATCAGTTGCTTGGGGTTAGCCGATACCGGGTGCCGAGCGACGGAACTCAGTGGGCGGGAACCGGCTCGGACGACGGCTGCCACTCTCGCCTGATCAGCCCGTAGACCCACGAGTCAGAGACCTCGCTGTTGACGACGCAGTCTTCCCGCAACGTCCCTTCACGCACGAAGCCGAGCTTCTCCAGCAAGGGCAGACGTCGGTGGAGTCTGGGTCTCGCCCAACAGGGCCTGACCGGCGGGGCAAAGCCGAGTGACGAAGAGCAGCGCCGCCGTTGAGGTTACCGCCTCTTGGAGTGGTGGTTGCGCCACCAGGTGGCGGCCCACAGGAGGTGCATGCCGCCGAGCGTGGTGAGGACGGTGACGCTGTCAAGGTTCTCCGCTGTGGGGTGCGCGGGCCCCACGTGGGTTGCAGCTCGGCCGAGGAGCGCGACATTGGCAGGCAGGGTGACGGCCGCAAGGACGGCCAGGCACAACGTGGTGCCGACGACCAGGACGAGGCTGTAGAGGCGGACAGCCCGACGCTCCTTCGTCGACAGCAGCAAGCTGGGGTCCGCAGGGGCAGGAGCGTCGCCATGCGCGAGGACACGGCCGACACGCCCTGCCAGGTAGCGGGTGTAGCGGATGCCGTCGTGGAAGAGATCACGGCAGCCGGTCAGGTCCTGCAATACGAAATAGACGTCGGTGCGCATGAACACCATGAGTTGGAAGGGGAGGGAGAGAAGGGAGATCAGAACCGTGGCGGACAGGAGCCGGTGGGTAATACCTCCCGCGGGCAGGGCGGCCAGCGTGACGATCCCGGCCGCGGCGATGGCCAGATTGACGGCGATGCCCGCGAGGTAGGCCGTCATGCGGTGGCGGCGTGGGGCGAGTTCGATTCCACTGATATCGGTCTGCATAACGAGAAACTGCAGACGGGTGCCCAGCCGGATCGTGCCGGGTACTCCCGCAGCCCGTGCGGTCGTCAGGTGCGCGAGCTCGTGAATCAGCACCAGAGTCCATCCGGTTACGGCGGAGAAGCCGATGACGAGGCTTCCGTGCGGACTCCAGAACAGGTCGCGGTAGGTGGGGAGCAGATCGGGACGTAGGGCCAGTACAACTGCGGCGGCGGTGGTGAGGACGCCGAGCAGAAAGGGCAGGAGAGGGCTGAGCGTGAACCGGACGTGGTGGGGGCGCAGCCATGGGAAGGTCGCGGGCGGTACCTCGGCGGATGGGAGGGTCCGGCCGTCGAGCCCGGCTACGAAGCCGAGCCCGGCCAGGTCGTTGATGAACGCGGGGACGTCGATGTCGTCGCCTGTCTCGGCCGTCAGATGCTGGCTGACCTGCGCGGCGGTGAGCCCGCGCCCGAGCAGGTCGACGGCCCGAACGCCGATGTGGGGCAGGGCGACGAAGGTACGGGCCTCCACCCGGCCGACGATCCACGCGTCGCCGTCGTCGCGACGCGCCAGCGGGTGGAGTCGGACCCGGGTTGCCAAGTTCGCGTTGATCTGGTGTTCGCGGGGCGTCGTGTCCGTCACGGCTGGTCCTGCTGTCCGTACCTGCCGCAGTCTGGGCACTCCTTACGGCGTGGAAAGCGCGCGTGGACCGGGTCGGCGAGGGCCATGAGGTTAATTCCGAACCGGAATCCGGGCCGCATCGGCGGTGCCCCGGTCAGCAGGGCCATGGCCGCGTGGGCCATCAGGCTGCCGGATAGGCCCGCAGTCACGGCGTTGACGGGGTTCCAGGACATGCGGGGCGAGGCGGCTTCCTCGTCCTGGCCGGGTGCCAGTCGCAGATCCAGCCGTGCCATCTCGCCGTCGCGAAGGCACCGCCAGCACGGTCCTTGGCCGGGAACGTGCACCCCGACCGACACCAACGGCCCGTGGTAGCCGGCTTCCACCCAGGCGACATCCGCGTCCAGACACGCCCGGTTCGCCCAGCGGCGAATCTCGGGTGGATGGTCCGCGGCGAGTGCCACCAGGTCGTAGCCGCGACGCTCGCCGCTCCTGCCACCTGCGGTGGGCGCGGCTAACAGGGCGGCGAAGTCGTCGACATCGCGAACGCGATGCTGCTCCCCGGTGACCGTCACATCCGAGTTCAGCGCGCGCAGCGTGACCAGCGCGGTGTCCAGCTTAGGTGTCCCGATGTCGTCTTCGCGAAAGAGTGGCTGTCGGTTGAGGTTGGACAGCTCGACGATGTCGGGCTCGACAACGTGCAGGTGGCCCACCCCAGAGGCCACCAGGGCATGGGCGGCGAAGCCGCCAGTACCGCCGACGCCGATGAGCAGTACGCGCGCCTGGCGCAGCCGCTGTTGTGTGTCCCAGGCGCTCACCCGTGAGGAGAGGTCCATCCATCGCAGGAGTGTCACTCCTCGGCCGTACCGGTGTTGTTCACGCTCGCCGAACCCAGGAGGTGGAGTTGCCCCGGCGTCCTCCAAGAATCCGGCCTCGCGCAGGTCTGCCATCGCCTGCCGGATGTCCTCGGGCGGCACGTCCGGGTGCTCGGCGCGTACCACAGTTATGATGCCTTCCGGCGCACGGGTGCCGTCCATGGCCTCGGTGAGTGTCCAGATCCACCCGTTGGGGTCCTCGATCTCCGCGCCGATGCCATAGATGACGCTCCCGATGCGGACGTGGCCGTCCGTGGTGCGGTACGGCTGGTGCTCGGGCTTGATCCGTGGCCGGCGTATCGCCGTTGCTGTCTCGGGTCCCGCGGTCATGCCGCTTCTCCTCCCCCTGCGCTCTGTCTGCTGGCCGGTGACACGGCGGCGCCAGGCCAAGGACCGGGCGCCGCTCGCTCGGAGTGACCTCTGTGGTCACCTTGCGGTACGCACCGTCTTTAGCAGCCGCACATGCCGCTGCCGTCGTCGGTGGTCTCCTTCTTGTCCAGCCGCCGGATCGTGATCTTCTGAGCCATGTCAACCTCCTTCCCGTGCTTCATAGGCAGGAAGTTAGATGGACCACGAGAGTGGAGGAAGAAGTTTCGGCCGAGCCCGAAACTCTCCGGCCAAGGGGGGCCGTCGATGAATTAGTGGGTCACATGCGGTAGTTGGCCTCGTTGATGGTGTATGGGGTGCTTCGATGGGTCGGTGGAGTCGTTGCGGGAGAAGCTGGAGGCGGTGACGCCGTATCTGGACGAGCGGCAGCGCCGGATCCTGTACGCGGCAGAGGCCCGGCAGCTCGGGCACGGCGGGATCGCCGCGGTGGCGCGGGCCGCGGGCGTCTCGCGCGGCTGCGTCAGCCGTGGCCTGGTCGAACTCGACGCGGGCGAGAAGCCGGACGGGCGGGTGCGGCGGCCGGGGGCGGGCCGCCCGGCCCTGGCGATGAAGGACCCGACTCTGGTGCCGGCCCTGCTGCGGCTGGTCGAGGACAACACGCAGGGCGATCCGATGAAGCCGCTGACGTGGACGACGAAGTCGTTGCGCCGTCTGGCGGACGAGCTTGCCGGCCGGGGGCGGACGGCGGGCCGCGACACCATCGCGGCCCTGCTGAAGGAGGCCGGGTGAGGACGGTATGAGACCTGATGCCCGATTCTTGGTTTTGTCCGGGGTGGGCGGGCAGGTCGTGGCGGCTACGGCCGGGGCTGGGTGAACAAGCCCTGCTCGGTCTCGGCCAGGATCCCGCGGTCGGCCAGCCGCTTGAGCTTTAGGCGGATGTTGTTGATGTTGTTGGGCGCGACCGCCAGGTCCATCGCCTCGCAGACCTGCCGGGCTCGCAGCGGGTGGCCGGCCGCGGTGAACACCGCCATGATCTGCTGATAGGCCGGATGATCCGGAAGTTTCGGTGCCGGGGGTGCGGGCGGTTGCGGATCGGGCAGCTCCAGCAGTGTCTTGCGGGTGATCCGAACTTCCTCGGTGGCCCGGTCGAGTTCGTCGAGCTGTGCGGTCAGCTGCGCGATCCGTTCCCTCGTTGCCTCGGCCTGCGCGGTGATCTCTCGTTCCCGCTCCTCCAGCCGGGCCAGCACCGCCCCGAGCGTCAGCTCTCCACCGGTCACGAGGTGCGCCAGGCCGGCGCGGTCGCCCCGGTCAACCGGCGCAGTATTACCGAGGTCATCTCCCAGTACACCCGTGACTCCGAACTGCGGGGCCGGTGCTCGTAGTCGCGCACCAGCCTGCGGTGCAGCACCAAGATCCCATAGGCGCGCTCCACGACCCACCGCTTGGCCTGGGGAACGAACCCGGTCTGTGCGGGGTTGCGCTCCACGACCTCCACCTCAATGCCCACCTTCTCCCCGTGCGCGACGACGGCGTTCTTGAAGCCCTGGTCGACCAGGGCTTTCTCCACGGCGTCGGTGTCGGCGGCAACCTTGTTCAGCAGCGCGATCCCGACGGCGTTCTCGTGCGCCGACGCGGCCACCACGACCACTGCGATCACCAGTCCCAGAACGTCAACGGCCAGGCCGCGCTTGCGGCCCGGTACTTTTTTTGCCGCATCACGCCCCGTCGACTCGGCGGGCACTCCGGCCGCCGCGTGCACGCTCTGAGTGTCGAGCACCACCAGGCTCGGATCTGCCTTCCGGCCCAGCTTCTCTCGCACCTGCCAACGCAGCAGGTCGTGGATGGTCTGGTCGGTCCCGTCGTCGCGCCAGATGTAGAAGTAGTACTTCACCGCGCCGGGCGGCGGAAAGTCGTGCGGGAGCAGCTCCCACTGACAACCGGTCCGGCCCTGGTAGAGCAGCGCGTTGACGATCTCCCGCATCGCGTACCGACCCTGATGACCACTGACCGAGGGATGCGCACCCTTCCACGCGATGATCACCGGCTCGACCAACACCCACTGCTCATCGCTCAGGTCGGTCTTGTAGGACTTGCGCTCGCTCACGGCGACCAGCTCAACATGCCCAGGGCCGCCGACCGGCCGAGATGCCACACCGCTACACGTTCAGGTGACGACAAAACACCTACGCACTCTCATACCGCCCTCTGAGTGGGGCCAGTGGCGTCGTTATGTGCTGACACTCTTCGACATTGACAGCACCTACTGAGATTCGTCGCGTGATGCCGCTACCCGGCACGTGGAGCTGCAGCTAGGCCCGAGCTGCGGGCTCGAAGATCATCAATGGGCGCGCGCCCTGCTGTGTGCTGGGAGAGTGAGATATTCCGCTGAAATCGCGAGGCAACCTGCATTCACAGAGAGTGCCTGATCTGATCTCCATCAGCCCGCTTCGTCCAGGTGGATTGGGGATTGGTCTTGTTGGATCCAGTGATTGAGAGTCCCCTTCCCGGGGAGCAAGCCTTCGCACAGGACGACGAGATCGCCGCCTGGTCGAAGGCCGCCCAGGTTGTGGGTCTGGGCCTGCAACTGGCAGGGCAGGCAGACGCGCTCCGGAGCGAGGATGGCGCGACCGAACTGCAAATCCCGGAAATTCCGCCACTGAGCTACCCATTCCTCACGGAGTTCGCCGAGTTCTATATCCAAGATCATCTGCGTATCGAGTTGCCGTTCCACTGGCATGAGTTTCCTGGCTGGTCACAACCGATTGCGAGCCATATTCAGGACATGGTCCGTCCAGCACCCCAGCGATGGTGGGACGAGTACGGCGGGCTAGAAAGTGCCCTGGCTCCGACTTTGTACGAGGCAGTCAGGCAGGACAAGGACCCGAGGGCTGCAGCGGCCTCTCTGCTCCACGTCAGCCAGTTCAGTCGACATCAGATCGTGCGCGTCGCTGCGGCTTCTTCTCTGGCGGGCCTCCGCACTACCCTGACCTGGCCGACAATCGAAACCCTCGCCGAAGGCTGCTCGTCCGCGAACGACACAGTCCAGCAAATCGCCATCGACGCCCTGCTGCACGCTGCCCCGAGCCACCCAGTCCTGGCCGAGCTCAGGGAAAGCCACAAGCCAGATGAGGGGAAGGGCGCTGAGAGAGCTCACACCTCAGTCATCGTGCCCGGCACATGGAGCCGGTTCAAGCGGCCATCATGGTGGCGGCCTGGGGAGCGGCTCTTCGACTATCTCCAGAAGGAACCCGGCAACAGTGAGCCCTCTGACGGCACCTTCCCGCCCGTCGGTAACGATCTTTACGCCCATGACAATTACTACCGCTGGCCCACTGGGTTCACCGTCCACGATCGGGTTGCTGGCGCACATGCTCTAGCCAAATGGGCTGCCGATCGCCAATGTACGGGGTTCTCGAAAGTATTCGCTCACAGCCATGGCGGAAACGTCGCCCTCCTGGCAGCAGCCAGCCATAAGCTCCGCATCGATATGCTGGTCATGATTGCCACACCACCACATCAACGCAACGCGCTTGAATGGCAGGTCATCTCCGAGCACGTGAAACATATCGTCTCGATGCGTCCCCGCTTTGACTTGACCGTTCTACTTGACAGTCTCTGGTCACGTGTCAAAAAAATCCCCGTGACCGGTGAATTCCCTGCTAATCGCGTGCGCATCCTGCCGGTGCCGGTGTGGTACGGGCACTCGGTACTCACCCGACCGGAGGTCTGGACGCGGCATCGCCTCGCGCACGAGTTGGCTGCCGAGTATGAGGCCGACGGCTAAACCCGCCAGGGCCCCTTTGCAGGTGATAGATGCCTCCCGAGACCGCGGTGGCGTCTCAATATGCCGCCACTCGTGATCTTCGAGTGAAGTCGTCCGCAGCTCGGTCATAGCCGCAGCTCTACCGACCGGACAGCGACATCACGGAACGAATCTCAGTAGTCGACCGAAGCGGGGACTGGAGGACTGGGCCCGAGGCTTCGTGCGGTCGCGGCGGCTGCCCGAAGTCTCGACGTCCGTCATCTGCGAGCGGCTCAGGGAACGGGCCCAGCGCGTAGGCTCCCGCCCCGTGCAACGTCTTGCTCTGTTCGACCTGGACAACACGCTCGTGAACCGGCAGCGAGCGCTTGAGGCATGCCTCAGCGTCTTCTGCGAGGAGCGCGCTCTGGGCGCTGAGGCCGTCGGCTGGATGCGGGGCGCCCTGGCTCAGCGGGCTTACCCGTCCGATTTCGCAGAGCTGCGTGAGCGGTTCCGTCTCGCTGAGCCGGTCGAGTCTCTGTGGGCGGCTTACGTCCGCACCCTGGCCGCGAATGTAGAGTGCCCCGGCGAGATCCTCGACGGCCTGGACCAGCTCCAGGGGCAGGGCTGGTCAGTCGCGGTTGTTACCAATGGCGCCGAGGACATCCAGCGGGCCAAGCTCGTGCGCTCCGGCATCGCCTCACGCATCAACGCGTACTGCGTCTCTGGCGAGTTCGGCGTGCGAAAGCCTGATCCGCTTCCCCTCCAAGTGGCCGCGAGGCGCTGCGGGCGTGCTATCGCGGATGGGGGATGGATGGTCGGGGACGGCCTGGCGACCGATGTCGCCGCTGGCCGCGCGGCCGGTCTGCACACGATCTGGGTGAGCAATGGGAAGCCGTGGCCGGAGGGACCGGGACGCTGGCCAGAGCCGGACCACATCGCCCCGCATGTCCTCACGGCGCTCGATCACCTGCTGAGTTTGCCGGGGGCTCCTCGCTGACCGTCGTGGGCGGGAACAACCGTCGCGCTGCCGAGTAGGAGCCGCTCACCGAGAAGTTCCTCTCGGATGTAGCGGTCCATGACCTCGCGACTCGCCCCCTTGCTCAGCGGGTCGAGACCGACCGCCAGGAGGACGTAACCGAGCTGTGTGAGGGCTGTCGCGTAGACCCTGTTGATCGGCAACCGCAGCGCCCACGGTGTGTCGTTGAAGTGGAGCAGCACTGGGCCACGCGGCGAGACGGTCACACGTGCTCCAACGTCGGGGACGCGCGAACCGGGACCCCCCCAGACGAAGCGCTTCGGCAACCGTACGCATACGCGTCACGATCTCTTCGGACGTCTTGCCCTCACGCCGGGCAGGCGGATGTGTGATCAACAGGGGCGCGAAGAGCTGTCCTGTCTCGGACGCCTCCAGCCAGACCCGTACGCCAAGTGATGCGATCAGGCCCGGAGAAGGGGCAGCGCCCGCACTCGGCAAGCTGGCGCCGGGCGCTGCCCAGGCACTCATGCAGGGCTCCCGTCGCCAAGTTCCGCCAGCACCGCGACGAGTGCCGTGCGAAGCGCGTCCGGCTCGGTGAGTGGCCCGGCATCGTCCACGCTGATCCGCCATCGGCACCGATACTCGACGGACGGACCCGGGACCCCCACCCACGCGTCGATGCCCAGAATTTCGACGCCCGGGAGGCCCCATTCCCGCGCGGCGCGCGGGGGGACGAGCCAGTACAGCGTCTGGGCGGAACGGTCCTCAATGACTGCTCCAGTGAACTCGCCGAGCACCCTCAGCACTTTCTCGCCGACATCGGCCGGCACTCGGACGGCATTCCAGAACACGCCAGCCGGTACGGTCTCGATGGTGTTGCCGAGGGGGAGCCATTCGGGTCGCCTCGTACGCGGCCCGGGGGGTGCGTATCTCAGGGGCTCAGTGCCCACGTCGTACTCCTCTGCGGTTGGCCTGCTGAGCGTGGCCCAGACGTACGCGTGACCGTCGGCTCGCTCGTAGCCGAAGCGCGTGGCCGAGCCGAGCGCGGCGAGGATGGTGCGACTTGCGGTCTCGCTCAGCTCATCGGGTAAGTCGACCTCGATACGGATCAGCTCCCCCGCCCCTGTGATCCGCGGCTCGTGTCCAGTCGCGGCGGTGAGCAGTGCAGCGAGATGGGCCGCTTCAGTAGTGGGGGAACGCACGAATCTCCCTCGTGAGGACGCGATCACGTAGCGTTGTGCTAATCAATTAGATTGCACCTGATGCATTAGCTTGTCAACGCAGTCTGAGACCCGCTGCATGTGCCGTTCGGACCCCCGGAGAGCTGTCGCATGGGCCAATACCAGCCGCCGTACATCCGTGTCGCTGACGATCTGCGTCGCCGGATTCAGTCCGGAGAGTGGGAAGCTGGCGCACCCTTGCCCTCGCGAGCCAAGCTCGCCGAGGAATACGGGGTGGGGACGAACGTCACACAGAGAGCCCAGGAAAGGCTGATCACAGAGGGGCTCCTCGAAGGTCGCGCCGGTTCCGGGACCTACGTACGCGAACCGCGCCAGCGGGCCCGGATGGTGCGTTCGCGTCACCATGAGTCGCGCGATGGCAGTCCCTTCCGCGCGGACATGAAGGAACTCGGCAAGCACGGCTCGTGGGACTGCCACTCAGAAGCGCGGGTACCAGCGCCGGAAGACATCGCGCAGCGACTCGCGATCCAACCCGAAGCGCTCTGTGTACGTACCGACTACGAGTTCCTCGCCGACAACCGGCCCGCGCAGCTGTCGACGTCCTGGGAACCCATGGCCGTCACGGACGGCACCCCGATCCTGTTGCCGGAGATGGGGCCGATGGCCGGTACCGGTGTGGTGGAGCGAATGCGGTCCATCGGCGTCGCCATCGAGCGGGCGGTGGAACTTCCACACCCTGCTCGCGCCACCCCGCAGCAAGCGGGCCTGCTGGGCATCACCCCGGGCGAACTGGTGCTTCGCATCGAGCGCACCTATTACGACGCGGACGGCCGCCCCGTGGAGACAGCGGACATCATCGTCCCCGACTCGCGGTGGGAAGTCGCTTACGAGGTTCCACTCCCGCCGGGCCGCTAAGCAGGTGGTTTGATCCGTAGCCCTATACGGAACGGTCATCGACGGCCGAACCAGCCTCACCGGGGTCATTCGGTGTCCTGTCAGTCCAAGGCCTACTGACGGCCGTCTTGCTGCTGGTCAGATGACGTCGGCCTGCCCCTGATGCGGCTGTTCCAACTGTTGTTCCCGCTTGCGCTGCTCCATCCGAAGCGTCTCCACGTTCTCCGCGAACCTCTCCAGGTTCACCGCCGCGTCCGCATCCGCGTACGGCGCAATCCCCAAATCGAAAGCCGTGGCGTGTTGCTCTACCTGGTCCGCGGTCTGCTGAAGGTTGTACGCCCGCTCACGGAATTTGAAATAGCCCGTCACTGCGGTGGCGAACGCCAGGAACGACCCCAGCACGATCAGGATCGTCTTACCCGGCTGCGGGGTCTCCCAGAAAGCCGTAGTCGCCGTGGTCCCCACCGACGCGAAGAACACCCCCCACTGAAACCAGTTGTGAATACGCCGGTAGAACCGTGTATCGCGTCGCAAGCGATCTATCACCCGAGGTATGTGCTCCCGGTAGCCGTCCCGCCGCTCCGTCGTCGGGCGCGTCTTTGAGGCATTGAGGATCCATCTATCGTGGATGATCTCCAGATCCCTGCGGAGTAGGAACACCGACCTGACACCGTGTTTCTCGTCCTTAACCCGCAGGAAGAAGCCGACCAGGAACACCACCACCAGGACCAACATCACCGCGATGGTCACGCTGTTGAACGTGCGCAGGTCCGGCACGTTCTCCGGCCACAGGTTTCCCCACCCGACCACTGTCAGAACCAGTGGCATCACCACAAGCGGCACCAGCCGGAGCCACCGCGACAGCAGAGCCCTCCGTATGCGGCGTTCCGCCGTCGCGACGTCCCGCCGGTAGGCGATAACGCTGTTCGCGTACTCGTACTGTTTGGTGGGCTCTAAGCGCCATCCGTACTCTTGTTTTGGGTCATTGAGAGATTCAATGACTTCTTCAACGAGGTCGCCCCAGGTGGAACCCGATTCTGCGGGGAACAAATTCTTAAGTAGTACGTAAGGTTTGTATCGGTCAGGTGACCCATACTCCCGATGGAAGACGTACGCGCCGTCGCTGGCGTATCTGACCTGTCGGGCTATTTGGACGTCTATGGTCCACTTGAGTTCTTCCCTATCGGTCTTCCAGGCGGCGGAGAGGATCGCGTCTACGCCCTCCCAAGTCAACACGAAGCCCTCGGGGAGGGGGGTGAGTATGTCGGCCTCCGACAGCCGCTGGCCTTCGTATGCGAGGTGATGCAGGACATCACCCACCCACGGTTGGTAACCGTCGGCGGTCTCGGGTTCAGGTTCGCGCGGCACGTCGGTAAGGCCAGACATCGCGGAGTGGCTCCCGGTCAAGGGTCGTGGTGTGCGGTCGACGGCACGCTACCGCCGCTCGACCTTCCACCAGTCGGTAACCCGCCTGCTTAGGGGTGGAGTTGACCACACCCGCCCCTCTCTTGGGCAGGCTCGCTGTTCGGTGCGGTGTGCAGCTGCTCAAGCGCTTCGGGGATGCTCGATGGCGCGTCCCTGAGGCTGTCCCAGCGGCTCATGACGGAGGCTGACGCCTCCGCAAGGTCGGTCGGGAGACCTGCCTCACGGAGTGCCGAGGCCACTTCGTCCATCTCGGGGCCCCAGCGCCATGACCGTGCTGCGACCTTCGGAATGTAGGCCGTCTCCGCGAGGTAGCTCGTGCTGCGTCCCTGCGCGATGTCTAGTAGCTCATCTTCGACTCCGTAGTCCCGCGCCAGGGCGTACGAGACGGCGGCCAGTACGCGGCTCGCCTTCTGGTAGCTGCTGTACGACAGCTTCAACGCCGAAGCGCGACCGATGCCGCCGGGCAATGCGTGAGCGTGTACCGCCGTCCCGTCGAAGAGCGCTGCAACAGGCGGCAGAGCCTCCCCGGGGCCAGACAGGTACAGGCGGGTGGACTTCGACGCGGACGGGGGCGAGCCGATGACGGAGCCATCGACGACGGTCGCCTCAGTGCGGGACAGGATGGCGTAGACCCGCGCCATGGTCGCCGGAGCGATGGCGTTGCCGTCTACGTAGACCCCCGCGAACGGGTACGCCGAGACCTCGACAGCGACGTCCTCCGCATAGGCCGGAGGGCAGATGCTGAGGATGACGTCGGCGCGCTCGACCAGCTCTCCGAGGCTGTTCGTCGCAGTGAGCCCGTGCATCAGGGCCCGCTCTTTGGTCGCTGAGCTGCGGCCCGCTGGGCACCACAGAACCTCAGCGCCGCCTAGGCAGGCCTGTGCGGCCACAGCGGCGCCCATGCTCCCGGGGTGCAGCACCCCGACGACGGTCATCCGACCAGCCCGCGGATGTCTCGTACTTCGGCGTGGATGCCGGCCAACCGGGCTTCGTCGATGGCGTGCGCGGCCTGAGCCGCGCTGACGTCGTCGGTTCGGATGACGAGAGACCAGGGTTCGGCGGCATGGTCCAAGAGGTCCTGCCGGGTCTCGTGCCAGACCTTGAGCCGGGCTTCCAGGTCCTTGTCCCCGCGCTCACTGCACCGCTGCCGTGTCACGTCCTCCGGGCACCACAAAAGAACCCGCACCCAGTTGATGGGGAAGGCCGCGACGGCCCGCGCCCCGGCGACCTGCCCCATGTGGAGAACCGGGATGCGGCCGGAGCCGACGAGCGCGGAGACCTCGCCGCGGTCGATGGCGTACTCCGCGTCGTACCGGCTGTTGCGGTACAGGACCTCTCCGGCCCGAGCCAGTTCCTCGATGTGGTCGGTTGTCGTCAGTCGGTACCCCGTAGTCCGCCCAGGGCCCGCCTTGAGCCGCTGTAAGAGAACGAACTCCGGTCGCAGCGCGGACAGTTCGGCTGTGATCGTGTCCTTGCCGGAACCCGGTGGGCCATACAGGATGACGCCGCAAGGGCTCACAGCCCGCCTCCACTTAGTACGTCGCGGGCTTCGTCGACCAGGGCCACAGCGGCGCCGAGCCGGTTGTCGACGACGAAGTGCGGGCCCTGCGGGCGCATCTTCAGATCGAGACCCGAGACGTATTCGTCCCACGCCTCCATCTTCCAGGCATCGCGGGCCGCTCCCCGGAACTCGATGTACTCGCGCATGGAATCCGGGTCGCACTCGACCCATATAGGGGCGACGGAAACCCGCTTGGACCGGCAACGGTTCTGGAATCGCCGCATCCACTCGGCTTGGGAAAATTCAGAGATGAATGGGGCGTCGAGGATCGTGGAGATTCCGCAATTCAAGTTGTCCCATGCGGCTTCCATGAGGCATCGGTATTCGTACGGCCTGACTTTTTCCCGGTAAAGCTCCGAACTCCGGTCGTGAGCCTCCCCGCCCAGCGCGACCAAGAGCTGATCCACCAGTGGACGAGTTAGCGAGTCCTTGTCGAGAATGGGCCAGCTCGTAAGCCCCCCGAGGAACTTCGCGAACTCCGACTTCCCGGACCCGGCGTATCCCCCGACCAGGACGACGATGGGGCCGTCGGTGTTGCTTGCTGCGGCGCCATTACGCCATGCGTTGATCACGCGATTGCGCAGAAGCTCGCTGTCCACGCCATCGGTACCTTCGCGGATGCTACCGAGCGCTTGGCGTACTGCGTCTGGCTGGTCGGGGAGCTTACGCTCAACTGGTGCGGGCGCCGGTACGGATTCCACAGGGGCATCCTCTCCGGGCAGGGCTTTACGGAAGCCGAGTTGGGCCTCATTGCGTCGATAGAGGCGACAGTACGCCCGGCGGTAATGCGGACCGGGATATACCGAACCCTTTTCGTGGCCCCAGATCGTTTGGAAGTTTGCGGCAATATTGAAGCCATGCCGCTCCGCGATTTCGCGGAGCTTCTCCCCCGTGTCTTCCAGGGTGAGCCCTATCTCCTCGCGATGCATTCGCAGGAGTTCGGGCTTCCAATCTGAGTGCTTCCGAGCCATCTGCCCCTCCTAGATAGCTACTCGGAGCCGCGAGTGTAGCGGCCCGACTAGAGCTATGGAAATTCGTGATATCGCATGTGTAAGCGGATGTATAAAACCGCTTCGAACATGTCAGGTAGCGCAATGTGATACCGGGTTTCGCGCCGCGGCGGTGAACTGTTCCCACACCGAACGAGGAGGTTCAGATGCCCCACGGCGCGACCGTACAGGCCCCAACTCGGCCTGCTGGAGAATCAGTCCCCTTCCAGGGTCGCGACGCGCTGTCGCAGCTCTCCGACCTCGGTCCGCAGCTTCTCGACTTCCTCGCGCAGCTCAGTCACGGCCCCGACTGGATCGGCGAGCTGTGCGGCAGTGCGGTCGGCGTCGGGGGTCAGGAAGACCCCCTTGCCTTGGTGGCTCACGACCAGTCCGTTGGTCTTGAGCTGGTTGATGGCGGTACGGGCCACGGTCACCGTGATCTCGTACGACTTCTGGAGATCCCCGTACGAGGGGAGCTGTCCAGTCTCGGCGAACTCGCCATCCGCGATGCGTCGCCGCAGGTCATCGGCTACCTGCTGATAGGCGAACTTGCCGGTCCACTCGACCATCTGTACCCCAAGTCTCGTCTCGGTCTCTGCCTCATAGTGCCCAAGCCTCAGAGATAGAACCAGCGCCCCGCGTCACTTGTTCCGTGATGGCACTTGACGCACTCTGCCTCACAGTGCACTCTGAGATGCAGTTGAGCGAGCGGCTCGGTCCCCAAGGGGTCGGGGAGCTCGCGAAACCTTTTTGACCTGCACGAATGCTCCGGTTGGGTCCCGCTCCGAGAGGAACGGGAGCCCCCTTTCGAGGGGTTACCGCGCTCTACCGGAAGTGCTCGGTCCTTGAGAACTGAACAGTGCCAATCAGCCGACGGGGCGCACTCGCCCCGTCTCCCGCAACGGCCCGGGTGATGGCCGCCGGCGGCCACTTCGTGGCAGGCGAACCTGTCCTGCCCCGCGTGTCAGCTCTGGAGAAACGCCCTTGGGGAACATGCCTCCATTCCTGGAGAACAGCCCCTTGGACGCCACCTGATGCGCGCCGCCCTGCTGGCGTCAGAGCAGTGACGATGACGCGCCCGACTCTTCCGGCTCGGGACCGGCGCTCCGTGGTAGCGGGGCGCCGGTGAAGCCGTATCCCGACTTCTTCGGGAGCCCCGGACAAGCCTCGATGGCGGCGGATCGAATCCGCTCCGGGGTGCTGCGGTCATCTGACCGCCCGCACATCGACAGAGGAGAAGCACATGAGCGACAAGAGCCGCGTGGTCTTCAACTTCGGGGATGCCGAGATCACGTTCGGCGGCGACATCGTCCTGGGCGACCAGGTCGGCGTCTCCGGCGGAGTCGTCTACGGCGACGTGGTCATGGGTGCCGGGGTCAAGACCGAGGAGACCGACGACGAGTAAGCCGCTCCCCCCATCAGCCACCAACCGCACTCGCACAACCGCCCCGATGGTCGAAGGCCGGGTTCGACTCCCGGCCGGGGCGCCGCCTCGCCGCTCTGTAGCAGAGGCTCACCTCCGGGCCGCTCGCCCTCTCACCAAGGCACCGCGAGCGGCCCGGCCATCTTCCGTCCCTCCAATATCGGGAGCACGTCATGCGTAGCTACATCGGCGGCAATCAGGCCGTGAGCGCCACCGACTTCGTTGAACTCGCCCTGGGCACCCCGGTTGAACTCTGGCTCGGTGTGGACGGCGAGAGCGAGCTGGAGCGCGCGGCCCGCCTGGACGCGGCCCGCGACATCCTCGCCGAGAACCCCCACCTCCCCGACGACGCGATCCGGATTGCCGCCGCGGCGATCGAGGAGCACGTGCCGGAACTGTTCAACGTCGTTCCGCTCACGCGGCCCGTGCGCCGCTCCCGCCGCGTCCGCAAGGAGGCTGTGGCGTGAAGGTCGCCGCGATGACCCCGAAGCAGATTCAGGGTGCGGAACGCACCCTGAGCCTGGGCACGTGGACCATCACGTTCGGCGCGATCCTCTTCAGCGTCCTCACCGTCACGCCGCTGGTTCAGCGCGTGACGCCCGGTGGGTGGGGCTGGACGGCGCCGATCCTGCCGCTCGTAGTTGACTCCGCCGTCGTCATCGTGATCCGCCTGGATTCCACGGTGGCCCGGCTCGGGGGCGACGCGGGAAGGTGGCCAGCCATCCTGCGCTGGCTCACGGGCTTGATGACCGTCGCGCTCAACATCGGAGACTCTGCGCTCAAGGGCGATCTGGTCGGCGTGGGTGTTCACATGGTCGCCCCCGTACTGCTCATCGCGACCGGTGAAGCCGGGCTCGCCTACCGCCGTGCGATCACCCGCCGCCTGGACGAAATCGCTCGTGCCCAGACAGAGCAGGCCGAGCGTGAACGCGCCGAGCGCAAGGCCCGTGAACAAGCTGCCCGGGACGAGCGTGAACGCGAGCGCGAGGCCCGTGAACGCGCTGAGCGAGAGAAGCGCGAGCACGCCGAACGCCTCGAAGCCCAGCGCGCTGAGCGCGAGGCGAACGAGCGACGTGAGCAGCGCGAACACGAGGAACGTCTCCGCCGCGAGGAAGCCGACCGGCAGGAGCGGGCCCGGCACGAGCAGCGCCAGTACGAGCTACAGCGCGAGGAACGCGAGCGGGCCGACCGCGAGCGCCGTGAACAGCAGGAGCGGGCCGAGCGTGAACAGCGTGAACGCCAGGCTCGTGAACGCGCTGAGGCCGCCGCTCGTGAACGCGCCGGACGGCCCAAGCCGACCCCCACGCCGCGAGCCGTGAACACCACAGCCGTGGACAAGATGAACGAGGCCGACGCGCTCACCGCAGTCCGTGAGGGACACGCCGCGGGCGACTCGGTCCGCACCATCGCCGACCGAACCGGTTGGTCGGTGGGATGGGTCAGCGCCCGCCTGCAAGACATCCGCGACGAGCCCTTGGCCGCGTGATGCGGCTGACGCTGGCTGACTGCTTCGACCCCGCGGGCGAGCGGTTCGGCCTTCCCACCTACCCGTGGAAGCTGACCCCCGAGGGGCTGGCGACCCGCCGCCAACTGCGGGCCCGCGATCTGCGACCGGGTGGGCAGGACATCGCCGCTCAGCTCCTGCGTCCGCGCCGTCGGCGCGAGCCGCTGACCGCGTACCTGTACCGCGTCGAACTGGCCAAGCCCGTGCGGCCGATGACGCTCGCCAAGCGGGCCGCGCTCGCCGAGGCCAACCGTGCGCGCCGCACCTGCCCCGAGTGTCGGCGGGATGCCGGATACGTCATCCCCACCTCGCTCGGCATGTGCGTGCCCTGCGCCTAGCCCAACCTTCAGGTCGCTGCCTGACCAGCCCTTTCGGGGTTCGGCCGCTCACCTTCGACCGCGGCGGCCGAACCCCTTTCAACTCCCTGTAGGAGCACTTCAGCATGACCGAGATCAACGTGTCCGGTCCGCCCGTTGAGGGGCCGGAAGAGGAAAAGTCCGCCGCAGTTTTGCCGTTCAAGCTCAAGAGGGCCTCCGCCCCGAACCCTGCTGAGCAGGCACCGGACACGGTGAAGCCGGGCGAGTGGCAGGCCGAACTCCCCGACACCGAGGACCCTGAGGCTGAAGGGCTGACCGAGGGCGCGGACGTGGACCCGCCCAAGGAGATCTACCCGCCGTCCATCAACGAGTGGATGCAGGAGCGCGACAAGGTCCGTCAGTCGGTCTTCCCGGACTGGGTGAAGCTGCCTGACCAGCGCAAGGCCGTCCGCAAGTGGGCGGTGCGGCATTACTCCGCGATGCTCGGCTACCACGCCTGGCGCCTGCCGTGCGTCTACACGCCCAAGCTGGTCGCCTACTCGCCGCGCGGCGCCTGGCGCTGGTCGTCCGCCATCGGCAAGTGGGTCTTCGACGCCGAAGGGCGGGCCCTGCGCCTGGCCTCCGTGCTCGATGAGGACGCCGCGACGTACCTGAAGCTGTCCCGGCAGCGCGATGCCCGGGTGCGACTGCGCTCGGTCATCGCGACCGTGTCCAGCGTCGTCGGCCTCACGGTCGCTCTACTGCTGTGGGTCATGGCTCCCACGTGGCTGCTCGCCCTGTCGATTGCCACCCTGACCACCGGTTTGGGACTTGGGGGAGCGCCTGCGGACAAGCCGCTCATCGACCGGGCGAAGGTGACGTTCCGCAAGCGCAAGCTGTCCTCGGACATCGTCATCCGCGCACACGAGGCCGCGAAGCTGACCACGAAGGATCAGACGATCGCTTTCCCGCGGCCGATCGGCCGTGACGGGGACGGCTGGCGTGTGGTGGTCGACCTCCCGTACGGCATGACCTTTGAGGACGCGCTGAAGGCGCACTCGCGGTTGGCGTCGGGCATGGACATCGCCCCCACCCAGCTGTTCATGGACAAGGACGAGACCAGCGGCCGGCGCGCCTCCTACTGGATCGCCGACCGCGACCCGCTCGCCGTCCCGTCCGGGAAGACGCCGCTGCTCGGAGCCACCCGCGTGGACTTCTGGAAGCCGTTCCCGTGGGGCGTCGACGAGCGAGGCAACCCCGTGATGGCCACCATGCTGTGGCTGTCGCTGCTGGTCGGCGCGGTGCCGCGACAGGGCAAGACGTTCTCCGCCCGCACCATCGCGCTCGCCGCCGCCCTGGACCCGAACGTCCGCCTGATCGTGTTCGACGGCAAGGCCTCCCCGGACTGGCGCTCCTTCACCAAGGTCGCGCACCGGATCGGCTTCGGCATCGTCCCTCGCGACGGCTTTGACCCGGTCTTGCACCTGGTCAACGCCCTGATGGAGCTGAAGGCTGATGTGGAGGACCGCTACCACCGGCTGTCCGAACTGCCCCTGCACATCTGCCCGGAGGGCAAGCTCACCCCCGAGATCAGCCGGGACCGGAAGCTGAACATGCCGCTCACCCTCGTGGTGGTGGATGAGGTGCAGGAGTACTTGCAGCACCCCACCCACGGCAAGACCATCCTTGACCTGCTCGTCTACCTCGCCCGCGTGGCCCCGGCGGTCGGCGTCTCGGTCATGAACTCCACACAGAAGCCCGACGACACCGCATGCCCGAGCGTGCTGCGTGACCAGCACCAGGCCCGCTTTTCACTGCGGGTCGGCTCGTACCACGTCTCTGAGGTGGTGCTCGGTGCCGGTTCCTATGGCGAGGGCCTGGACGCGTCCAAGCTCCTCAAGTCCCACAAGGGAGTTGGCCTGCTCAAGGGCATGACCGACGACTCCGGGATCGTGCGCACCTACCTGGCCACCGGCCGCGACGCGGACACGATCCTGAACCGTGCCCGCGCCCTGCGCGAGGACGAAGGCACGCTGTCCGGCGACGCCGCGGGCGAGTCCAGCGCCACCCGCAGTGCGGACGCGATCCTCGACGACGTCGCCGCTGTGCTCGGTCGCAGCGAGGACAAGGTGTGGTCGGAGACGGTCGTCGACCGCCTCGCCGAGTTCGCCCCCGCCGTCTACGGCGAGTGGGCCGACCTGGAGGGCCGCGCCAAGGCCGACCAGCTCGCCGCCGCGCTCAAGCCGTACGGCATCACCACCGGCCAGGTGTGGGGCAAGACCGAGGGCGGCAAGGGCGCCAACCGGCGCGGCATCGAGCGTCAGCACATCATCGACACGATTACAGAGCGCAACAAGAAGCGGGGCGGCAAGTAGGCGCCGGAGACCGCTAGGTCTAGCGAGCGAGGTCGCTAGACCTAGCAACCTCGCTAGCGACCAATACCGCCCCTGATCAGGTCGCTAGCACCTAGCGACCCACCTGCGAGAACCCCGAAACCCGCCCTGAGAGGCTCCCATGACCCTTCCCCTGCTCGCTAGCACCCTCTTGATTCTGTACACGCTCGGTTATATCGGAGTGTGCGCGGCCTCCCCTTGGAAATCCTGCCGCAAGTGCGACGGACTCGGCTTCCAGCTCACCTACACCAAGAAGGGCAAGCCCAAGCGCGGCAAGCACTGCCGCAAGTGCGACGGCAACGGCATCCGCATACGCGTCGGGCGCCACTTCTACAACCTGTGGGCCCGCACTTACCGCGCGGGCCGCGCCGCCGACGAAGCCGCCGCCAAGGCCGCGGGCTCCCGGAAGGCGCCGACCGCATGAGCGCGATCCTGCGCCTCGCGCTCATCGGCGTCGCCCTCGGGTTGCTGCTCACGTCCTGCCCCGCCCGCTGAACGCAAAGGAGCACCCGCCCATGGCGGTCAACCTCTCCGCGATCCTCCTGTTCGGCATCGCCGCCATCTTCATCGTCAAGGCCAAGGCCGGAGGCATCGGCCCCGCCATCGTCCTGTTCCTGCTCGGGTTCTTCACCGCCGGAACCGGCGCGGATGAGCCGATTCGCAACCTGTGCACCGCGCTCGCCCAAGCGCTCGGCAACCTGCGGCCCTGACAAGGAGGACACCGCCGTGAACGAACAGATTGTGGCCCGCCACTGGCTCGCCATCATCGCGCCCAAGGCCGCCCCCGCACTGGCCACCTCCACCGTGCTGATCCTGGCGAGGATCTGGAACGCCAACGGCGCCGAGCACTCCGCTGGCAACGCCGTGCTGATGGCCGCCCTGTCCCTCGCCGCCGGGGCGGCTGGCGCTTTCGCTTCCGCCGGCTTCGCCGGAGACCGCGTCATTGCCGGAACGGCGTTCGCCACGTCCGGGGCCCTGGCCTTTACGGGTGTCGCCGGATACTCCGACGGTCTCTCCCTGCCGCTGCTGCTGTGGGTGCTGGCCACCGTCGTCGCATACGGGCTCGCGGCCCGCTACTGGCGCACCGACCACCGCGAGCGTGTCGCCCATGAACGGCACACCACCGAGCGGCGCGAGGAACACGCCCACATCGAGCGCGTGGAAGCCCTGCGGGCCGGAGCGCAGATCGAGGTGGCCCGCACCGGCGCCGCCTACGCCGAACAGCTCGCCACCGCCCTGCTCACCCGCGCTGCTCTGCCCGGCTTCGACCCCAAGGCCCTTGCCGATGCGGGCCTGCCCCAACTCACCCCCGCCGACAACGACATGGAGCACTGATGCCCACCTCCGAGAAGGTCGCCGCCACCCTCACTGACCTCTGAACGCCCACGGAAGGACTCAACCTCCATGACCGACAAGCCCGTTCACCCCGACGCCCTCATCCGCCACGCCGCCGAAGCCATCCGCGAGTTCAACCACGCGACCTACCCCCGCCGTGACGCGGCGTCGGCCATCGCCTACCCCGGCACGGCGTACCACGTGATCGGCGCGTTCGTGTCCCTCGCGCAGCGCCTGCCGCAGTCCCTCGACCAGACGGCCGAGGCCCTGGATGCCATGGACGCGAGCGGCCACCTGACCGCCGACCACGGCACGGCAGCACGTGGGCGACGCCATCACCGCACTGCGCGACGCGATGGAGCACGCCGACGTGCTCACCGCCGCCCTGAAGAAGGCCCACAGCGCGTCTAGCCCGATCGGCTGGTCCGGGCCCCTGCCCGGCACCGACGACGAGCCGTAGATAAGCCCGGGCGGGCGCCTCTCACCACAAGACCGCGCCCGCCCGGTTTCTCCCGTCCCTCCAACAGAACAAGGAGAAATCCCAGCATGACACCTGAGCCCGCGCACGGACAGCACGCCCGTGTGCTGCCGATGCGTGACCGCACCACCGATGATTTCACCCGCGTCCCGCCCAATGACGTCGACGCCGAACAGGCCATCGTCGGCGCCCTCATGCTCGCCCCCGATGCCATCGCCGAGGTAACGGCGGTCATGGATGCGGCCGACCACTACCGGCCCGCTCACGAGACGATCCACCGCGCCATCCTCGACCTGCACAGCCAAGGGCAGGCGGTCGACCCGATCACGCTCGGGCACCACCTCGAACAGACCGGCGACCTGCCCCGCGTCGGCGGACGGCCGTACCTCCACACCCTTGTCCAGGCCGTCCCCACCGCCGCGAACGCCGCCCACTACGCGGAGATCGTCCACGGCCACGCTCAGCGCCGCCGCAGCATCGAAGCAGGCACCCGCCTCGTACAGGCCGGGATGACCCCGGACGCCACCCCCGAGGATCTGCGCGAGGCCCTGGCGCTCAGTGCCGAGACCCTGCCGGGAACGTGGGGCGAGCCGATCCCGCTCACCACGCAGCCGCAGCTCCCGCCATTCCCGAGCCACGTCCTGCCCGCGTGGCTGCGCGAGTTCGTGGACGCGGTAGCGGAGGAGACGCAGACCCCGGCGGACCTTGCCGGGACGCTCGCCCTGGCGGTGCTCGCCACGGCGGCTGGCGGACGCGTCATCGTCCAACTGCGCGGGCGCTGGCGCGAGCCGACGAACCTGTTCACGGTCGTCGCGCTTCCTCCCGGCAACCGTAAGTCAGCCGTTTTCGCGGCTCTCACGTCCCCGCTGCGGGCCGCGGAGAAGCTACTCGTGTCCTCTGCCGCCGGGCGCATCGCCGAGGCGGAGGTGACCGCCAAGATGGCTCGCGAGGCTGCCGACAAGGCCGCCACCCAAGCCGCCAAGGCCGAGGGCATGGAGCGCGACGGACTGACCGCAGAGGCCATCGCGCTCGCGCAGGCCGCCGACAGTCTCGAAGTCCCCAACGAGCCCCGGTTGTTGGCCGACGACTCCACCCCGGAGACCGTCACCACGCTCATGAGCGAACAGGGCGGACGGCTGTCGGTGATGTCCGCCGAGGGCGGCATCTTCGACATCATCGCGGGCCGCTACTCCGGCACCCCGAACATGGAGGTCTTCCTCAAGGGCCACGCCGGGGACTGGCTGCGCGTGGACCGGCGCACCCGCTCCGAGAACATCGAATCTCCCGCCCTGACCATGGGCCTGGCGGTCCAGCCGTCCGTCCTCAAGGACATCGGGCAGAACCGCGTCATGGACGGCCGCGGCCTGCTCGCCCGCTTCCTGTACGCGCTCCCGGAATCCCTGGTCGGCTACCGCAAGGCCAACCCCGACCAGGTCCCCGAGCCCGTCGCCGAAGCGTACGAGCGCACCGTCACCGCCCTCACCCTCTCGCTCGCCGACTGGACTGACCCCGCAGTCCTGCGCCTCACCCCCGAGGCAGATGAGGTCTTGGGCACGTACAACGAGCGCGTGGAGCCGCAGCTCCGAGCCCGCGGCGGGCGGCTTGGCCACGTGACCGAGTGGGCCAGCAAGCTCGTGGGCGCCACCGCCCGCATCGCGGGCCTGCTGCACCTGGGCGAGCACCTGGAGAACGGATACACCCAGCCCATCAGCGCCGACACCATGAACGCCGCGATCGAGCTGGGCGACTACTTCGCCGCCCACGCCCTGACCGTGTTCGACCTCATGGGCGCCGACGCCACTCTTGCCCGCGCCCGCAGTCTCCTGTCCGTCATCGGGGACAACGGATGGGAGAGCGTGACCCGACGCGACCTGTTCGCCAAGGTCTCCCGCTCCGAGTTCCCCACGGTCGCCGACCTGGAGCCCACCGTGGCTCTGTTGGAGGAGCACGGCTACCTGCGTAGCGAGACCCCGCCCCGCACGGGCAAGCGCGGACGCCCACCGGCCCCGCGCTACGTCATCCACCCCACTGTGTGGGAGGCCAAGGCATGAGCCCGCGCACCCGCTCCCGCATGGGGCCCCCGCCGCAGAAACCGCAAAGTCCGCAGAAACCCGAACCCACCCCCACCCACCTGCGGCGACGCCCCACGCGCCCCGCCGCCGCAGAAACCCGCGAACCCGCCGCACAAATCAGCGCCGCCGCCGGACCTCAGCACGTGCCCGGCCCCGCCGCCTATTTCTGCGGCGATTCCCGCGATTTTTGCGGCAACCACCCCCACACCTCCGACACCGCAGATCAGGCCGTCCGCACCCACCTTTTTGCGGATTCTGCGGTTTCTGCGGCACTGGCCCTCTCTCCGCACGGTCCCGAGTTCGCAGAGGAGACCCGCGTATGACCACGCCTCGCAAGCGCAAGTCCGCCGACGAACTCCTCCCTCTGAGCGTCGTCTTGGACGAAATCGGCATCAGCCGCGCCGCCTGGTACCGCTGGCGCAATCGCGGCTTGGGCCCCGAGGCCCACCGCCTTCCGAACGGACATCTGCGCGTCTGGCGCAGCGACTTGGACGACTTTCTCAACACGATGGAGGCTGCGTAGTGGAGTGGAGCTACACCGTGCGGGTCTGGGCGATCCGAAAGCGCGACTACCGGAAGCCATACCAGCTCCGTTGGAAAGTCGGCGCCAAGCCGCACTCCGAGTCGTTCCTGACCCTGGGCCTCGCGGAGAGCCGACGCGCCCAGCTCATCACAGCGGCCCGTGAGGGCGAGCCTTTCGAGGTGGCCAGCGGGCTTCCCAAATCGCTGGTGGCCAAGGAACGGGACATCAGTTGGTACGAGCACGCCCGCCGGTACATCGAGATGAAGTGGACCCACGCCCCCGGCTCCACGCGGCGGACGCTCGCCGAGGCCATGGCGAGCGTTACACCTGCACTGGTCAAGGACACGAGGGGAATGCCCGACGTCCACGCCGTCCGCACGGCGCTCTATAGCTGGGCGTTCAACAAGAACCGATGGGATCAGGAACCGCCAGCGGAAGTCGCCAAGACGCTCGCCTGGTTCGAGCGCAAGTCGCTCCCCACTTCAGCACTCGCCGACCGGATGCAGGTACGCACCGCGCTGGACGCTCTCACGAAGAAGTTGGACGGCACGACCGCCGCGGCCTCTTCTATCCGCCGCAAGCGCGCAATCTTCCACAACGCGCTCGTCTATGCGGTCGACGCCGGCCTTCTGAACGACAACCCGCTCCCCCAGGTCCGCTGGAAGTTTCCGGAGCAAGTCGAGGAAGAGGTGGACCCGGAATGCGTGCCGGACCCCGAGCAGGGCGCGGCACTCCTGAAGGCCGTGCGCGAGCAGAGCCCTCGGGGGCGCCGACTCATTGCGTTCTTCGGGTGCATCTACTACGGGGCCGCGCGTCCGGCCGAAGTGATCGGCCTGCGGGAGCAGGACTGCGACCTCCCACGCCGAGGCTGGGGCGCCCTGCGGTTGCGGGAAACACGCCCGCGCTCGGGGTCGGCGTGGACGGACAGCGGCGAGGCTCACGACAAGCGGGGCCTGAAGCACCGCCCACGGAAAGCTATGCGGGCCGTCCCCATCCCACCGGAGCTAGTCGCGCTACTGCGCTGGCACATCACGGCGTACGGCACCGCGCCCGACGGCCGCGTGTTCCGGACGAGCCGTGGCGGGCTTATCCAGGACACCGGTTATGGGGAGGTCTGGGCAGAGGCTCGTAGGCGGGCTCTCACGCCCGCTCAACGAGAGTCGACACTCGCGAAGCGCCCGTATGACCTTCGTCACGCCGCGGTCTCCACATGGCTCAGCTCCGGTGTGGAGCCTCAGCTCGTGGCCAAACGGGCGGGGCATAGCGTCGCCGTGCTGTTCCGGGTGTACGCGAAGTTCCTCAGCGACGGAGACGAGGCCGCAAACGCCAAGATCTCCGCTCGGCTGAACGGGCGAGGTTGAGGGCCCGGAAATCCCGTCCACGCGCCGTCCACACACTCTGAGACGGAGCGTTCGAAACCGAGAAAGAGTGAGACAGTCCCACCCCTCTGGGAGCGCACAGCAAAAAGGCCCCTGGTCTGCCATTTCGGCAGACCAGGGGCCTTCTTGTTTCCCTGTGGCGGCGCCAGGATTCGAACCTGGGAAGGCTGAGCCGGCAGATTTACAGTCTGCTCCCTTTGGCCGCTCGGGCACACCGCCTGGGTCGCTGCCTGGAATCGTCCGCTTGACGCGGGCGCTCCGTGGCAACGACGTAAACGATACCCGATGGACAGGGGTGCTTCGCCACCCGATTGATCAGTGCCCGGCGCGGGGGCGGTGGCTAGGCTTTGCGGATGCGGCCAGGGACCGAAGGCCGTGCACCAGCTGAGTACGCAGACCCCGATACAAGGAGCCACAGGACATGGCCGACTCCAGTTTCGACATCGTCTCGAAGGTCGAGCGGCAGGAGGTCGACAACGCCCTCAACCAGGCCGCCAAGGAGATCTCGCAGCGCTACGACTTCAAGGGCACGGGTGCTTCGATCGCCTGGTCCGGCGACGAGAAGATCCTGATGGAGGCGAACGGCGAGGAGCGGGTCAAGGCGATCCTCGACATCTTCCAGTCCAAGCTGATCAAGCGCGGGATCTCACTGAAGTCGCTGGACGCGGGCGAGCCGCAGCTGTCCGGCAAGGAGTACAAGCTCTTCGCCTCGATCGAAGAGGGCATCTCCCAGGAGAACGCGAAGAAGGTCGCCAAGATCATCCGCGATGAGGGCCCCAAGGGCGTCAAGGCGCAGGTCCAGGGCGACGAGCTGCGGGTCAGCTCGAAGAGCCGCGACGACCTGCAGTCCGTACAGGCGCTGCTCAAGGGGCAGGACTTCGACTTTGCGGTGCAGTTCGTGAACTACAGGTAGTTCCCAGTACCTACTGGTTGGATAGCCGTACGACGGCGGAGGGCGGGCACCCGGACCGGGTGCCCGCCCTTGCTGCTGGCCGCAGATCGGGGGTACGGCGCCTCAGCGGCGCGAGTGGCCGAAGAAGATGCGGTAGGCGACCAGCAGGACGAGTGAGCCGCCGATCGCCGCCGCCCAGGTCGCCCCGTCGTAGATGTCGGTGGCTATCGGGCGGTCGAGATAGCGGGCGGAGAGCCAGCCGCCGATGAAGGCGCCCGCGATGCCGATGACGGTCGTGCCGATGAAGCCGCCCGGGTCGCGGCCCGGCAGCAGGACCTTGGCCACGACACCGGCCAGCAGCCCCAGAACGATCCAGCTGATGATGCCCATGCGGTGAAACCTGCCCCTCTTCGTGCTGTTGTCCTGAAGGACGTCACAAGGGACGGGTGCGGTTCCGCTAGCGCGTCGCGAACGGCTGGTCCGTGCGCACGATTTCGCGGCCGAGCGGCATCAACGACACCGGGATCAGCTTGAAGTTGGCGACGCCGAGCGGGATGCCGATGATCGTGACGCAGAGGAGGAAGCCGGTGACGATGTGGCCGATCGCGAGCCACCAGCCCGCGAGGATCAGCCACAGGATGTTGCCGACGCAGGACGGCGCGCCCGCGTCGCGGCGCTCAACTGTCGTGTAGCCGAAGGGCCACAGGGCATAGCGGCCGATCCGGAAGCTCGCGAGGCCGAACGGGATGCCGATGATCGTGATGCAGAGGAGCAACCCCGCCAGCACGTAGCCGAGGAACATCCAGAAGCCGCACAGGACGAGCCAAATGACGTTGAGGATTGTCTTCACTGGTTACGACCTGCCATCTGCTCGAGCCGGGCAATGCGCTCCGCCATCGGCGGATGCGTGGAGAACATCTTGGACATGCCCTGCCCTGGACGGAAAGGGTTCGCAATCATCATGTGACTTGCCGTCTCGAGGCGGGGCTCAGGAGGCAGCGGAAGCTGCTTCGTGCCCGCGTCGAGCTTACGCAGGGCGCTCGCGAGGGCCAGTGGGTCCCCCGTGAGCTGCGCGCCGGACGCGTCGGCCTCGTACTCCCTGGAGCGGCTGATCGCGAGTTGGATGACGGAGGCGGCGAGCGGACCCAGGAGCATGATCAGGAGCATTCCGAAGATGCCGGGGCCTTCGTTGTCGTTCGACCTGCCGATGGGGATCAGCCAGGCGAAGTTGACCAGGAACATGATCACCGACGCGAGTGCGCCCGCGACGGACGAGATCAGGATGTCGCGGTTGTAGACATGGCTGAGCTCGTGGCCGATGACGCCCCGCAGTTCACGCTCGTCCAGGAGGCGCAGGATGCCGTCGGTGCAGCACACCGCCGCGTTGCGCGGATTGCGGCCCGTCGCGAACGCGTTCGGCGCCTCGGTGGGCGAGATGTAGAGGCGGGGCATGGGCTGACGGGCCTGGGTGGAGAGCTCGCGGACCATGCGGTACAGCTCGGGCGCCTCGAATTCGCTCACCGGGCGCGCACGCATGGCGCGCAGAGCGAGCTTGTCACTGTTCCAGTACGCGTACGCATTGGTGCCGAGCGCCACGAAGAGCGCGACGATCAAGCCCGTACGTCCGAAGAAACTGCCGATGACGAGGATGAGAGCGGACAGTCCCCCGAGGAGTACGGCGGTCTTCAGCCCGTTGTGCCGGCGGTGCACGGTACGCCCTCCTGTGGTGCGTGGGGGAACCCTCTGGCTACTGGTGCTTCCACTCTTCAGTGGACCCTCCCGTACTGGTCAACGCCAGGCGGGGAGCACTAGTTCCCTTGTGCGTGCAGGAGCGGTGCGGCAGCGATGTGGGCCGCTCGGGTGATGCCCGAGCGGCCCTTCGGAGAAGGGACTCGTCAGAAGAGGCCGGTGTCGGAGAACCTCAGGATGAGTTGGGGTGCTCCGGAGAGCGCGATGCCGAGGACCGCGGTGAGGGCGATGGC
Organism: Streptomyces sp. NPDC048441; assembly: GCF_043200235.1. Classification (NCBI taxonomy): domain Bacteria; kingdom Bacillati; phylum Actinomycetota; class Actinomycetes; order Kitasatosporales; family Streptomycetaceae; genus Streptomyces; species Streptomyces sp. NPDC048441. The sequence continues at coordinate 322,035 of NZ_JBICXM010000006.1, forward strand.
CGCCGTCAGGGGTGCCGGGACGCGGTGCTTGACCGGCTCGCCCTCGGGGGCGCGGAACAGCAGCGCGGTCCACTGGAGGTAGTAGAAGAGCGCGATCACCACGTTCACGGCCATCACCACGGCCAGCCAGCCGAGGCCCGCGTCGACCGCCGCCGAGAAGACGGTGACCTTCGCGAAGAGGCCGATGATGCCCGGGGGCAGGCCCGCGAGGCAGAGCAGGAAGAAGCCGAGCACCAGGGCCGCGAGGGGGCTTCGCGCGTACAGGCCGCGGTAGTCGCTGACGCGGTTCAGTAGCTGCGTACGGCCGACGAGCGCTGCGACAGCGAAGGCTCCGAGGTTCACGGCCGCGTACATCAGGGCGTACGCGACGGTGGAGCCGACGGCTTTCTCGGCCTCCGCGGGGTTGTCGGCGTATCCGGCAGCCGCGATCGGCACCAGGAGGTATCCCGCCTGGCCGACCGAGGACCAGGCGAGCAGGCGGACCGCGCTGTACGCGCGCGTGGCCCGCTGGCGCAGCGCTGCCACGTTGCCCGCGGTCATGGTGAGGGCGGCGAGCACGGCGAGTGCCGGGCCCCATACGTCCGCGTACGAGGGGAAGGCGACGACGGTGACGAGGATCAGGCCGGTGAAGCCGACCGCCTTGCCGACGACGGAGAGGTAGGCGGCGACGGGCAACGGCGCGCCTACGTAGGTGTCGGGTACCCAGAAGTGGAAGGGCACTGCGGCGACCTTGAAGGCGAAGCCGACGAGGGTGAGGGCGACGCCGGCCTGGGCGAGTGTGTCCAGCTGCCCGTCGACGTGCTGGAGCTCGGCGGCGATCTCCGTGAGGTGCAGGGTGCCTGTCGCGGCGTACACGAAGCTGACGCCCATCAGCGTCACGGCGGTCGCGGTGACGGAGGACAGGAAGAACTTCAGGGCCGCTTCGGATGACCGCTTGTCGCCGTGCCTGAGGCCGACGAGCGCGAAGGCGGGCAGCGAGGCGACTTCGAGGGCGACGATCAGGGTCGCGAGGTCACGCGATGCGGGCAGCAGCGCGGCACCCGCGGCGGAGGAGAGCAGCAGGAACCAGAACTCCCCTTCGGGGAGTTCCTTGTCCGTGCCGTTCGCGTCCTTGAGCGCGCTCATCGAGAGCAGCGCGGCCAGCAGGGCGCCGCCGATGACGAGCAGTTGGATGACGAGTGTGAAGCGGTCGGCCGTGTAGCTGCAAGCGTCCGCGTCGACTCCGGTCAGACAGAAGGTCGACCGGTCGTCGTTCAGGATCGGCAGCAGGGAGAGTCCGGCGGCGGCAAGACCCGCCACGGAGATCCAGCCGAGCAGCGCCTTCTTCTTGTCGCCCACGAAGAGGTCGGCGACGAGCACGAGGAGACCGACGACCGCCGCGATGGTGGGCGGAGCGATCGCGAGCCAGTCGACGGACTGGACCACATTGGCGGCGCTTTCGGCGGCCACGGTCACGACTTGCCTCCTGCGAGGAGCTGCTGCACGGCCGGGTCGGTGAGGCCGAGCAGAGCGGCGGGCCAGAGTCCGGCGAGGACGGTGAGAGCGACGAGCGGGGTCCAGGCGGCGAACTCATAGCCCTGGACGTCGGCGAGCGCCGGGGTGTCGGTCTTGGCTGCGCCCTGCGGCATGGGGCCCATGCAGACACGGCGTACGACGATGAGCATGTACGCGGCCGTGAGCAGGGTGCCGAAGGCGGCGATCGCCATGAAGGTGAGGAAGGCGGGGCGGCTGAGGTCGTCGGCGGGCTTGAACGCGCCGAACAGGGCGAGCATTTCGCCCCAGAACCCGGCGAGACCAGGAAGGCCGAGCGAGGCGACCGCGCCGAAGGCGAGGAGACCGCCGAGGCGTGGGGCCTTGCCGTACAGCGCGGCGCCCGATTCCTGCGCGAGGGTGTCGAGGTCGCTCGTGCCGGTGCGGTCCTTGAGCGCACCGACGAGGAAGAACAGCAGGCCGGTGATGAGGCCGTGCGCGATATTGGCGAACAGCGCGCCGTTCACGCCGGTCGGGCTCATCGTCGAGATGCCGAGCAGGACGAATCCCATGTGGCCCACGGACGAGTACGCGATGAGGCGCTTGAGATCGCCCTTCGCGCCCTGCTTGGCGAGCGCGAGGCAGGCGAGCGAACCGTAAATGATCCCGACCACGGCGAAGGCCGCGAGGTACGGCGCGAAGGTGTGCATCCCGTCGGGCGCGATGGGCAGCAGGATCCGCACGAATCCGTACGTGCCCATCTTCAGCAGCACGCCGGCCAGCAGCACCGAGCCGACGGTGGGCGCGGCGGTGTGCGCGTCCGGCAGCCAGCTGTGGAGCGGCCACATCGGCGTCTTGACCGCGAGCCCGATCCCGATCGCCAGAACGGCGATGACCTGCACGGATGTGGTCAGGCCCCGGCCGTTGTCAGTGGCGAGTGCCACCATGTCAAATGTGCCGGACTTGAGGCCGATGAGGAGGAGACCGAGCAGCATCACGACGGAGCCGAGAAGCGTGTAGAGGATGAACTTCCAAGCCGCTTGCGTGCGTTGGGCGCCGCCCCAGCGGGCGATGAGGAAGTACATCGGGATGAGGACCATCTCGAACGCGAGGAAGAACAGCAGCAGGTCGAGGACGGCGAAGGTCAGGAGGGTGCCGGACTCGAGCACGAGGATCAGCGCGACAAATGCCTTGGGAGACGGGCCCGACGGCATTTTGAAGTAGGAGTACAGCGCGCAGAGGAAGGTCAGGAGCGCGGTCAGGACCAGGAGGGGGAGCGAGATGCCGTCGATGCCGAGGTGGATGCGCACGTCGAGTGCGGGGATCCAGCTGATATCGGTCGTGGCCTGCATCTTTGACGGATTGTCATGGTTGAAGCCGAGCGCGAGGACGATCGCTGCGATGAGGATCGCGCCGGTCACGACCACGCCGTGGCGGAGCACCGCCTGGTCGGGCGACTTCCCCTTCAGTCCGGGCGGGGCCGGGAGGAGAGCCGCCACGGCGCCGATGAGCGGGCCGACCACGATCAACGCCAGGAGAAGCTGCATCACGGATTCACTGATATCGATCACGGCTGCTCACGCTCCGACGGTGGCGACGAGGACGGCGGCGACAGCCAGGACGACGGTGCCTGCGAGCAGCGCGCTCAGGTAGGTCTGCACATTGCCGGTCTGTGCGCGGCGGACGGCCGCGCCGAGCCAGCGGGGTGCGGTGCCCGCGCCGCGGACGTACGTCTCGACGACCTCGCGGTCCAGGAACCGGACGAGGCTCGCGGCGGCTTGGACGGGGCGCACGAACAGGGCGGCGTAGACGGCGTCGAGGTGGAAGCCGACTGCGGCGTGCCGGTGCAGCGGGCCGAGCAGGAGTCGGCCGGGGTCGGCCGGGTCGTGGGCGGCGGCCACGTCTCCGTAGGCGGGTTCGTGCGAGGCGATGGCCTCCGCTTCGACCAGGCCTCCGTCGGCTCCCGCGTCGGCGGCGACCGCACCCATCGGGACGCGGGCGGCGAGTGCTGTGGTGTGCCGCCACGCGCCGTACGTGACGAGCCCGCCGACGAGGGCGAGTCCCGTGCCGAGTACGGAGGTGGTGAGGGTCGGGGTGAGCGAGTGGCCGTCGAACCAGTCCGGCAGGACGCCGACGGTGAGGCCGAAGGCGAGTGAGGGGACGGCGAGCACCCAGAGCACGGCGGTCATGGTGATGGGCTGGCGACCGTGATCCGGGGCTTCGGGGCCCCGGCCGTTGAACGCGAGCAGCCAGAGGCGGGTCGCGTAGGCGGCGGTGAGCAGGGCGGTGATGAGACCGGCGACGAGCACGATCCAGCCTGCCGCGCTGGGAGCGGTCTCGGAGTGTCCTGTGGCCGCGTGCTCGGCGGCGCCCAGGACGGCTTCCTTGGAGAAGAAGCCGCTGAAGGGCGGGATCGCGGCGAGCGCGAGGAGCGCCACGGTCATCGTCCAGAAGGCGTCGGGGACCCGGTCGCGCAGGCTCTTCATGCGGGACATCGCGGCGAGGGAGTTGGTGCCGGAGGCGTGGATGATCACGCCCGCGCCGAGGAAGAGGAGCGCCTTGAAGGCGCCGTGCGAGAGGAGGTGGAAGACGGCGGCACCGCGGTCGCCGACGGCGAGGGCGCCGGTCAGATAGCCGAGTTGGCCGATCGTCGAGTAGGCGAGGACGCGCTTGATGTCGTCCTGGGCGAGCGCGGCCAGTGCCGAGCCGGCCATGGTGACGGCGGCCATGACGGCGAGGACGACCAACGCTGCCGCGGATGCGGCGAAGACCGGGAGGAGGCGGGCCACGAAGTAGACACCGGCGGCGACCATCGTCGCGGCGTGGATCAGCGCGGAGACGGGGGTGGGGCCCGCCATCGCGTCGGGCAGCCAGGTGTGCAGCGGGAACTGCGCGGACTTGCCGGCAACTCCGGCGAGGAGCAGCAGAGCGATCAGCGTCGGGTGGTCGAGGCCGCCGTCCGCGACCGTGGCGAGGACGGTCGTGATGCGGAAGGACCCGGCGTCGGCGGCGAGCGCGAACAGGCCGATCAGGAAGGGGACATCGCCGAGCTTGGTGACCAGGAAGGCCTTGAGGGAGGCCGCGCGGGCTTCGGGCGTCTCCCAGTAGTGGCCGACGAGGAAGTACGAGCAGATGCCCATGATCTCCCAGCCGACCATGAGCACCATCAGGTCGCCGGAGTAGACGACGAGCAGCATCGCGGAGGTGAAGAGGGAGACGAGAGCGGCGTACGAGGGGTAGCGCGGGTCGTCGCGCAGATAGCCCGTCGAGTAGATCTGCACGCAGGAGGCGACGACGCCGACCAGGACGGCGACGAGGGCGGCGAAGCCATCGATGTGCAGGGCGAGTTCGATGGGGACCGAGCCGGTCGGGGTGAGCTCGGTTGCGGATTCGATGTCGGCGCCGCCGCCGTGGCGGGCGGCGACCAGGACGGCGATGACCAGCGCCGCCAGGGTGGGAAGCACCGCGAGGGGGCGTACGAGACCCGGGACGGTGCGGCCGAGCAGCAGACCGGCGACCGCGCCGAGGAACGGCAGGAGGGGGACGAGTACGGCGAGGGTGGTCGTGGTCACGCGGTGGCCTCAGCCTTCTGTGCCGGGGCGGGCTTTTCGTCGACGGCGTCCTCGGCGTCGCCGTCGGGGCCCTCGGCGGTGTCGCGGAGTTCGTCGACTGCGGAGGAGCCGCGGTTGCGGTAGACCGCAAGGACGATCGCGAGGCCGATGCCGATCTCGGCGGCTGCGATGGCGATGGTGAAGAGGGTCAGGGCCTGGCCGGAGTGGAGGGCGTCGCGGAGCCAGACGTCGAAGGCGACCAGGTTGAGGTTGACGGCGTTGAGCATCAGCTCGACGGACATCAGGACCAGGATCGCGTTGCGGCGGGCGAGCACTCCGTACAGGCCTACGCAGAAGAGGAGGACGGCCAGGACGGCGGGATAGGCGAGGTGCATCAGCGCTGCTCCTTGTCGCTGGGGGCACCGTTCGTGCGGGTGTCGCCGGGGGCGTCGGTCTTGCGGGTCATGCGCGTCATGCGGGCGTTCCTGCGGGAGAGGACGATCGCGCCGACCAGGGCGGCGAGGAGCAGGACCGAGAGGGCTTCGAAGGGCAGTACCCAGTGCCGGAAGAGGAACTTTCCGGTCACGGCGGTGGAGCCCTGGGCCTCGTCGGCGGCGCGGTCGAGGTCGATCCAGGTCGTCCGGAAGGCGTCGACGACGACCCAGACCAGGGCGGCTGCCGCGAGGACGGCCACCGCGAGCGCGACCGGGCGGTTGCCCGAATCGGCGTCCGGGGAGCGGCCGATGGGGGCCCGCGTCAGCATCAGACCGAAGAGAAGGAGGACGACGACGGAGCCGACATAGATCAGGACCTGCACCCAGGCGATGAACTCGGCGGTGAGCAGGAGGTACTCGGCGGCCAGGCCGCCGAGTGTCGCCACGAGCCACAGGGCGGCGTGCACCAGCTGCTTGGTGGTGACGGTGACGATCGCTGAGCCGAGGGTGACGAGGCCGACCAGGACGAAGGCGATCTCCACTCCCGTCGGGGAGAGGAAGCCCTGGGGGGCATTGGCCGCCAGGGGGGCGTTGGCTGCTGTCGCCGCAGCGGCTGCGAGGGTCACGCTTCTGCCTCCGGTCCGGGTTCCGGGGCCTGGGTTGCTTCGGCTTGCTGGGCTGCCTCGGCTTGCTGAGCTGCCTCGGCTTGCTGAGCTGCTTCGGCTTGCTGAGCTGCTTCGGCTTCCTGGGCGGCGGCCAGCTTCTCCGCCGCCTTGCGCGCCGTGGCGATCTCCTTGGGTTCTTCGGCGGCGGGGTCCAGGGCGGGCGGGGCCGGGACCGTCCACATCCAGTCGCGGAGCTTGTCGCGCTCGTGGGTGAGTTCGTGGATGTCGGTCTCGGCGTACTCGAACTCCGGTGACCAGAAGAGTGCGTCGAAGGGGCAGACCTCGATGCAGATGCCGCAGTACATGCAGAGGGAGAAGTCGATGGCGAAGCGGTCGAGGACGTTGCGGCTGCGCTCGCGGCCACCCTCGACGGCTGCCGGGACCGTCTCCTTGTGGGAGTCGATGTAGATGCACCAGTCCGGGCATTCCCGGGCGCAGAGCATGCAGACCGTGCAGTTCTCCTCGAAGAGCCCGATGACGCCCCGGGTGCGGGGCGGGAGTTCGGGCTGGTGCTCCGGGTACTGCTCGGTGACGGTCTTCTTCGTCATCGTGCGGAGGGTGACAGCGAGGCCCTTGGCCAGGCCGGACCCAGGGATCGGAGGCATTTAGTTGATCGCCACCTTCACGATGCCGGTGAGCGCGATCTGCGCGAGGGCGAGCGGGACGAGGAGGGTCCAGGAGAACTTCTGGAGCTGGTCCTCGCGGAGACGGGGGTAACTGACGCGGAGCCAGATCACGAGGAAGGCGAGCACCGCTGTCTTCAGGAGGGTCCAGACCCAGCCGAGCCCGTCGGCGCCCCAGGGTCCGTGCCAGCCGCCGAGGAAAAGGACGGTGGTGAGGCCGCAGAGGACGACGATTCCGGCGTACTCGGCGAGGAGGAAGAGGGCGAAGCGGAGACCCGTGTACTCCGTGTACGCGCCGAAGATGATCTCCGAGTCGGCGACCGGCATGTCGAAGGGCGGGCGCTGGAGTTCGGCGAGGCCCGCGATGAAGAAGACGAGGGCGCCGACGATCTGCCAGGGCAGCCACCACCACTCGAAGGCATTGAGGATGCCGGGGAGGGACACCGTGCCGGCCGCCATCGCGACCGAAGCCGCGGCGAGCAGCATCGGGAGTTCGTACGCGAGGAGCTGGGCGGCGGTGCGGAGGCCGCCGAGGAGGGAGAACTTGTTGGCGCTCGCCCAGCCCGCCATGAGCGAGCCGAGTACGCCCACGCCCATGACGGCGAGCACGAAGAAGATGCCCGCGTCGACGAGCTGGCCGACGGCGCCTTCGCTCGGGCCGATGGGGATGGCGACGAGGACGAGGAGGTAGGGCAGCAGGGCGACAGCGGGGGCGAGCTGGAAGATACGGCGGTCGGCATCGGCCGGTACGACGTCTTCCTTCTGCGCGAACTTGACTCCGTCGGCGACGAGCTGGGCCCAGCCGTGGAAACCGCCCGCGTACATGGGGCCGAGGCGGCCCTGCATGTGGGCCATCACCTTGTGCTCGGTCTGACCGATCACGAGGGGCAGTACGAGGAAGACGGCGAAGACGATGAGGAGACGCAGGGCGACGTCGAGCGCGTCGGTCACTCCGTGCCTCCTGGGCGATTGTCGTCGGTTTCGTCGGTTTCGGTGCCCTTGCCGGTGTCGGTGCTGGTGCCCTTGCCGGTGTCGGTGTCGGTGGTGTCGGTACCGTCGAACGCCGGGCGTGCCTGGTGCCACGGGGCGTCGGAACTGGCCTCGGGCGCCTCGGGCTTCGTCTCAGGAGCTGGAGCCGGTGCCGGAGCCGCCTCGGGCTTCGCCTCGGGTGCCGGGGCTGCCTCGGGCTTCGCCTCAACCGGCGTCTTCGCTGCCGGGCTCTGGGACTGGGACTGGGACTGGGACGCCGAGCCCTCGCCCGCCGTGCGGGACCGGCGGACCGGGCGGTCGCCTGCCGGGCGGGCGGCGCCGCGGGCCGGGCGGGCCGGGGCCGCGGGGAGTTGGCCCTTGAGGGGGCCCCATTCGTTCGGGTCGGGTACGCCGGGGGGCAGCATCTGGCGGCGCTTGGGGCCGCCGTGCTCCGACTCCCCCGGCTCCTTCGCACCGGGCCACGCCTTCGCGACCCGGGCCGCCAGGACGAAGTCCTTGCGCAGGGGGTGGCCTTCGAAGGTGTCGGGGAGGAGCAGGGGTACCAAATGCGGGTGGTCGGTGAAGTCGACGCCGAACATCTCGTGCGTCTCGCGCTCGTGCCACGCCGCGCCCGCGTAGACGTCGACCGCGGTCGGCAGGACCGGGGCGTCGTGCGGGACGGTCGTACGGATGAGGAGGCGTCGTACGGGCGAGAGTGCGACCACGTGGGCCGAGACGAGAAAGCCCGTGCCCGGCTCGTCGACCGCGCTCAGCCAGTCGAAATAGGTGCAGGTCAGGGTCGTGCGCGCGGTTTCGAGCGCCGTGATCCACGAGCTCGGCGGGACGTCGACCGTCAAGAGGTCGTACGACTCGTCGGCTGTGGCATCGGCGCCGAAGAGTTCCTCGACGGGGCTCGGCAGCCAGCCGGTCATACCTGCCCCTCCCCCGGCGTCGAGGCGCCTGGCGTCGAAGCACCCGGCGTCACAGCCACCGGCGGCTTCACCAGGCCGCTCTGGAGAGCCGCCGTCGAAGGCCGGTTGCCGTTGCCGTACCGCTCGCCCAGCGACTCCGCGGCGATCTTCTCCTGGAGCTTGAGGATTCCCTGGAGCAGCGCCTCAGGACGGGGCGGGCAGCCGGGAACGTACACATCGACCGGAATGATCTGATCGACGCCCTTGGTCACCGCGTACGAATCCCAGTACGGGCCGCCGCAGTTGGAGCAGGCGCCGAAGGAGATGACGTACTTGGGCTCCGGCATCTGTTCGTAGAGGCGCTTCACGGCCGGGGCCATCTTGTCCGTCACCGTGCCCGACACCACCATCAGGTCGGCCTGGCGCGGGCCCGGCGCGAACGGGATCACGCCGAGCCGGATGAAGTCGTGCCGGGCCATGGAGGCGGCGATGAACTCGATGGCGCAGCAGGCGAGGCCGAAGTTGAAGACCCACAACGAGTACCGGCGGCCCCAGTTGAGGACCACCTTCATCGGCTCGGGGGCCAGGCGGGAGAGCACGCCCAGCCGCTGGGGCTCCGGCAGGTCGACGGGAGCAGGGGTCACGTCCATGTGAGGACGCCCTTCTTGTATGCGTACAGCAGGCCCACGGTCAGGAAGCCGAGGAAGATGAACATCTCCACCAGCGTCGTCGCACCGTAGCCAGGCGCGGCGAAGACCGTCGCCCATGGAAAGAGGAAGATCGAGTCGACGGCGAAGATGACATAGAGGAACGCGTAGACGTAGTAGCGGACCTGAGTGTGGGCCCATCCCTCGCCGACCGGGTCGACACCGCACTCGTACGTCAGGAGCTTCTCGGGTGTCGGCACGACCGGCCGCAGCAGCCGCCCCGCGCCGAAGGCGACAGCGACGAACAGCACGCCGACCACGGCGAGCAGTCCGACGACGGAGTACGACTGGTAGTAGCTCGCCGCGACGTTCGTCACGTGCACGTCAGCCCCTCACTCATCACTCTCACTCGTCACTCGTCACTCGTCACTTGTCACTCGTCACTGATCGTTGTTCGACGATCTGTACGCACGGGAGTCTAGGGCCTGCTAAAGGCCAGGTAAGCAGAGCGTCACAGTTCGGTCAGGCCAGGTGGGGTTATCCCCCGTACACCTGGGCGGTCCCCCTCATGGCATCAGAGCGCCGAGCCGTGCACTCTGGCCCGTATGACCGCACGCGCCATGTCCTTGTCCGCCTCCTCGCCCGCGCCCTCCCCTTCCCCCTCGCCACCGCCCGCGCGCTTCGCGGCGTACGACCGGCACACCTGGAAGGAGATCGCGCACCTCCTCGTCAACCTCCCGCTGGGTGTGGCCTGTTTCGTCTACGTGGTCACGACTCTCGCGGCCGGCGGCGGTCTCGCCGTGACGGTCATCGGCCTGCCGCTGCTCGCGGGCGCGCTGCTCGGCGCGCGACAGCTCGGCAAGATGGAGCGGGCTCGGGCGAGGGCGCTGCTCGGGGTGCGGATCGATGAGCCGAGCCCGATGCCGAAGCCGAGCGGGCACGGATTCTTCAGCTGGCTGTGGTCGAGCCTGAAGGACCCGGTCGGCTGGCGCGCGATGCTGTTCGGATTCATGCGGCTGCCCTGGGGCGTGCTGACCTTCACCATCTCCCTGGTCGGGGTCTTCGTGCTCTGGCCGGTGCTCCCGTACATCGTGCGCGGTCTGACCAACGCCGACCGCGCGATGGTGCGCGGGCTGCTCTCGCCCTCCGACGAACTGGAGCGGCGCATCGTCGAGTTGGAGTCGGACCGTGGCGTCGTCGTCGACACGGCGGCGGCCGACCTGCGCCGCATCGAGCGCGACCTGCACGACGGAGCGCAGGCCCGCCTTGTCGCGCTCGCCATGGGGCTCGGTCTGGCCAAGGAGAAGCTCCTGGAGGACCCCGACACCGCGGCGGCGATGGTCGACGAGGCGCACGGCGAGGTGAAACTGGCCCTCCAGGAGCTGCGTGATCTGGCCCGCGGTATCCACCCGGCGGTCCTGACCGACCGCGGCCTCGACGCGGCGCTCTCCTCGGTGTCCTCGCGGTGCACGGTCCCGGTGAAGGTGACGGCGGACCTGCCCGCGCGCCCGGCGGCCGCGATCGAGGGCATCGCGTACTTCACGGTCTCCGAGCTTCTTCAGAACGTCAGCAAGCACAGCGGGGCGCGTTCGGCGTCCGTCGAGGTGTGGCGCTCCGACCAGCGGCTTCTCATCCAGGTGTGGGACGACGGGCGGGGCGGCGCGAGCCTCGAAGGGGGTACGGGCATGGCGGGGCTCGCGGACCGGCTCGGTGCGGTCGACGGCCTGTTCGTCATCGATTCGCCGCAGGGCGGGCCGACGACGATCACGGCGGAGCTGCCGTGGCGGGACCGGGACCAGGGGTAGGGAAAACCCCCGGTCCAAGACACCTACGCACCACATGGTCCGGATCGCGCTCGGCCAGCACTCTTGAGGTACACCACCGCTGAGATACACCGCCGCTGAGATACACCGCCGCTGAGATACACCGCCGACGCAGCGCACCACGCCCGACCGAGCAGAAACGGACGACACCGATGGCCACGGAGTACGGACAGGAGTACGGGCGCATGAACCGTTCGGAGTTCCGGGGATCCGACCTCGACGAGCGGCGGAGCCGTATCCCCGCCGGGCTTCGCGCGCCGATCGAGGCCCGCGCCTGGAAGGAGTTCGGCTATGTGCTGCTGAGCCTTCCGATCAGCCTCATGACGTTCACGTTCGCGGTCACGATGCTGTCCCTCGGCGCCGGACTCCTGATCACGTTCATCGGCATCCCCGTCCTGGCCGCCGGGCTCGCCGCCTGCCGCGGCGTCGGCTCCCTGGAGCGGGTGCGGGCGCGGGCGCTGCTCGACGTGGAGGTGGCGAACCCGGAGCCGCTGCGGCCCAAGAACGGCGGCGGCGCGATGGCGTGGATGGGCGCCGTGCTCAAGAGCGGCGTCTCCTGGCGACACGTCATCTACTCCGTCATCCACATGCCGTGGGCGGTCTTCTCCTTCACCGTGTCGGTGGTCTTCTGGACGTACGGCTGGGCGATGCTCACGTACCCGCTGTGGCAGTGGCTCTTCCCGATGTACGGCGGCCAGGGCGGCATCCAGCTCTACGGCGACGACGGCCACCGCATCTACCTGGACAACCCCTTCGAGATCGGCGTCACCGCCCTCACCGGCCTCCTGATCACCCTCGCCACCCCTTGGATCATCCGGGCCCTGACCACCGTCGACCGCGTCATGGTCGTCGGTCTGCTCGGCCCGTCGAGCCTGGCGACGCGTGTCGTCGAGCTGGAGTCGGACCGTGGCGTCGTCGTCGACACGGCGGCGGCCGACCTGCGCCGCATCGAGCGCGACCTGCACGACGGAGCGCAGGCCCGCCTTGTCGCGCTCGCCATGGATCTGGGCCTGGCCAAGGAGAAGCTGACGGAGGACCCGGAGGCCGCGGCGCGCATGGTGGGCGAGGCCCACGGCGAGGTGAAGGTCGCCTTGCAGGAGCTGCGTGACCTGGCCCGCGGCATCCACCCGGCTGTCCTGACCGACCGCGGCCTCGACGCGGCGCTCTCCTCGCTCGCCGCCCGGTGCACGGTCCCGGTCCAGGTCGAGGTGGATCTGCCCGCGCGGCCTGCCGCCGCGATCGAGGGCATCGCGTACTTCACTGTCTCCGAGCTCCTCCAGAACATCAGCAAGCACGCGCGGGCGACCCGGGGCTCGGTCGACGTCTGGCAGGTCGAGGACCGTCTGATGCTTCAGGTCTCCGACGACGGTGCGGGAGGTGCGGATGTGACCAGTGGGTCCGGGCTCGCGGGCCTCGCCGAGAGGCTGGATGCGGTCGACGGGATTCTGGTCGTGGATTCGCCCGTGGGCGGGCCTACGACGGTGACGGCGGAGTTGCCGTGGCGGGCGTAGTCGCCTCGTAGATCGGCGCCCGGCCCATCGGCTGGGCGCCGATTCATTCTGCCGCCCGTATCAAGAGACCGAACACGGCAGAGCTGTCTGTCCACGAACGCTGTAACGCTCCCCCGTACGCGCGATGTACGCGCGATACTGAGGTGTCGGGGGACAGCGAAATCAATATGCGGGGGGCCGTGGACGTGGAGGACAAGGTGCGGGTGGTCATCGCCGAGGATTCAGTGCTGCTCAGGGAGGGCCTGACCCGGTTGTTGACCGACCGTGGGCACGACGTCGTCGCGGGGGTGGGCGACGCGGACCAGCTGATCAAGACGATCAACGAACTCTCCGCCACGGGTGCGCTCCCCGACGTGGTCGTCGCCGACGTGCGGATGCCGCCGACACACACCGACGAGGGAGTGCGGGCCGCGGTGCACCTGCGCCAGCAGTTTCCGGAGCTCGGGGTGCTCGTCCTCTCGCAGTACGTCGAGGAGCAGTACGCCACCGAGCTGCTCGCCGGGTCCAGCCGCGGCGTCGGCTATCTGCTCAAGGACCGCGTCGCCGAGGTGCGCGAGTTCGTGGACGCGGTGGTGCGTGTCGCCGACGGCGGCACCGCGCTCGACCCCGAGGTCGTGGCGCAGCTGCTCGGCCGCAGCCGTAAGCAGGACGTCCTCGCGGGGCTGACGCCGCGCGAGCGCGAGGTACTGGGCCTGATGGCCGAGGGCCGGACGAACTCGGCGGTCGCCCGGCAGCTCGTGGTGAGCGACGGCGCCGTGGAGAAGCACGTCAGCAACATCTTCCTGAAGCTGGGCCTTTCCCAGAGTGACGGGGATCACCGGCGCGTACTGGCGGTTCTCACCTACCTCAACTCCTGACAATCTGACACTCTGTCAGTTATTTGGCGCACACGAATGACGCACGAATGCCGCACGAAGACAGTCGAGAACAGCGAGACCGGCCGGACCAGCCAGAACGGCCGGAACAACCGAGATCAGCCAGCAGGCCGAAAACCAGCGAGAACAGCGAAACCAGCGAGAACAGCACGATTACGGAGAACAGTCCTAGAACCAAAGGATGAGTGGGGGCGTCTTCCATGTCGGGCCGGGGGGCTAGGCACATCATGACAAACCAGGGCATCTACGCGTCTCAAAAGCACGTCCATCATGCGATCTACCCCGGGAAGGCGACCCTTACCGACGTAGGGTGGGCATTGGGAAGGCCGGTCGCCCAGCCCTTCTCGCTCAGCCGCCCGAGGGAGGTCCAGTTCAGTGACCAGCCAGGTCAGTAGCCCAGCCGAGCAGGCCGATGAGGCAGTCGTCGGAGAGCAACGAAAGCCTGCTGGTGAGAAGGATGTACGTCGTCTGGACCGGGTGATCATCCGTTTCGCGGGTGACTCCGGCGACGGTATGCAGCTCACCGGTGACCGCTTCACCTCAGAGACGGCGTCCTTCGGGAACGACCTCTCGACGCTTCCCAACTTCCCCGCCGAGATCCGCGCCCCTGCCGGGACCCTGCCTGGCGTGTCCTCCTTCCAGCTGCACTTCGCCGACCACGACATCCTCACGCCGGGCGACGCGCCGAACGTCCTCGTCGCGATGAACCCGGCCGCGTTGAAGGCGAACATGGCCGACGTGCCGCGCGGCGCGGAGATCATCGTCAACACGGACGAGTTCTCCAAACGGGCGATGCAGAAGGTCGGCTACGAGGTCTCGCCGCTGGAAGACGGTTCGCTGGACGGCTACAGCGTCCATCCGGTGCCGCTGACGACGCTCACGGTCGAGGCGCTCAAGGAGTTCGACCTCTCGCGCAAGGACGCGGGGCGCAGCAAGAACATGTTCGCGCTCGGGCTGCTCTCGTGGATGTACCACCGCCCGACCGAGGGCACCGAGAAGTTCCTGCGCACGAAGTTCGCCAAGAAGCCGGACATCGCCGAGGCGAACATCGCCGCCTTCCACGCGGGCTGGAACTTCGGCGAGACGACCGAGGACTTCGCGGTCTCGTACGAAGTCGCCCCGGCGTCCCAGGCGTTCCCCACCGGCACGTACCGCAACATCTCGGGGAACCTCGCCCTGTCGTACGGCCTGATCGCCGCCGGCAGACAGGCAGACCTGCCGCTCTATCTCGGCTCGTACCCGATCACTCCCGCATCGGACATCCTGCACGAGCTGTCCAAGCACAAGAACTTCGGCGTACGGACCTTCCAGGCCGAGGACGAGATCGCTGGCATCGGCGCCGCGCTCGGAGCCGCGTTCGGCGGTTCGCTCGGGGTGACGACGACTTCCGGGCCCGGAGTGGCGCTGAAGTCGGAGACCATCGGGCTCGCCGTCTCGCTCGAACTGCCGCTGCTTGTCGTGGACATCCAGCGCGGCGGGCCCTCCACCGGGCTGCCGACCAAGACCGAGCAGGCGGATCTGCTTCAGGCGATGTACGGGCGCAACGGCGAGGCGCCGGTGCCGATCGTCGCGCCGAAGACTCCGGCCGACTGCTTCGACGCGGCGATCGAGGCGGCCCGTATCGCGGTCACCTATCGCACTCCCGTCTTCCTCCTGAGCGACGGCTATCTGGCCAACGGCTCCGAGCCCTGGCGCATCCCGGACACCGACGAACTGCCGGACCTGCGCGTGCAGTTCGCCTCGGGCACCAATCACACCGAGGACGACGGCACCGAGGTCTTCTGGCCCTACAAGCGCGACCCGCAGACCCTCGCCCGCCCCTGGGCGGTCCCCGGCACGCCGGGTCTTGAGCACCGCATCGGCGGCATCGAGAAGCAGGACGGCACGGGCAACATCTCGTACGACCCCGCCAACCACGACTTCATGGTCCGCACCCGCCAGGCCAAGATCGACGGAATCCAGGTGCCCGACCTGGAGGTCGACGACGCGAGCGGCGACGCCAAGTTGCTTGTTCTGGGCTGGGGTTCGACGTACGGCCCGATCACCGCGGCCGTCCGCCGCCTGCGAGCGGTCGGCGTGAGCGTGGCGCAGGCCCATCTGCGCCACCTCAACCCGTTCCCGCGGAATCTGGGCGAAGTCCTGAAGCGTTACGACAAGGTGGTGATTCCCGAGATGAACCTCGGGCAGCTCGCCACGCTGGTCCGCGCCAAGTTCCTCGTGGACGCGGTCTCGTACAACCAGGTCAATGGAATGCCGTTCAAGGCCGAGCAGCTCGCCACGGCTCTCAAGGAGGCCATCAATGGCTGACACGAAGACCGAAGGCACCGGGAGCGGGAGCACGATCGAAGCGCTTTCACTGGTGCCCAAGGCCGAGGCCAAGCAGTCCATGAAGGACTTCAAGTCCGATCAGGAGGTGCGTTGGTGCCCCGGCTGCGGTGACTACGCGGTCCTGGCGGCCGTGCAGAGCTTCATGCCGGAACTCGGCCTGGCGAAGGAGAACATCGTCTTCGTCTCGGGCATCGGCTGCTCGTCCCGCTTCCCGTACTACATGAACACGTACGGGATGCACTCCATCCACGGCCGTGCCCCGGCCATCGCCACCGGTCTCGCCTCCTCGCGCCGGGACCTGAGCGTGTGGGTGGTCACCGGTGACGGCGACGCGCTGTCCATCGGCGGCAACCACCTCATCCACGCCCTCCGCCGCAACGTGAACCTGAAGATCCTGCTGTTCAACAACCGGATCTACGGCCTGACCAAGGGCCAGTACTCCCCGACCTCCGAGGTCGGCAAGATCACGAAGTCGACGCCGATGGGGTCGCTCGACGCGCCCTTCAACCCGGTGTCCCTGGCGATCGGCGCGGAGGCGTCGTTCGTGGCGCGGACGGTGGACTCCGACCGCAAGCACCTCACGCAGGTCCTGCGGGAGGCCGCCCAGCACCCCGGCACCGCGCTGGTCGAGATCTACCAGAACTGCAACATCTTCAACGACGGCGCCTTCGAGGTCCTGAAGGACCGGCAGCAGGCCGAGGAAGCCGTGATCCGCCTGGAGCACGGACAGCCCATCCGGTTCGGAGCCGACGGCTCCAAGGGTGTCGTACGCGATCCGGCGACCGGCGATCTCAAAGTTGTCCCGGTCACGTCTGAGACCGAGTCTCAGATTCTGGTCCACGACGCGCACTCGACCTCACCCACGCTGGCCTTCGCGCTCTCCCGCCTCGCCGACCCGGACACCCTGCACCACACCCCCATCGGCGTCTTCCGCGACGTCGAGCGCCCGGTCTACGACACGCTGATGTCCGACCAGCTCGACACCGCCATCGAGCAGAACGGCAAGGGCGACCTGGCCACGCTCCTCGCCGGGGGCGACACCTGGACGGTCGTCGGCTAGCTCGACTCGCGACCCGCCCGTCTGCGGCTTGTCTGCCCCGAAGCCCGGTTCTGAACTCTCAGGAGCTTTCAGGACCGGGCTTCGTCGTACACCCCGCGCGCTTTCTGTACGTCCGCCAGGCGCCGCTCGGTCCACTCGGCGAGCGCCCGGACCTGCTCACCGACCTCGCGCCCGAGGTCGGTGAGCGAGTAGTCGACGCGCGGCGGGATGACCGGCTTGGCATCGCGGTGCACGAGGCCGTCGCGCTCCAGGGTCTGCAAGGTCTGCGTCAGCATCTTCTCGCTGACCCGGCCGAGGGCCCGGCGCAGCTCGCCGAAGCGGTACGAGCGCTCGTCAAGGGCGATCAGGACGAGCACGCCCCAGCGGCTCGTGACGTGTTCCAGGACGAGGCGCTGCGGGCACATGCCCTCGTCCCCGAGGTTCCAGCTACTTACTGCCATGTGGGTACCTTACTTCAAAGTGGGTACTTTCCAATAGTTAGTGCTCGACGTAGGCTCATCTCCAGAAGCACACCTAAGGTGCCTAAAGCGCCTAAAGCACCCAAAGCAGTTCAGGGAGATTTCAGACATGAGCATCGTCGTCACCGGAGCCACCGGATACCTCGGCCGTCTCGTCATCGACGGGCTGCTCGACGCGCAGGTCCCCGCCGGGCAGATCGCCGCCGTCGTACGCAACAAGGAGAAGGCCGCCGACCTGGCCGCACGCGGCGTCGAGCTGCGCATCGCGGACTACAACGCCCCCGAGACCCTCGCCGGGGTCTTCGCCGCGGGCGACAAGGTCCTGCTGATCTCCGGCAGCGAGGTCGGGCAGCGGGTTCCGCAGCACCGCGCGGTGATCGACGCCGCGCGCGGCGCGGGCGTCGCGCTCCTCGCGTACACCGGTGTCCTCGGCGGACCCGACGCCGACTTCGACCTCGCGGCCGAGCACAAGGAGACCGAGCGGATCGTCCTCGACTCCGGCCTGCCGCACACGTTCCTGCGCAACGGCTGGTACCACGAGAACTACACGGCCAACCTCGCCCCCGTCCTGGAGCACGGCGCCGTCGTCGCCTCCGCCGGTGAGGGCCGGGTCGCCTCCGCGTCGCGCGCCGACTACGCGGCTGCCGCCGTCGCCGTACTGACCGGCGAAGGACACGAGGGCAAGGCCTACGAGCTGAGCGGCGACGTCGCGTGGAGCCTGGCCGAGTACGCCGCCGAGATCGCCCGGCAGACCGGCAAGGACATCTCGTACGCGAGCGTCCCCGCCGAGCAGAACCTCGCCATCCTGACCGGCGCCGGTGTTCCCGAGCAGTTCGCCGCGATCCTCGTCGACGTGGACGCGGCGATCGAGCGAGGCCTGCTCGCCGGTACGAGCGGCGATCTGGCCCGGCTCATCGGGCGGCCGACCACGCCTCTCGCCGACGCGATCTCAGTGGCTTTGAAGGGCTGACGCCGACGATGCGGGGGTCATGACCGTTTTCGTGAGACGGGCATGACACGAGGGCGCCGGTGCGGCTACCTTCGTGGAGGCAGCGAGAGGCTGCCCCGCACGAAGGAGGGGCCGTGGAAGCTGCCACAGCTGCCCAGCAGTCGAAGGGCGAGCAGCGCATAGGGCTGCTGAACGGCATCGCGGCCTACGGGATGTGGGGCCTCGTGCCCCTCTTCTGGCCCCTGCTCAAACCGTCGGGGGCGGCCGAGATCCTCGCGCACCGCATGACCTGGTCACTCGTCGTGGTCGGCATCGCGCTGCTCGCCGTGCGGCGCTGGGCCTGGGCGGGCGAACTGCTCCGCCAGCCCCGCAAGCTGGGCCTGGTCGTGATCGCCTCTGCGGTGATCACGGTCAACTGGGGCGTCTACATCTGGGCCGTGAACTCCGGCCACGTCGTGGAAGCCTCCCTCGGCTACTTCATCAACCCCCTGGTCACCATCGCCATGGGCGTCCTCCTCCTCGGCGAGCGGCTGCGTCCCATGCAGTGGACGGCGGTCGCCGTCGGCCTCGCGGCGGTCCTGGTCCTCGCCTTCGGGTACGGGCAGCCGCCATGGATCTCCCTCTGCCTGGCCTTCTCCTTCGCCACGTACGGCCTGGTGAAGAAGAAGGTCGGCCTCGGCGGGCTCGAGTCGCTCGCCGCCGAGACCGCGATCCAGTTCGTGCCCGCGGTCGCCTTCCTGGTGTGGCTCGGTTCGCGGGGCGACCTCACGTTCGGCGCCGAGGGCGCGGGGCACGCGGCGCTGCTCGCGGCGACCGGCGTGATCACCGCCGCTCCCCTGGTCTGCTTCGGCGCCGCCGCGATCCGGGTGCCGCTCTCGGTGCTGGGGCTGCTCCAGTACCTCGCCCCTGTCTTCCAGTTCGTGCTCGGCATCCTGTACTTCCACGAGGCGATGCCGCCCGAGCGGTGGGCCGGGTTCGGGCTTGTGTGGCTGGCGCTGACCTTGCTGACCTGGGATGCGGTGCGCTCCGCGCGGGGGAACGCGGGGAGGCTTGCCGCTGCTCGGCGGGCCGCGGCCTCGTCGGCCTCCACTGCCGCCGTGCGGGAGACTGAGCCTGCGGCCTGACGCTGCTGGCTGCTGGCGCTGGCTGCTGACTACCGGCTGCCGGCTGCCGGCTGCCGGCTGCTGGCTGCTGGCTGCTGGCTGCTGGCTGCTGGCTGCCAACATCTACCTCTGCGGGTTCGTCGTTGGCTGGGCGCGCAGTTCCCCGCGCCCCTTCGGGCCCCAAGCCCCTGCTGCAGACCGCCGCCGCCTCAGACGCTCCGGGCCCGGTGTGCCCTCGCCTTCTGGCGGTTTCCGCAGCGCTCCATGGAGCACCAGCGGCGGCGCCCAGGGCGTGACATGTCGACGAAGAGCAAGGAGCAGTTGTGGGTCGCGCACTCGCGGATGCGGTGTGCGTACGGCCCGGTGAAGAGGTCGACGGCGTCTCGGGCGACGGTCGACAGGAGCTGTGTGCCGGTGGCGCCCGGGGCCCACGCGCGCGCGGCGTCCGGTTCCATACGGGCGATGAGCGGGGGCTCGGCCGCCGCGCCGTTCAGCGCGGACAGGTGCCGGGGGTCGATCGGGCGACCGTGGGCGCTGTCGGCGGTGAGCAGGAACAGGGCGTCGCGCGTCCGCCGCACATCCGCCAGCTCCTCCCCCGTGACGGTTAGTTCAAGACCGCCGGTCTGAAGGCGGCTCTCGCCCGCCCAGTGCACCAGGTCGGACGGCTCGTGCAGCACCTCGAAGCGCGCGAAGACCCCTGGGCCGCCCGTCGCGAGCAACTCCAGGCAGAGCGCGCCCGGATCGAAGTGGAAGGGCCGCCCCTGAGGAGGGCTCAGCATCAACCCCGGCTGCCACGCCTGTCCCATTGCCGCTATCTCCGTCCTGTCTCCCTCACGTAACCACTATAAGTGGTTAGCATGACGCCATGACTCTGCACTGGAAACTCGTCGTCGACGCCACGGACCCGCATGCCCAGGCCGTCTTCTGGGCCGAGACCCTGGGCTATGAGACCGAGGACAACAGCGCGCTGATCACCCGGCTCCTCGGCTTCGGCGCGGTCCCGGAGTCGGAGACCGTCGAGTTCCTCGGCCGCCGCGCCTTCCGTGATCTCGTGGCCGTGCGCCATCCGGACGATCCGTACGACGAGGAGAGCGGCACGGGCCTTGGCAGGCGGATCCTCTTCCAGCGCGTACCGGAGACGAAGACAGGCAAGAACCGGCTGCACCTCGATGTGCACTCCGCGCCCGGCACCCGCGACACCGAGGTCACACGTCTGGAGACGCTGGGCGCGGCCGTCCTGCGCCGCGTGAAGCAGCCGGGGGGCGAGTGGGTCGTCATGACGGACCCGGAGGGGAACGAGTTCTGCGTCCACTAGCGGCTCACGACTAGCAGCTCACGACTAGCAGCTCACAGCAGCAGTCGCGTCACCATTTCGTCGACCAGACGCTCGGGCTGATGCGGTGCCAGAAGCTCGGGGATCGTCAGCTCGTCGACCGTCAAGCCGAGCATGGCCAGGTAGAGAAGCACCATGCCCGTGCCGTCGCCCGGCAGGCCGCTGTCGAGGTGGAAGCGGATGTTGCCTTCGAGCTCCTCGCTGAAGAAGCGGGTCAGCTCGGCGTGGAGCTCGGGACTCCTGGTGGCCATCAGGCGCAGCTCCAGCATGGCCAGGTGGCTGCTGCGGTCGGCCCGCATCCGCTCGATGATCTGGTGCATGAAGGTCTTCACCAGCTCGTGCGAAGGCCCCGCCTCCAGCGTCTCGGCCACCGCCGACGGTTCGGGCGTCAGACGCTCCCGCGTGCGCCGCATGATCTGGCCCAGCATGTCGGCGCGGTTGGTGAAGTAGTTCGACGCCGTGCCCGTGGGGACGCCCGCCTCGGTGTCGAGAGCGCGGAGAGTCAGCCCGCGTGACCCCTCGCGGGCGAGCACCTCGATGGCGGCGTCCAGAAGCGCGGCGCGGCGGGCGGGGTTCTGACGCATGAGGTTCTCCTGAACTCGGCGGGACTCAGTGGGACTCGGCAGGACTCGGCGACAGCGGGACTCGGCGGGACGTGAGCCCAGAAATCCATTGACACCACTGCAAGTGAAGTACTACGTTCTAACCACTTCAATCAGAGTACATCAGTTGCAGCGCATCACGGCGCATCACGGCGCATGACCGTACGCCCGCCCGACACCCCGCTCCACATGCCCGCCCTACGTTCCCGCCCGACCCCAGGAGCAACCTTGCGAGTTCACCCCACCGGCCTTCCCCGCAACGAGTTCAACGGACAGCGGGGGCGGGACCCCAAGCCCCGCTCGATCCCCCGCCCCCGCCCGCTGCCCAAGCCCGGCACCCGCCGCTGACCGCCAACTGCCAAGCACCGGCCACCAGCCAAGACGACGGCACCCACCGCCATGCGGAACACGTCGACCGATATGCGCTCTTGACGCACGGTCAATCTCCACAGCACCATCAGGCACGCCAATCCCGTTCGACATTCACGGAATTCGGAGCCCCCCACATGAAGCTCTCCATTCCCGGTCGCGCCACGGCAGCCGCCGTCATAGCCGCCGCCGGACTCCTCACCACCAGCGCGATATCCTCCGCGGCCCCCTCCCCCACGGCGGCCGCGCCCGACATCTCCGTCACCAACGTCCAGGCCCATCTCTCGCAGTTGCAGTCCATCGCCTCGTCCAACGGCGACAACCGCGCCCACGGCAGCGCGGGCTACAAGGCCTCCATCGACTACGTGAAGGGCAAGCTGGACGAGGCCGGATTCACCACCTCCCTCCAGGAGTTCACCTCCGGCGGCAAGACCGGCTACAACCTCATCGCCGACTGGCCGGGCGGCGACGCCGACCAGGTCGTCATGGCGGGCTCGCACCTCGACAGCGTCGGCGAGGGCCCCGGCATCAACGACAACGGCTCGGGGTCCGCCGCGATCCTGGAGACCGCGCTCACCGTGGCGAAAGAGCAGTACAAGCCCACCAAGCATCTGCGGTTCGCCTGGTGGGGCGCCGAGGAGCTGGGACTCGTCGGCTCCTCGCACTACGTCGACAAACTGCCGGCCGCCGACCGCTCGAAGATCAAGGACTACCTGAACTTCGACATGATCGGCTCCCCGAACCCGGGCTACTTCGTCTACGACGACGACCCCACGATCGAGAAGACCTTCAAGGACTTCTACGGCGACCTCAAGCTCGCCACGGAGCCCGACGAGGAGGGCGACGGCCGCTCGGACCACGCCCCGTTCAAGGACGCGGGCATCCCGGTCGGCGGCCTCTTCAGCGGCGCCGACTACAAGAAGACCGCCGAGCAGGCCCAGAACTGGGGCGGCACGGCCGGTGAGCCGTTCGACAAGTGCTACCACTCCGCGTGCGACACGGAGAAGAACATCGACGGGACCGCGCTCGACCACAACAGCGACGCCATCGCGTACGCGATATGGGGGCTCTCCTCCTGAGCCCGGCCGGGGCAGCGGCCCGGTAGCACCCCCTCAGTACCCCCTGGACGCAATTACCTGCGCGTGCATATAGTGCACGTGCAGGTAATTGCGCGGCATCGCACCCAGGGGGCACCTCATGACTCAGACCCGTAAGTTCCTCTTCGTACTCGGCAGCTCGCGCCCCGACGGCAACAGCGAGATCCTCGCCCGCAGGGCCGCCGAGCAGCTCCCGTCGGACGTCGAGCAGCGCTGGCTGAACCTCGCCGACCACCCGCTGGCCGACTTCGAGGACCTCCGGCACGACAGCGACTTCGTCAGGCCGAGCGGCGACAGCGCGAGGCTGCTGCTCGACGCCACCGTCGAGGCCACCGACATCGTCATCGTGTCGCCCCTGTACTGGTTCTCGGTCTCGGCCACCACCAAGCGCTACCTCGACTACTGGTCGGGCTGGCTGCGCATTCCCAGCGTCGACTTCAAGGCCACGATGGCCGGGCGCACCCTGTGGGGCGTGACAGCACTGGCCGGCAGCGAGCCGGTCGTCGCGGAGCCGCTCGTCGGCACCCTGCGGAACTCCGCCGCGTATCTCGGGATGCGCTTCGGCGGCGTACTGCTCGGCAACGGCAGCAAGCCCGGCGACGTACTGAAGGACGAGCACGCGCTGACCGAGGCCAAGACGTTCTTCGCGCAGGAGCCGCAGGTGGCCCGCTTCCCATACGAAAGCTGACGCCCCCTACGGACGCCCCCTACGGACGCCCTCTACGGGATGCCCCCTACGCCGTGATGTCCTTCGCCCCGAACCGCGCCCACGCCGCCGAGCCGAACACGGCCGCGTACAGGCCTTGCAGGCCGAGGTTCTTGACCAGCTCGTCCCAGTAGACGGGCTCGCGCATCAGGTCCGCGAAGGACAGCCAGTAGTGCGAGAAGAAGTACGGCTGGATGGCGTGCAGCTGGGGGATCTGGTCGAGGATCTGGATCGTGATCAGCAGGCCGACGGTCGTCGCCATGGCCGCGATACCGCTGCTGGTCATCGTCGACACGAAGAGCCCGAGCGCCGCGACGCCGATCAGTGACGCGGCGACCGCGAGGGCGATGAGCAGGGCACGCAGCAGCCCTTCGCCGAAGCTGATCCGGGTGCCGGAGATCGTGGTGACCTCGCCGAGCGGGAAGAGCAGCGCACCGACGGCGAGCGCGGACGCGGCCACGACCAGGGTCGCGACCACGCAGAACACCATCGTCGTCGCGTACTTGGCGAGCAGCAGGCGGGTCCGGCCCGCCGGGGCGACCAGGAGATAGCGGAGCGTGCCCGCGCTCGACTCGCCCGCGATGGAGTCGCCCGCGACGACGCCGACCGCCATGGGCAGGAAGAAGGGGAGCGTCGCTGCGAGCGCGGTGAAGACCAGGAACAGGCCGTTGTTGGTGACCTGCGCGATGAACGCGGGCCCACCGCCCTCGCCGCCCCCGCCGACCGACGAGCCGTCGCTGGTCTCGATCTTGAGGGCGATGCCCACCAGGATCGGCACGGCGGCGAGCACGCCGAGCAGGGCGAGGGTGCGCCAGCGGCGGAAGGTGATGCCCAGTTCACTGCGGAGGAGCCCGAGGCTCCAGATGCGGCGCACTTCGCGTACGTCGCCGCTTTCGCGTGCATCGCCGCTCTCCCGTACGTCTTCCATCTCCCGTACGTCGGTGATCTCAGCCCGCGACATCGAAACCCTCCCCCGTCAGCGCCACGAACGCGTCCTCCAGCGAGGCTCGTTCGACGCCGAAGCCCCGTACGCGTACGCCCGCCCCGACCAGGGCGGCGTTCAACTCCGCGATATCCATGCCGGTGTCCGTGCCGACATCCGTGCGGGTGGCCGTTCCCGCGTCCGCGCCCGGTGGCTCGCCCGTCACCCGGTCCTCCGTCACGACGAGATCCGTCACGCCGAGCTCCTTCAGGACGCGGGCCGCTTCTCCCGTGTCCGGGGTCGTCACGACGAGCCGCCCCCGCGCGCCCGCGGCGAGTTCGGCGACCGGGCCCTGGGTGATCAGACGGCCCTGGGCCATCACCGCGGCATGGGTGCAGACCTGCTCGATCTCGTCCAAGAGGTGCGAGGAGAGGAAGACGGTCGTGCCCTCTGACGCCAACTCCCGCACCAGCGCCCGGATTTCACGCATTCCCTGCGGATCGAGCCCGTTGGTCGGCTCGTCGAGCACGAGGAGTTCGCGCGGCTGGAGCAGGGCGGCGGCCAGGCCCAGGCGCTGCTTCATGCCGAGCGAGTACGCCTTCGCCTTCTTGCTCCCGGCGGCCGTCAGCCCCACCCGGTCCAGGGCCGATTCGGCTCGGGCGCGGCGGGTGCGGGGATCGGCGGTCGGGTCGGCGGCGTCGTAACGAAGGAGGTTGTCGCGGCCGGAGAGGAAGCCGTAGAGGGCCGGGCCCTCGATGAGCGCGCCCACGTGCGGGAGCACCGTGCGGGTCTCGCGCGGCATGGGGCGGCCGAGGACCTTGGCATGGCCGGAAGTCGGCTCGATCAGGCCCATCAGCATCCGGATGGTGGTCGTCTTGCCGGAGCCGTTCGGCCCCAGGAACCCGAAGACGCTGCCTGTGGGGACGGTGAGGCTGAGGCTGTCCACGGCCAGCTGTTTGCCGTAGCGCTTGGTGAGTCCTGACGTCTCGATGACGCTTTCCGTCGCACTGCCGGTGGTGCTCGGCACTCTTGTCCTCCCGTCGTCCGAGCGCCACCCGTAGCTGCGGCGGACTCAGAGGTCTGCCCCCTGAATCCGCCGCCGTATGCCACTTGCGGTGCGTCGTAGCTTGTCGCGCCCACGCGGCGGAGCCGCAGATGTCACAGCCCCGCGCCCCTTACGGGGCGCTAGTGGGCGGCGTTCGCTGCCTTGACCAAGGCGTCCTTGGTCACCGCTCCCACGTACACCTTGCCGTCGTCGGTGATGAGGGCGTTGATCAGGCGTGTCTTGAAGACCGTGCCCGAGCCGAACTTGCCCGTCACCTTGTCGCCGAGCGAGTCGAGGAGGCGCTGTGCGTCCGGCGGGACGTCACCGGACTCACCGGACTCACCGGACTTGCCGGTCGGGAGGCCCTGGCCGCCCGGCGCCTTCAGCTCGGCGATGGAGTTCCAGCCCTTGCCGATGACGTTCAGACCGTTCAGGCCCTCCTCGCCCTTGAACTCCTTGGCGTCGCCCTTGAAGCCGTGCTTCTCGGCCTTGGCGTCGTCGGCCTCCGTGACCTTCGCGCCCTTGGGCGGTGTGAAGTCGAACGTCGACGCGTCCGGCTTGCCGAAGTCGACCTTCGTGAAGCCCGCGTCGACGACCGCGCTGCCGCCGCTCGACGGGGTGAGCGTGAACTTCAGCGGCGTACCGGTCTCGGCGTCCACCGCGACCGTGATCTGCCCGACCGTCGAACCGGCCTGCTCGGGCTTGATGACCAGGCGGTAGGCGTCGCGGCCCGCGACCTGCGCGGTGCCGTCGACCTTGACCGACGTCGTGCCGTCGGCCGCCTTCAGTGCTTCGTCGGCCAACTCCTTGGGCGTGGACGGGACATCCTTGGGGAGGTCCTTCGGGACATCCTTCTTGCCGGCGTCCCCGTGCTTGCCCGCAGCCTTGCCCGCCGCCTTCGAGTGATAGGCCTCGTTCGACTTGCTGTCGTACGCCCAGACGTCGTCGCCCTTGTGGATCAGGCTGTACTCCGCGGCGTTGTCCAGGACGGACAGCTTCTGCTTGTCGGGGCCGTCGGCGGCGACGCGCAGTGTGTGCGTGCCGGACGCCAGCTCCATCAGCTTGGACTGCGGGTCCGCGGACGAGCCCTCGCCGTCCTCGCTTCCGCCGCCCGAGCCACTGCCCGGAGCGAAGCCGCCGGTCATGCCCCCGAAGGACGGCAGGCCCAGGTCGGTGCTGATCTTCACAGTGCCCGAGAGCTGCTCCGTGTCCGAAGCGGCGATCTTCTCGATGAGTTCCTGTGCGGTGACCTTCGGCAGGTCCGGGTCGCCCGACGTGGCGAGCGCCGGGACGAGCCCGATGGTCGCCGCCGCCACCCCCGCCACCGCGATCGGGACGACGTAACGCGCGGCCTTGCGACGGCCTGCGCGCAGCTCCCCTGCGTCGCTGGTGTTCTGCTCCGGTTCGTACGGTGCCATTGTGTGCCCTACCTCCGTGGTCGGCGGCGGCCTTCCCAGTACGTGCGTGCGTCCACCCCGCGCCGCCATTCTCACCCGAATAGGTCAGGAGTGGTTGGTCTTGCTGGACCTTGCTTGCCTCTATACGACCAAATCGGCCAGCGAGAAGCGTCAGACCCCGGGAGCAACTCCACGTACTGCTGTGGGATGACACAGAGAGGCGGCGCCTCCCCCATCCCGTAGGGGAGACGCCGCGTCAGCCGTACGAGCGCAGCGCTGACTCAGCGCCGACTCAGCGCCGACTCAGCTCCGACTCAGCGCTGAACGAACACGTAATCCGCCTTGTACGGCACGCTCGCGATGGCCCCCGCCTCGCAGTCGCCCGCCGGCGCGACCCCGCCCACCGTGTTCAGGCGCAGGATCTC
Source organism: Streptomyces sp. NPDC048441 (assembly GCF_043200235.1). Classification (NCBI taxonomy): domain Bacteria; kingdom Bacillati; phylum Actinomycetota; class Actinomycetes; order Kitasatosporales; family Streptomycetaceae; genus Streptomyces; species Streptomyces sp. NPDC048441. The sequence continues at coordinate 349,308 of NZ_JBICXM010000006.1, forward strand.
CGTGGTCCCGGCGAGCAGCCCGTGGGACTTGCCTGTCTGGGTGGCCGCCAGGTCGAGTTCGGCGATGTTCTTGTCGCCGTTCGGGGTCTTGGAGATCAGCTTGCCGGTGACCGCGCTGCCGTCGGGGGCCACCCACTGCGGGGTGCCCGAGTTGGGCGCGGTGAAGCTGTGCGCGATGTGGCCGCCGAGCCGCGCGCTCACGTCACGCTGCGCGAAGGCGAACTTGCCGGAGCCGTCATCGGCCTTCTTGCACTCGTAGATCTGGCTGCCCTGGATCACGGACGCCTGGAAGTTGGCCGCCGCGTGGCCGAAGTCGACGTCGGCCGTCACCTGGTGGAGCTGGCCGCGGACGGCCCCGCCCGGGAACTCGGCGGTGTGCAGGTTGGCGTAGAAGCTGCCGGGGTCGGCCTTCAACTGCTCGAGCAGCGCCGCGTCGTCGACCGTGACCGTGCCGGAGACGCGGTGGTCCTTCTTGCCCTTGTCGAGCAGCTTGGTGAAGTCGACCTTGACGCCGCCGTTGGTGCCCTTGGCGCCCTGGTGGATGTGGAGGGCGGTCGGCTTGCCCGTGCCGCGCCACTTGACCGTGACCGACACCTTGTCGCCCTCGACCTTGATGAACTCCAGGGCCTTGCCGTCCTTGTCGCCGACCGCGGGCCCGCCCTGCACCGGCACCTCGTTCGCGCCGTTCATGCTCGCCGCGAAGACGGATCCGCCGCCGCTTGTGCCACCGCTGTGCGCGACGGCGGGCGGTGCCGCGACCGCCACTCCCGCCGCGGCGGCGACGGCCGCACCCACGGCGAGCAGTGCCCGGCCGCGGCGGTTCACAGAAACAGAAGTGCCTGAGGTACGAAGAGTGCCTGAGGTGCGAAGAGTGCCCATGATCTGAAATCCCCCTGCCTGAGCCGACGCCCCCTGCGTCGGCTTCCGGGCATAGGTACGGAAGGGATCTGACCCTGGACTCAATCCAGACTGGACAAAATGAATGTGACCTGCGTCACACACCTGCGAGCGGTCTCAGCCCGCCCGGTGCACCACCAGATCGCAGAGCTCGACGAGCGAGGTCTTCGCGTCGCACTCCCGCAGCGGCGCGAGCGTCGCACGCGCCTCCTCCGCGAACCGCACGGTGTCCTTGCGCGCCTGCTCCAGGGCCGGGTGGACCCGCAGCCGCGCCAGCGCCTCGGCATGCCGCGCATCGTCCGTCAGGTCCGAGTCGAGGAGCTCGCACAGGGCGATGTCATCGGGGAGCCCGAGCTTCTCCACGCGCTCACGCAGCCGCAGGACCGGAAGGGTGGGAATGCCTTCACGGAGGTCCGTGCCCGGCGTCTTGCCTGACTCACGCGAGTCGGACGCGATGTCCAGTACATCGTCGGCGAGCTGGAAAGCGACGCCGAGCCGCTCTCCGTACTGCGTCAGGACGTCCACGACGGTCTCGTCGGCGCCCGACATCATCGCGCCGAACCGGCACGCCACGGCGACCAGCGAGCCGGTCTTGCCGCCGAGCACGTCGAGGTAGTGGTCGACCGGGTCGCGCCCCTCGGTCGGGCCCGCCGTCTCCAGGATCTGGCCGGTGACCAGGCGTTCGAAGGCCTCCGCCTGGATGCGCACGGCGTCGGGGCCGAGGTCGGCCAGGATGTACGAGGCGCGGGCGAAGAGGAAGTCGCCGGTGAGGACCGCCACCGAGTTGCCCCAGCGCTGATTGGCGCTCTCGACGCCTCGGCGTACGTCCGCCTCGTCCATCACGTCATCGTGGTACAGCGTCGCGAGGTGCGTGAGCTCGACGACGACTGCGGAGGGCACGACGCCCGGTGCGAACGGATCGCCGAACTGCGAGGAGAGCATCACGAGGAGCGGCCTGAACCGCTTGCCGCCCGCGCGCACCAGGTGCTGCGCGGCCTCCGTGATGAAGGGGACCCCGCTCTTGGTGGCGTCGAGCAGACCTTCCTCGACGGCCACCAATCCGGCCTGGACATCGGCTTCGAGAGCCTGGTCCCGCACGCTGAGGCCGAAGGGCCCGACGACGGTCACGAGGGGTTCTCCTGTCTGCTGACGATCACAAGTCGGTCGCTCGGTCGATCATCACTCGGTCGATCTTTGCGCGATGACGGGGTCGATGACACGGTTTGTCGATGTGTCGCTGCCATTACTCAAGTCAGCGTATCCGGTCGCCTTTCGATCACAGTGGGCACCCGCCTGTGCCATGCCGCCCAGGCGACGTTCCATGACCACCGGTATGTTCTTGATCAGCTGATACGACCGAGAAGACCGCATCACCCCACTAACGGCGGAAACCCCGCGCCGCTAACAGCAGAAGCCCCATCAACAACGGAACTACCCGGAGCAGAACCTTTGTCCCGCACCGAGGCCGACACCGAGCCGCCCGCTGAACCACCCACGGAGCCGCCACCGGGCGACGACCACGCCTTCTTCGGGCAGCCGCGCGGGCTGCTCACCCTCTCCGGCCTCGAGGTCTGGGAACGCTTCTCGTTCCTCGGGATGCAGGCCATCCTGGTCCTCTACTTCGCGGACTCCGTCACGAACGACGGCATGGGCATGGATTCCGGGACCGCCGCGTCGGTGTCGGCGGCGTACGGAACACTCGTCTATCTGGTGTCGGTGGCGGGCGGCTGGCTCGCCGACCGCATCCTCGGCTCGTACCGCGCGGTCCTGTGGGGCGGCATCCTCATCGCCTGCGGCCACTACTCGATGGCGGTCCCGACGGCGACGATGACCTGGGTCGGCCTCGGCCTGATCAGCGCGGGTACGGGTCTGCTCAAACCGAACGTCGCCTCGATGGTGGGCAAGCTCTACCGCACCGACGACGACCGGCGTGACGCGGGCTTCGCGCTGTACTACATGGGCATCAACATCGGTGCCTTCGCGGGCCCGCTGATCACCGGCTGGCTCGGCGACCACAAGGGCTGGCACTGGGGCTTCTCGGCGGCCGCGATCGGCATGACGTTCGGCCTGATCCAGTACGTCCTGGGCCGCCGCCACCTCGCCGGACGCAAGGCGACGGCCGAATTCGCGCTGCCCAAGGACGCGATGCGCCGCGCGGTCGTCCTGATCGTCGTGGGCGTCCTCGTGGTCGCCGCCGTCGCGGCCCTGCTCGCCGGCGTCGGCTGGCTGACGATGGACCGCTTCGTCGACCTGCTCACCGTCATCTCGGTGATCGCGCCGGTCGTCTACTTCGTGGTCATGTTCCGCAGCCCGCGCGTGAGCGGCGAGGAACGCGGGCGCCTGAAGCCCTACGTGGTCCTCTTCCTGGCCTCGGTCGTCTTCAACTTCATCCTCTTCCAGGCCTACTCGACGATGATCCTGCTCGCCTCGACGAACGCCGAGACCTCGATCTTCGGCTTCACCTTCCCCGCCAGCTGGTACGCCTCCGCGCTCGGCGCCTTCGAGGTCGCGCTCGCCCCGGTCGTCGCCGCGGTCTGGGCCCGGATGGGCCATCGCCAGCCGCACGCCTCCAACAAGATCGCGTTCGGCGTGATCCTGGGCGGTCTGTCGTTCCTCCTGATGGTCCTGCCCACCTCCGGGCACGGCGACGACTCGTACAAGATGGCGGTCTGGTGGATCGTCGGCTCGTACCTGCTGCTCGGGCTCGGCGACATCCTCGTGGAGACCTCGGGCATGTCGGCCACGACGAAGCTCGCCCCGAAGGCCTTCGCCAGCCAGACCATGGCCCTCTGGTTTCTCTCGCTCGCCCTCGCCAACGGCATCCAGGCGCAGATCGTGAAGCTCTACGGAGAGGTCTCCAACCCGGCGTACTTCGGCGTGAACGGCGCGATCGCGGTCGCCGCCGGTATCGCCGTCATCCTGCTCGCACCGTGGCTGCGCCGCACCATGCACCCCGTCCACTGAGGACACTGAGGTTCCCGAGGTTCCCGCCATGCAGATTCGCACTTCCTTCCCGTACGAGACGACGCACGAGGACGTCCGGGTACCCCTCCCGGACGGGACCAAGCTCTACGCGCGCATCTGGCGCCCGGTGACGGACGAACCCGTCCCCGCGCTCCTGGAGTACCTCCCCTACCGTCTGAGCGACTGGACGGCGCCACGCGACGCGCAGCGCCACCCCTGGTACGCGGGCCATGGCTACGCCTCCGTGCGCGTGGACGTGCGGGGCCACGGCAACTCGGAGGGTCTGCCTGGCGACGAGTACGACGCCGTGGAGCTGGCGGACGGGGTCGAGGTCGTCAACTGGCTCGCCGAGCAGCCCTGGTGCTCCGGCAAGGTCGGCATGTTCGGCATCTCCTGGGGCGGCTTCAACTCCCTCCAGATCGCGGCCCTCGCGCCCGAGCCGCTCAAGGCGATCATCACGGTCTGCTCGGCGGACGACCGCTATGACAACGACGTGCACTACATGGGTGGTTCCGTCCTCGCCGTCGACATGCACGCATGGGCGGCGACGATGCTGGCCTTCGTCTCCCGCCCGCCGGACCCGCTGTTCGTCGGCGACCGCTGGCGTCAGATGTGGGTCGACCGCCTCGAAGCCGTGGACCCCTTCATCCACACGTGGCTGGACCACCAGACGCGGGACGCGTACTGGCAGCACGGCAGCGTCTGCGAGGACTACTCGGCGATCGGCGCGGCGGTGCTCGCGGTGGGCGGCTTCCACGACCCCTACCGGGACACGGTCCTGCGCCTGGTGGAGCAGCTGCCGGGTGACGTACGGGGCTTGATCGGGCCGTGGTCGCACCAGTACCCGGACCGGGGCCTGCCGCCGGGCCCGGCGATCGGCTTCCTCCAGGAGACCCTGCGCTGGTGGGACCACCACCTCAAGGGGGTGGACACAGGCATCATGTCCGAGCCGAAGCTCCGCTCCTGGATCAGCGACTCGCACCCGCCGGCGACGGTGTACGACGAGCTGCCGGGCGGCTGGGTCGGCGACCCTTCCTGGCCTTCCCCGAACATCACCACGACCTCGTACGCCCTCCAGGGCGCCCCTCTCGTCGTCGACTCCCCCCAGCACACGGGCCTGGACGCGGGCCGCTACTTCCCCTTCGGCAACGACGCGGACTTGCCGCCGGACCAGCGGGACGAGGACGCGAAGTCGGCGTGCTTCGAGTTCGAGGTCCCCTCGGCCGTACGCATCCTGGGCCGCCCCCAGGTGACCCTTCGGCTGCGCATGGATGCCCCCACCGGCCAGGCGATCGCGCGCGTCTGCGACGTGGCGCCGGACGGCTCGTCGACCCTGGTCACCCGCGGCGCACTGAACCTCTCCGCCCGCAACGGCCGTGACCAGGTCGAGCCGTGGCCGGTCGGCGCCACGGAGGACGTGACGTTCGAACTGAACGCCATCGGCCACACCTTCCCGCCGGGACACCGGATCCGGCTCGCGGTGTCATCGGCGTACTGGCCGTGGATCTGGCCGCAGGCGGACTCGGCGGGCTTCGTCCTCGACCCGGCGGGCAGCGCGCTCGACCTCCCGGTACGGGAAGGCGATCTGGACCCCTCGATCACTTTCCCCGCCCCCGAGCAGTCAGCACCCCTCGAGGTGGTCTACCCGGCGACGCTCGACGAGCCGCGCCCCGAGCGCCTGGTCGTACGCGATGTGGCGAAGGGCGAATGGCGCCTGGAGGTGGACCCGCGCTACGGCGGTACGCGGGTCTACCCGGACGGCCTCGAATTCACCGAGGACGCGGTCGAGGCGTACACGATCAACGAGTCCGACCCCCTCAGCGCCCGCACCCGCTCCGACTGGACGATCCGGCTGCACCGCCCCGAACTGGCATGGGACGTACGGGTCGAGTCCCGCTCGGAGATCACCTGCGACGCGACGGACTTCATCACGTCCAACGAGGTGGTGTGCAAGGAGGGGGGCGAGGTGGTGTTCCACCGGACGTGGGAGAAACGCATCCCACGCACGGCGGGCTAGGACTGTCCGGGGGCTGCTCGGGCTACTCCCCCGTTGCCAGCAACCGCTCGAGCACCAGAGCCACCCCGTCATCCTCATTGGAGGAAGTAACTTCGTCCGAGGCCGACTTGAGATCGGGATGCGCGTTGGCCATGGCGACACCACGCGCCGCCCACACGAACATCGGCACGTCATTGGGCATGTCACCGAAGGCGACGGTGTCCTCCGCAGTCATCCCGAGCCGCTCGGCGGCAAGAGCGAGCCCGGTCGCCTTGGTCACCCCGCGCGGCTGGAGCTCGACGGTGCCGGGCCCTGACATGGTGACGGTGGCGAGGGGCCCCACAGCGTCACGCGCGACGGCGGCCAACTCGTCGTCGGTCAGCTCGGGATGGCGCAGGAGCACCTTGCTGATGGGCTCGGCCCAGAGCGCGTCACGCCCCTTCACCCGCACGGCGGGCAGGGTGGGGTGCGGCATCAGATACCCGGGCTCGATAAGGGTCAGCCCGTCCACTCCGTCCTGGTCAACGGCGGCGTAGAGCTGCCCGACCTCCGCCTCGATCTTCCCGAGCGCGGCCTCGGCGAGCTCCCGGTCGAGCGTCACGGACCAGACCATGCGGTCCGCACCGGCGTCGTACAACTGCGCCCCCTGCCCGCAGACGGCGAGTCCCGCACCCCCCAGATCATCGAGCAACGGCTTCACCCGCGGCGCGGGCCGCCCGGTCACCACCAGATGCCGGGCCCCCGCCCCGACCACCGCGGCCAGCGCGGCCCGCGACCGGTCGGAGACGGTGTCGTCGCCGCGCAGCAGCGTCCCGTCCAGGTCAGTGGCGATGAGTGAATATGCGAGGGGTGCAGCCATGATCCAGAGAATACGGATCCACAGCGCTGCTGAACGCAATGCGACAGGAGCTGTGACGCGCACAGTGCGCCGGTCGCACCACCGGCGCTCGAAGGATTCACCGGGACGTGTCGCTTCGAGCCATCGGCCTGCGCGAGGGCGGCGGGGTGTGCCCGAGTTGAGACCCCTCAGCCGTGCACCTTGGCCAAATGCCCCGCAAGCCGCGGCGAGGCGAACTCCGTGCCGCACACGAACCGCATGATCGGGCCGTACGACGAGCCGCCCAGCATCCCCGTGAAGTACAGGCCCGGGACCGAGGAGACATAGCCCGCGCCCAGCTTCGGTGTGCCGCGGCTGACGGCCAGGCGGGCCCGCAGTTCATGGCCGAGGAAGTCCATCGCGGCCAAGTCCACGCGGTAGCCCGTCGCCGCTATCACGTGGTCGGCGGTGAGCTCCTCGATGCGGCCGCCGGGCGTCTCCACCCGGAGGACCGACCCCTCCTCCCGCGCTTCGGACTTGATGATCCGCCGCACCTCGCGTGTCCGCACCTTGTCCTCGAAGCGGTCTCTCAGCCACCACGCGCCGAGCGGGCCCAGGATGCGGCGGACCAGGAAGTGGCGGGCCTGGGGAGGGAGGTAGCGGTACGGATCGGCGTGATAGCTGAACGCGTACAGCGACCAGGCGCGGCCGAACGGCGACTCCGGACGCAGCTTCGGCTGGTTCCACGGCGGGTCGCCGAAGTCCACCGCGCCCCTGCCGCGCGCCACGACACGCACACTCGCCCCCGCCTCGGCCGCCAGCGCGGCGGTCTCCAAGGCTGATTGACCGGCCCCGACGACTATCAGTTCACGGCCGGAGAAACGTGACAGATCGTGGTGCTGGGAGCTGTGCGAGACGGGCCCTGTGGGGGTCGGCCCGTCCGGCGCGGCTGCGGCGAGCTCGCGCGGGACATGAGCGAGACCGGACAGGCCGGTCGCGACGACGACCGCGCGTGCCGTGAACTGCTCGCCCGAGTCCAGCTTCAGCTCGAAGCCCGCCGTGCCTCTTCGCTCCACCGACACCACCCGCACCCGCTCGAGCTCGGGCACGAGCTTCTGCTGGAACCACTCCCCGTAGGCCACGAACGTCGCGGCGGGGATGATGTCCTCGTCCGTGACGAGGCGTGGGATTCCTGCCGCGTCGCAGTAGTCCACGAGTCTGTATCCGCGCTGTGGCGCGTCGATGTTCGAGGCTACGGGCGTCGATTTGAGAAGCATCCCCGCCGGCATGTGGTCACGCCAACTCACCATCGGGTCACCGAAGATCCGCACCGGGATGCCGCGCGCCCGCAGATGGGCCGCGGTGGACAGGCCGTACGGCCCCGCCCCGATGACTGCTACTGGATGGATCACGAAGTCCCTCCCCAGGACGTCACTTACCGCGTGTGCCTACTTCGTGGTGCCGCTCTGCTAATTGCCGGTGGTGCTGTGCGAACTGGTCGTGCTGCCACGGCGGTTGGTCCGCCACAGTTGGTACAGATGCTTCGCCCCCGGCCGTACGAAACGGGCGAGCATCGTGAAGAACGGCTTCATGTCGTCGGCCGCGAGCCACGCCAGCTCCGTGCCGCTCGCGCGTGGGGGCGCGTGCGGCGTGGTGTATCCGCTGCGGCGGTAGGCGAGGAGGGCGGGCAGGTCGATGTTCTCGACGACGTACCGATGGCCGGCGCGCTGTTCCCCCTCCGGAACCGGGCGCCCTGTCAGGTGCAGGTGCATCGCACGGACGACGTCGATCCCCGACTCGCTCTCGAAGAGCCGGAACTGGGCACCCATGCGGGGGTTGAAATCGAGCAGTTTGTACTGACCGTCGCGCCGGTCGAAGCGCAGGTCGAGGTCGATGACGCCGGTGAAGCCGATCTGCTTGATAAAACGTGCGGCGAGGTCCGCGAGTTCCGGATTGTCGACGACGTACGCATTCGCCGTCATCCCCGCGTGCGGCGGCCAGGAGCGGACTTTGACGCCCGTGAACATCGCCAGGGGTGTCGAGTCCGCGTCGAAGTACGCGTGCACGATCCAGTCCTCGGCCTGCTCGCGCGGCAGATACTCCTGAAGGATCACTCCGGGCCGTACGCCCCAGTCGCGGGCGAGGCTCAGCAGGCCGTCGGACGTCTCTATACGTGTCGTCCCGTTCACCGCGGGACGGCTGCGGCGCGTGAACGCCTCGCGGTTCTTGGCGACCACGGGGAAGACCGCCGATGCGGCGAACTCCTCGATGTCCCCGTAACTCTCGGGGAAGGCCGCGGCCGGCGAGGCGATGCCGTGCTCCACGCACAGCTCGTGCAGGCCCTGCTTGCTGGCGAGGCGGCGGGGTAACTCCGGCTCTACGCGTGGGAAGAGGAATCCCGCGTCACTCAGCGGCCCTTGATGCTCGGCGATGAGAACGGCCGCTTCCTCGTCGGTCGGGATCAGGACCGCAGGCCTGCCGATCCGGCGCGCGACGCGCAGCATCCCGTCGACGAGCCGCTCCGGCTCCTCCGCCCCGGTGGTCGGCCAGGGAAAGGCACGGGTGAGGTGGCGGGAGGCCGCGGCGGGCGTGTACCGGTCCTCCGTGATCGCGTACATGGGCACGCCAAGGCGCCCGAGGCTGCGGATCGCACCCACGCCGCCGTGGTGCAGCGGATAGCTGCCGAACTTCACGATCAGGCCGGGCACCCCTCGGTCCACCGAGAAAGGCACGCTGTCGTCACTCCTGGCCACGGGTCCCCCCACGTGTCCCCTCAATCCGACCCGGACCCAGCCAGTCCGCGTCCCCCAAAAGACGCTAAGCCCGAATTGACCCCTCCAGCAAGGCTTATTCGGACATTGCTAACTCTTTAGCCACTGCCGTAACCAGGGACTTTCCACGTACCGTGTGGCACACCCATATGGAAAGCGAGGCAGGTACGCATGTCCGAGCAGACCCCGCTCGATCCGGCCGGGAGCAACCCTTCCGTCCCCTCCGAAGGCGACCCCTTCGCTCTCACCGAGGGCCACCTTTTCGGGCCGCACAATCTCCCGTACGGCGTGTTCTCCCTGGCCGGCGACTCGGCCCACGCCTCGGCCGGGGGCCCGGAGCGCCGGGTCGGTGTGCGGCTCGGCGATCATGTCCTGGACGCGGGCGCCGCGGCCGCGGCACTCGGCTCGCCCTATGTCTCACTGCTCTCCCGGCCCACGCTTAACCCGCTGCTCGCCGCGGGCCGCACGGCCTGGTCCGACGTACGGCGCGCGCTCACGGCGTGGGTGACGGTCCCGGCCCACCGCGAGGTCGTGCGCCCCCTCCTCCACCCGCTATCCGAGGTCACACTGCACCTCCCCTTCGAGGTCGCGGACTATGTGGACTTCTACGCCTCCGAACACCACGCGACTCATCTGGGGCAGATCTTCCGCCCCGAATCACCGACTCCGCTGACCCCCAACTGGAAGCACCTGCCCATCGGGTACCACGGCCGATCCGGCACCGTTGTGGTCTCTGGGACGGAAGTGGTACGCCCCACGGGTCAGCGCAAGGCCCCCGCGGAGACGGCACCGGTCTTCGGGCCCTCGGTCCGGCTCGACATCGAGGCCGAGGTCGGCTTCGTCGTGGGTACGCCGTCGGAGCTCGGCACGCCGGTGCCGCTCGCGGACTTCCGGGAGCACGTCTTCGGGCTCAGCCTCCTCAACGACTGGTCGGCGCGTGACATCCAGGCCTGGGAGTACGTCCCGCTCGGACCGTTCCTCGGCAAGTCCTTCTGCACCTCCGTCTCGGCGTGGATCACCCCCCTTGAGGCCTTGGACGCGGCGCGGGTCGCCCCTCCCGCCCGTACGCACGAGCTCCTCCCCTACCTGGACGACTCGGCGGAGTCCGTCGCAGACGAGCCCGCGGGCTACGACCTGCGCATCACCGTCACGCTGAACGGCCACGTCATCTCCGAGCCGCCCTTCTCCACCGTCTACTGGACGGCCGCCCAGCAGCTGGCCCATATGACGGTGAACGGCGCGTCCCTGCGCACGGGTGATCTGTACGGCTCTGGCACGGTGAGCGGGCCGTCCGAGGGTCAGTACGGCTCGCTGATCGAGATCACCTGGAACGGCCGCGACGCTCTTGTCCTTCCGGACGGGAAGCGGACGTTCCTCGAGGATGGTGATGAGGTGACCCTCTCGGCGTGGGCCCCGGGCCCGGATGGCACCCGGGTGGGCCTCGGAGAGGTTTCTGGCAGGGTCGCCGCGGCCCGTTGACACTGCCGGCCGGGGGTGGGTCACCCCCGGCGGCAGCGGTTCCGCGCGGTGCGTTCGATCTTCTGCGGCGCCGTCGTGGCTGGCCGTGCAGTTCCCCGCGCCCCTTTGGGGCGCTCAGAACTCGTCCGGCGGCTCCGGCCACTCCTCCGGAGCCTGTGAGGCCTCCGCAGGATGCGTGGCCGTACCGTCCAGTTCCGCGAGGACCTCCAGCACCCCCTCCCCGTACGTAGCCAGCTTCTTCTCGCCGAGGCCGCCGATTCCGCCGAGTTCCGCCAGGGAGCCCGGTCGGAGCGTGGCGATCTCCCGCAGTGTGGCGTCATGGAAGATCACGTATGCCGGGAGGCCCAGCTCCTTGGCCTGTGCCCCGCGCCACGCCCGCAGCGCCTCGAACACCGGCACCGCTTCCTGAGGCAGGTCGGCGACGGCCGCCGCGGACTTCGCCCTCCGCTCGCCCTTCGCGGACGCGGACTTCGCCGCGGCAGGCCGCTTCGGCTCCTTGCGCAACCGCACCTCCCGCTCGCGGCCGAGCACAGTGCCGCTCTCCTCGGTCAGGACCAGCGTCCCGTACTCCCCCTCGACCGCGATCAGGCCCTGCGCCAGCAACTGCCGCACCACGCCCCGCCATTCCGCATCGGCGAGCTCCTCGCCGATGCCGAAGACCGAGAGCTGGTCGTGGTCGAACTGGATGATCTTGGCGGTCTTCTTGCCGAGCAGGATGTCGATGATCTGGCCGGCGCCGAACTTCTGCCCGCGCTCGCGCTGGAGACGGACGACCGTGGAGAGGACCTTCTGGGCCGCCACCGTGCCGTCCCAGGTCTCCGGCGGTGTGAGGCAGGTGTCGCAGTTGCCGCAGGACTGGCCGTCCGCATCCTGGCCGAAGTACGTCAGGAGCTGGCCCCTGCGGCACTGGGCCGTCTCGCACAGCGCCAGCATCGATTCCAGGTGTGAGGCCGCCCGGCGGCGGAACGCCTCGTCGCCCTCGCTGCCCTGGATCATCTTCCGCTGCTGGACGACGTCCTGGAGGCCGTACGCCATCCAGGCCGTGGAGGGGAGTCCGTCACGGCCCGCACGGCCCGTTTCCTGGTAGTACCCCTCGACCGACTTCGGCAGGTCGAGGTGGGCGACGAAACGGACGTCCGGCTTGTCGATGCCCATGCCGAAGGCGATCGTGGCGCACACGACCAGGCCGTCCTCCCTGAGGAAGCGCGACTGGTGTCTGGCGCGCGTCCCGCCGTCGAGACCCGCGTGGTACGGCACGGCCTCGATGCCGTTCCGGCAGAGGAACTCAGCGGTCTTCTCGACCGAGTTGCGCGAGAGGCAGTAGACGATGCCCGCGTCTCCCGCGTGCTCCTCCTTGAGGAAGGACAGGAGCTGCTTCTTGGGCTCGGCCTTGGGCACGATGCGGTACTGGATGTTGGGCCGGTCGAAGCTCGCCACGAAGTGCTTGGCGTCCGGCATACCGAGCCGCTCGGTGAGCTCCCGGTGGGTGGCGTGCGTCGCCGTCGCCGTCAGGGCGATGCGCGGTACGTCGGGCCAGCGCTCGCCGAGCAGGGAGAGTGCCAGATAGTCGGGGCGGAAGTCGTGGCCCCACTGCGCGACGCAGTGCGCCTCGTCGATCGCGAAGACGGAGATCTTGGCGCGCGAGAGCAGATCGAGCGTCCCCTCGAGGCGCAGCCGCTCGGGTGCCAGATAGAGCACGTCGAGCTCCCCCGCGAGGAACTCGGCCTCCATCACGCGCCGCTCGTCGAAGTCCTGCGTGGAGTTGATGAACCCGGCCCGCACGCCGAGCGCCCGCAGCGCGTCGACCTGGTCCTGCATGAGCGCGATGAGCGGCGAGACGACTACGCCGGTGCCTGGCCTCACCAGGGCCGGGATCTGATAGCAGAGCGACTTGCCGCCACCGGTGGGCATCAGAACGACGGAGTCCCCGCCCGCGACCACATGTTCGATGATCGCTTCCTGCTCACCGCGGAACGCGTCGTACCCGAAGACGCGGTGCAGCGTCCGCAGTGCGTCACTCTCCGCCACCGCGATCGGTACGGTCACCTCGCTCATGCCATCAATCCCGTTCATCGCCCTGCCCCCGTACGTCGTGCTTCGACCACTGCCTCCACGATAGGGCGCCACACCGACAGTCACGGAGTTATCCACAGGCCACCGCCCGGCACCCCTGTCGGACGGGGTGCCGGGCGGCGGCAAGTAGAACAGCTGGACTACCGGACGAAGACCCCCGCCTGGTTCGCCAGATCCAGGAAGTACTGCGGGGCCACGCCCAGGACCAGGGTCACCGCGACACCCACGCCGATCGCGGTCATCGTCAGCGGCGACGGCACGGCGACCGTCGGGCCGTCCGCCTTCGGCTCGCTGAAGAACATGAGCACGATCACACGGATGTAGAAGAACGCCGCGATCGCGGACGAGATCACACCGACCACTACGAGCGCACCCGCGCCGCCCTCGGCCGCCGCCTTGAACACCGCGAACTTTCCGGAGAAACCGGAGGTCAGCGGGATGCCGGCGAAGGCGAGGAGGAAGACGGCGAAGACGGCCGCGACCAGCGGCGAGCGCCTGCCGAGCCCCGCCCACTTCGACAGGTGCGTGGCCTCGCCGCCCGCGTCCCGCACCAGTGTGACCACCGCGAACGCGCCGATCGTCACGAAGGAGTAGGCCGCCAGATAGAAGAGGACCGACGAGATGCCGTCCGGTGTCATGGCGATGACACCCGCGAGGATGAAGCCCGCGTGCGCGATCGAGGAGTACGCGAGGAGCCGCTTGATGTCGGTCTGGGTGATCGCGACGATCGCACCGGCCAGCATGGTGAGGATCACGACACCCCACATCACCGGACGCCAGTCCCAGCGCAGCCCCGGCAGGACCACGTAGAGCAGCCGGAGCAGCGCGCCGAAGGCGGCCACCTTCGTCGCCGCCGCCATGAAGCCGGTGACCGGCGTGGGCGCGCCCTCGTACACATCAGGCGTCCACATGTGGAACGGCACCGCGCCGACCTTGAAGAGCAGCCCCATCACGATCAGGGCGGCGCCGATCAGGAGCAGCGCGTCGTTGCCCATGGTGTCGGCGAGCGCCGGGTCGACCGTCTTGATGCTGCCGTCGACGACCTTCGCGATCGTGCCGTACGACACCGAGCCCGCGTACCCGTAGAGGAGGGCGATCCCGAAGAGCAGGAACGCCGAGGAGAACGAGCCGAGCAGGAAGTACTTGACGGCGGCTTCCTGCGACATGAGCCGCTTGCGGCGGGCGAGGGCGCACAGCAGGTAGAGCGGCAGCGAGAAGACCTCGAGGGCGATGAAGAGCGTCAGGAGGTCGTTCGCCGACGGGAAGACGAGCATCCCGCCGATCGCGAAGAGGGCCAGCGGGAACACCTCGGTGGTGGTGAACCCGGCCTTCGTGGCGGCCTGTTCGCCCGCGCTGCCCGGCACGGCACCGGCCTGCGCGGCGAACGAGTCGACGCGGTTGCCATGCGCCACGGGGTCGAGACGCCGTTCCGCGAAGGTGAAGATCGCGACGAGTCCCGCGAGGAGGATCGTGCCCTGAAGGAAGAGCGCGGGTCCGTCGACCGCGATCGCTCCCATGGCGGCGATGTGCGCCTTCGTCGAGCCGTATCCGGTGGCCGCGAGCCCGACGACCGCGGCGAAGGCCGCGGTGATGGCGACGACGGCCACGAACACCTGGACGTAGTAACGGGACTTGCGGGGCACGAAGGCCTCGATGAGCACCCCGATGACCGCCGCACCGATGACGATCAACGTCGGCGACAGCTGCGCGTACTCGATCGTGGGAGTGTCGATCTTGTCGATCTGATCTTGGGGCGCCGCGGCCGACGCCATTGTCCACAGGCTGTGGACGGCTGATGCGCTCACTTGGCCGCCTCCACGTCGGGCTTCGGGTCCTTCTTCTGTACGTCGGACATGGTGTGCTTGACCGCCGGGTTCACAAGATCGGTGAGCGGCTTCGGGTAGACGCCGAGGCCGATCAGGAGCGCGATCAGCGGCGCGACGACCACGAGTTCACGCACCCGCAGGTCAGGCATGGCCGAGACCTCCGGCTTCACCGGGCCCGTCATCGTCCGCTGGTAGAGGACGAGGGTGTAGAGCGCGGCGAGCACGATGCCGATGGTGGCGATGATGCCGACCACCGGATAGCGCGCGAACGCGCCGACCAGGACCAGGAATTCACTCACGAACGGCGCGAGCCCCGGCAGCGAGAGCGTCGCGAGAGAGCCGATCAGGAAGGTGCCCGCGAGCACCGGTGCGACCTTCTGCACCCCTCCGTAGTCCGCGATGAGCCGCGAACCGCGCCGCGAGATCAGGAAGCCGGCCACCAGCATCAGGGCGGCCGTCGAGATCCCGTGGTTGACCATGTAGAGCGTCGCGCCGGACTGCCCCTGGGACGTCATCGCGAAGATGCCGAGAATGATGAACCCGAAGTGCGAGATCGACGCGTACGCCACCAGGCGCTTGATGTCACGCTGGCCGACCGCGAGCAGTGCGCCGTAGACGATGCTGATCAGCGCCAGTACGAGGATGACCGGCGTCGCCCACTTGCTCGCCTCGGGGAAGAGACCGAGGCAGAACCGCAGCATCGCGAACGTGCCGACCTTGTCGACGACTGCCGTGATCAGTACGGCGACCGGGGCCGTGGCCTCGCCCATCGCGTTCGGCAGCCAGGTGTGCAGCGGCCACAGCGGCGCCTTCACCGCGAAGGCGAAGAAGAAGCCGAGGAAGAGCAGGCGCTCGGTGTTGGTCGCCATGTCGAGCGTGCCGTTGGCCCGCGCCTCGGCGATCTCCTGGAGCGAGAAGTTCCCCGCCACTACGTAGAGCCCGATCACGGCGGCCAGCATGATGAGGCCGCCGACCAGGTTGTAGAGGAGGAACTTCACGGCCGCGTACGAGCGTTGCGCCGATGCCTTCTCGTCGCTGCCCGCGTGAGCGCGGTCTCCGAAGCCGCCGATGAGGAAGTACATCGGGATGAGCATGGCTTCGAAGAAGATGTAGAAGAGGAAGACGTCGGTGGCCGCGAAGGAGATGATCACCATCGCCTCGACGGCCAGGATCAGGGCGAAGAAGCCCTGGGTCGGCCGCCAGCGCGAGGACTTCGTCTCCAGGGGGTCGGCGTCGTGCCAGCCCGCCAGGATGATGAAGGGCATCAGCAGGGCGGTGAGCGCGAGGAGCGCGACACCGATGCCGTCAACCCCGAGCTCGTACCGCACCCCGAATTCCGCGATCCAGGCCCGCGATTCGGTCAGTTGATAGCGGGATCCGTCGGGGTCGAAGCGCACGAGCACGGTCACGGCGAGCGCGAGCGTGGCGAGCGAGACGAGCAGCGCGAGCCACTTGGCGGCGGTCCGCCGGGCGGCCGGGACGGCTGCCGTGGCGATCGCGCCGACCGCGGGGAGCACCGCCGTCGCTGTCAGCAGAGGAAAGGACATCGGTATCAGACCGCCCTCATCAGCAGGGTCACGGCGATGAGTACCGCAACGCCGCCGAACATCGAGACCGCGTAGGAGCGGGCATAGCCGTTCTGCATCTTGCGCAGCCGTCCGGAGAGCCCGCCGACCGAGGCCGCCGTGCCGTTGACGACGCCGTCGACCAGGGTGTGGTCGACGTACACCAGGGAGCGGGTGAGGTGCTCTCCGCCACGCACCAGGACGACGTGGTTGAAGTCGTCCTGAAGGAGATCGCGCCGGGCCGCCCGGGTGACCAGCGAACCGCGCGGGGCGGTGACCGGGACGGGACGGCGGCCGTACTGGACGTAGGCGAGGGCCACACCGATGACCAGGACCACCATGGTGGCGCCGGTGACCGTGGTGGCACTCAGCGGAGAGTCACCGTGGTCGTGGTGGGTGACCGGCTCCAGCCAGTGCATGAAGCGGTCGCCGATGCTGAAGAACCCACCCGCGAAGACCGACCCGAAGGCGAGCACGATCATCGGGATCGTCATCGACTTGGGCGACTCGTGCGGGTGCGGTTCGTTGCCTTCCGCATCCGGCTGCCACCGCTTCTCACCGAAGAAGGTCATGATCATCACGCGCGTCATGTAGAACGCGGTGATCGCGGCGCCGAGCAGCGCGACCGAGCCGAGGATCCAGCCCTCCGTGCCGCCCTTGGCGAACGCCGCCTCGATGATCTTGTCCTTGGAGAAGAAGCCGGACAGACCGGGGAAGCCGATGATCGCCAGATAGCCGAGCCCGAAGGTCACGAAGGTGACCGGCATGTACTTCCTGAGGCCGCCGTACTTCCTCATGTCGACCTCTTCGTTCATGCCGTGCATGACCGAACCGGCCCCGAGGAAGAGCCCCGCCTTGAAGAAGCCGTGCGTCACCAGGTGCATGATCGCGAATACGTAGCCGATGGGGCCGAGGCCCGCGGCCAGGATCATGTACCCGATCTGGGACATCGTCGACCCGGCGAGGGCCTTCTTGATGTCGTCCTTCGCGCAACCGACGATCGCACCGAAGAGAAGCGTGACCGCGCCCACGACGGTGACGACGAGCTGGGCGTCCGGCGCCGCGTTGAAGATCTCGCCGGAGCGGACGATCAAGTACACGCCCGCGGTCACCATCGTCGCCGCGTGGATGAGGGCCGAGACCGGGGTCGGGCCCTCCATCGCGTCGCCGAGCCAGGACTGCAGCGGCACCTGGGCGGACTTGCCGCAGGCCGCGAGCAGCAGCATCAGGCCGATGGCCGTCAGCTTGCCCTCCGACGTCTCACCGGTGGCCTCCAGGACAGGCCCGAAGGCGAACGTCCCGAAGGTGGTGAACATCAGCATGATCGCGATCGAGAGGCCCATGTCGCCGACCCTGTTGACCAGGAAGGCCTTCTTCGCGGCGGTGGCCGCGCTGGGCTTGTGCTGCCAGAAGCCGATCAGGAGGTACGAGGCGAGGCCCACGCCCTCCCATCCGACGTACAGGAGCAGGTAGTTGTCGGCGAGGACCAGGATGAGCATCGCCGCGAGGAACAGGTTCAGATAGCCGAAGAAGCGGCGGCGCCGCTCGTCGTGCTCCATGTACCCGATGGAGTAGATGTGGATCAGTGTGCCCACACCGGTGATCAGCAGGACGAACGTCATCGACAACTGGTCGAGCTGGAAGGCGACGTCCGCCTGGAAGCCCTCTACGGGGATCCAGCTGAACAGGTGCTGCGACAGGGAGCGCTCCTCGGCGCCCTTGCCCAGCATGTCGGCGAAGAGCACCGCACCGACGACGAAGGAGGCGGCAGCGAGCAGGGTGCCGAGCCAGTGGCCCACACGGTCCAACCGCCGCCCGCCGCACAGCAGTACGGCCGCTCCGAGCAGAGGCGCCGCTACGAGCAGCGCGATCAGGTTCTCCACTTTTCAGCGACCCCTTACAGCTTCATCAGGCTGGCGTCGTCGACCGAGGCCGAGTGACGGGAGCGGAACAGCGACACGATGATCGCGAGGCCGACCACGACTTCCGCCGCGGCGACGACCATCGTGAAGAAGGCGATGATCTGGCCGTCGAGATTGCCGTGCAGCCGGGAGAAGGCGACGAAGGCCAAGTTGCACGCGTTGAGCATCAGCTCGATACACATGAAGACCACGATCGCGTTCCGCCTGATCAGTACGCCGGTGGCGCCGATCGAGAACAACAGCGCCGCGAGATACAGGTAGTTGACCGGATTCACTTCGACGCCTCCTCGCTCTTGGACGACCGCTCGAGACGGTCCTCGGAGCGCTGCTCCAGGGCCCGCAGATCGTCAAGGGCCTCGTTGGACACATCGCGGATCTGGCCGCGCTCACGCAGTGTCTTGTTGACCGTGAGCTCCGACGGGGTGCCGTCGGGGAGCAGGCCCGCGACGTCCACGGCGTTGTGCCGGGCGTAGACACCGGGGGCGGGCAACGGCGGCAGGTGATTGGACCGCACGCGCTCCTCGGACATCTCGCGCTGCGTCTTGGCGCGCTCCGTGCGCTCGCGGTGGGTGAGCACCATCGCGCCGACCGTGGCGGTGATGAGCAGCGCGCCGGTGATCTCGAAGGCGAAGACGTACTTCGTGAAGATGCTCTCGGCGAGGCCCTGCACATTGCCGCCTGCGTTCGCCTTGCTCAGCCCGGCGAACTCGCTCACCGAGGCGTTCCCGATCCCCGCGAAGAGCAGGATGGCGAAGCCGAAGCCGCAGAGGCCCGCCAGCCAGCGCTGCCCCTTGATGGTCTCCTTCAGGGAGTCGGCGGCGGTGACGCCGACGAGCATGACCACGAAGAGGAAGAGCATCATGATCGCGCCGGTGTAGACGACGACCTGGACGATGCCCAGGAAGTACGCCCCGTTGGCGAGGTAGAAGACCGCCAGGATGATCATGGTCCCGGCGAGACAGAGCGCGCTGTGCACGGCCTTCTTCATAAGGATGGTGCACAGGGCGCCGATCACGGCGACCGTGCCGAGCACCCAGAACTGCACGGCCTCACCGGTGGAGGTGGTGTAGGCGGCGAGCGCGGTCATGCCTCCACCCCCTCTTCCTGGTGCTCGCCAGCGGGCTTCTCGCCCTTGCTGACGGCCACTTGGGGCACCGTGCCGGGCGCCGCCTCGGTCACCAGACCGCGGTAGTAGTCCTGCTCGTCCGTACCCGGGAAGATCGAGTGCGGTGACTCGACCATGCCTTCCTCCAGGCCGGCGAGCAGCTGCTCCTTGGTGAAGATGAGCTTCTCGCGGCTGCTGTCGGCCAGCTCGAACTCGTTCGTCATCGTCAACGCGCGCGTGGGGCACGCCTCGATGCACAGACCGCACAGGATGCAGCGGGCGTAGTTGATCTGGTAGACGCGGCCGTAACGCTCGCCCGGGGAGTAGCGCTCTTCCTCGGTGTTGTCCGCGCCTTCCACATAGATCGCGTCCGCGGGGCAGGCCCAGGCGCAGAGCTCGCAGCCGATGCACTTCTCCAGGCCGTCCGGATGGCGGTTGAGCTGGTGCCTGCCGTGGAAGCGGGGAGCGGTGGTCTTCTCCTGCTCCGGATACTGCTCGGTCAGCCGCTTCTTGAACATGGCCTTGAAGGTCACGCCGAAGCCCGCGACGGGGTTCTGGAACCCCTGCTTCGATTGGTTCGACTCGCTCTGTGACTGGTGTGACTCTTTCTTCGACTCAGCCATCGGACGCCTCCTTTCCGTCACTTCGGGTTCCGTCACTTTGAGTATCCGGCCCACCACTGACAATCAACTCCCGCTCCTGTCGCGGGCGTCGGCGCGGTACGGGCGGCAGGCTCTGTCCGGGCAGCGGCGGGACCGGGAATCCGCCCGCCATCGGGTCGAAGGCGACCGGCTCCTCCTCGACCGCCGCTTCCTTCTCGCGCTTGTCGCGGAAGATGTCGACGACGACGGAGAGCAAGAGCAACGCGATGACTCCGCCGCCCACATAGAGCGCGATCGAGGTGAAGTCGTACTCCTCGTTCCGCATCGCCCTGACTGTCGCCACGAGCATCAGCCAGACGACGGAGACCGGGATCAGGACCTTCCAGCCGAGCTTCATCAGCTGGTCGTAGCGGACGCGTGGCAGCGTGCCGCGCAGCCAGATGAAGAAGAACAGCAGCAGCTGGACCTTGATCACGAACCAGAGCATCGGCCACCAGCCGTGGTTCGCGCCCTCCCAGAAGGTGCTGACCGGATACGGGGCCCGCCAGCCGCCCAGGAAGAGGGTGACCGAGACCGCCGAGACGGTGACCATGTTGACGTACTCGGCGAGCATGAACAGCGCGAACTTGATCGACGAGTACTCGGTGTTGAAGCCGCCGACCAGGTCGCCCTCGGACTCCGGCATGTCGAAGGGAGCGCGGTTGGTCTCACCGATCATCGTGATGATGTAGATCAGGAACGAGACCGGAAGCAGCAGGACGTACCAGCGGTCCGCCTGCGCCTCCACGATCGCCGATGTCGACATCGACCCGGAGTAGAGGAACACCGAGGCGAAGGCCGCGCCCATCGCGATCTCGTACGAGATCATCTGCGCGCAGGAGCGCAGGCCGCCGAGGAGCGGATAGGTGGAGCCGGAGCTCCAACCGGCGAGCACGATGCCGTAGATGCCGACCGAGGCGACCGCGAGGATGTAGAGCATCGCGATCGGCAGGTCGGTGAGCTGCATCGTCGTGCGCTGGCCGAAGATCGAGACTTCGTTGCCCGCGGGACCGAAGGGGATCACCGCGATCGCCATGAAGGCCGGGATGGCCGCGATGATCGGCGCGAGGACGTACACCACCTTGTCCGCGCGCTTGACGATCACGTCTTCCTTGAGCATCAGCTTGATGCCGTCCGCGAGGGACTGCAACATGCCCCAGGGGCCGTGCCGGTTGGGCCCGATACGCAGCTGCATCCAGGCGACGACCTTGCGCTCCCAGACGATGGAGAAGAGCACCGTCACCATCAGGAACGCGAAGCAGAAGACCGCCTTGACGGCGACCAGCCACCAGGGGTCAGTGCCGAACATGGACAGGTCTTCCGCCGCAAGCGGCACCACGGTGTGCATCACGACGTCACCTCCGGGGCCTCAGAAGGCTCCGGCAGGAGCGCCGGGCCGATGCGGACGAGATCGCCGGGGCGGGCGCCGGTGTCGGAAGTGACGCCTCCCCCGGTCGAGTTCAGCGGCAGCCACACCACGCGGTCGGGCATCTCGGTGACCCGGAGCGGCAGTTCGGTCGCCCCCGCGGAGCCGGTGACGGCCAGGACGTCGCCGTCCTTCACGCCCGCCTCGGCCGCGGTGGCCGCGGAGAGCCTGGCGACCGCCGCGTGCCGCGTTCCGGCAAGGGCATCGTCGCCGTCCTGGAGGCGGCCCTGGTCGAGCAGCAGCCGGTGCCCCGCGAGAACGGCCTCTCCGGAGGCGGGCCTCTGCGACTGAGCGCCGGTCTCCACGGGCTCGGTGGCGTGCGCCCCGTCCCACCCGCCGAGCCGGTCGAGCTCGCGCCGGGCCGTCGTCAGGTCGGGAAGACCCAGGTGTACGTCCCCGGCGTCGGCCAGCATGTGCAGCACACGCGCGTCCGTCGGGGCCAGCGTGCGCGTCATCTGGTCGGGCTTGAGCGCGGCGTCGAACATCCGCGCCCGCCCCTCCCAGTTGAGGAAGGTGCCCGGCTTCTCCGCGACCGCGGCCACCGGAAGTACGACATCGGCGTGCTCGGTCACCTCACTGGGCCGCAGCTCAAGGGAGACCAGGAACCCGACCTCGGAGAACGCTTCACGCGCGCGTGCCGGGTCAGGAAGGTCGGCGACCTCCACACCCGCCACCAGGAGCGCGCCCAGTTCGCCGGTCGCGGCGGCCTCGACGATCTGGCCGGTGTCGCGGCCGTAGCGGTGCGGGAGCTCGGCGACGCCCCAGGCAGCCGCGACCTCGTCACGCGCACGCGGGTCGGTGGAAGGACGCCCGCCGGGAAGCAGCGAAGGCAGCGCGCCCGCCTCGATGGCGCCGCGCTCCCCCGCCCGGCGCGGAATCCACACCAGCCGCGCACCGGTCGCGGAGGCGGCCCGTACGGCGGCGGTGAGCCCGCCCGCCACGGCGGCCAGACGCTCACCGACGACGATCACCGCGCCTTCAGTACGAAGCGCATCGGCAGCCTTGGCACCGTCACCCTGGAGACCGGCTCCGGCGGCGAGCGCGTCGAGCCACTCCGTCTCGGTGCCGGGAGCGGCGGGCAGCAGCGTGCCGCCCGCCTTCTCCAGGCCGCGGGTCTGGAAGGTCGCGAGGGAGAAGGTCCGCTGGCCGTGCTTACGCCAGGCCTTGCGCAGCCTCAGGAAGACGCCGGGCGCCTCCTCCTCGGACTCCATGCCGACGAGCAGGACGGCGGGAGCCTTCTCCAGAGCGGCGTACGTGACGCCGCTCCCGTCGAGATCCCGGCCACGGCCCGCGACACGAGCGGCGAGGAAGTCGGCCTCCTCGCTGCTGTGCACGCGCGCGCGGAAGTCGATGTCGTTCGTATCGAGCGCCACGCGCGCGTACTTGCTGTACGCGTAGGCGTCCTCGACGGTCAGGCGCCCACCGGTGAGCACACCGGCACGGCCGCGCGCGGCGGCGAGACCGTTGGCCGCGGCTTCCAGAGCCTCGGGCCAACTGGCCGCCTCCAGCTCGCCCGTCGAGGAGTCGCGCACCAGCGGCGTGGTGAGGCGGTCCGGCTTCTGCGCGTAACGGAAGCCGAAGCGCCCCTTGTCGCAGAGCCACTCCTCATTGACCTCGGGGTCGTTCGAGGCGAGCCGCCGCATGACCTTGCCGCGCCGGTGGTCGGTGCGCGTCGCGCAGCCGCCCGCGCAGTGCTCGCAGACCGACGGCGACGACACCAGGTCGAAGGGCCGGGAGCGGAACCGATACGCCGCCGATGTCAGCGCGCCGACCGGGCAGATCTGGATGGTGTTCCCGGAGAAGTACGACTCGAAGGGGTCGCCCTCACCCGTGCCGACCTGCTGGAGCGCGCCGCGCTCAAGCAGCTCGATCATCGGGTCGCCCGCGATCTGGTTGGAGAACCGGGTGCAGCGCGCGCAGAGCACACACCGCTCGCGGTCGAGAAGGACCTGCGTCGAAATCGGCACCGGCTTCTCGAACGTCCGCTTCTTGCCCTCGAAGCGTGTGTCCGTGTCGCCGACCTGCATCGCCTGGTTCTGCAAGGGGCACTCGCCGCCCTTGTCGCAGACCGGGCAGTCCAGCGGGTGGTTGATGAGGAGCAGCTCCATGACACCGCGCTGGGCCTTCTCGGCGACCGCCGACGACAGCTGCGACTTCACGACCATGCCGTCGGTGCAGGTGATGGTGCAGGAGGCCATCGGCTTGCGCTGGCCCTCCACCTCGACGATGCACTGGCGGCAGGCGCCTGCCGGGTCGAGCAGCGGGTGGTCGCAGAACCGCGGGATCTCGATCCCGAGGAGCTCGGCGGCCCGGATCACCAACGTCCCCTTCGGGACGCTGATCTCGATGCCGTCGATCGTCAGCGACACGAGATCTTCCGGCGGAACCGCCGCCTCGCCGCCCCCGGAGGGAGCGCTGTTTGTGGTCACTGTCATGCGTTCACCTCCGAATGTGCGGCGGGCCGGTCGGCCCAGAGAGTCGCCTTGGCCGGGTCGAAGGGGCAGCCCTTGCCGGTGATGTGCTCCTCGTACTCCTCGCGGAAGTACTTGAGGGAGGAGAAGATCGGCGACGCGGCGCCGTCACCGAGAGCGCAGAAGGACTTGCCGTTGATGTTGTCGGCGATGTCGTTCAGCTTGTCCAGGTCGGACATGACGCCCTTGCCCGCCTCGATGTCGCGGAGCAACTGCACCAGCCAGTACGTCCCTTCGCGGCAGGGCGTGCACTTGCCGCAGGACTCATGGGCGTAGAACTCGGTCCAGCGCGTGACCGCCCGTACGACACAGGTCGTCTCGTCGAAGCACTGGAGCGCCTTCGTGCCGAGCATCGAACCTGCGGCGCCCACTCCCTCATAGTCCAGGGCGACGTCGAGGTGCTCGTCGGTGAACATCGGCGTCGAAGAGCCGCCCGGTGTCCAGAACTTGAGCCGGTGGCCCGCCCTGATCCCGCCGCTCATGTCGAGCAGCTGGCGCAGCGTGATGCCGAGCGGGGCTTCGTACTGGCCGGGATTGGTGACGTGCCCGCTCAGCGAATAGAGCGTGAAGCCCGGGGACTTCTCGCTGCCCATCGATTTGAACCAGTCTTTTCCGCGGTTCAGGATCGCGGGAACCGACGCGATGGATTCGACGTTATTGACAACAGTGGGGCAGGCGTAGAGGCCCGCGACGGCCGGGAAAGGGGGACGCAGTCGCGGCTGGCCACGGCGGCCTTCGAGCGAGTCGAGCAGCGCGGTCTCCTCACCACAGATGTACGCGCCGGCGCCCGCGTGCACGGTGAGTTCCAGGTCGAGTCCGCTGCCCAGGATGTTCTCGCCCAGGAATCCCGCCTCTTTCGCCTCACGCACGGCCTCGTGCAACCGCCGGAGCACGGGGACGACTTCACCACGCAGGTAGATGAAGGCATGAGAAGAACGGATCGCGTAGCACGCGATCACGATCCCCTCGATGAGGGAATGCGGGTTCGCGAAGAGGAGCGGGATGTCCTTACAGGTCCCCGGCTCCGATTCGTCGGCGTTGACAACTAGATAGTGCGGCTTTCCATCTCCCTGTGGAATGAACTGCCATTTCATTCCGGTGGGGAATCCCGCGCCGCCCCTGCCGCGCAGACCGGAGTCCTTCACGTACGCGATGAGGTCGTCCGGCGCCATGGCCAGGGCCTTGCGCAGGCCCTCGTACCCCTCGTGCCGTCGGTAGGTGTCCAGCGTCCAGGACTTCTCCTCGTCCCAGAACGCCGAAAGCACCGGCGCGAGCAGTTTCTCGGGGCTCGTCTCGTGGTCGATCTCGGCTGCCAAGGTCATCACTCCCCCTCCTCGGCGGTCGGTCCGGCCGGGTGGGCCGGGTCGGATGCCGAGGTCTGCTGCGGTGCGTCATGCGAGCTGAGGTGCTCGGCGGGCGCCTCGTCCTGCGGGCCGCCCGTTGGGCCGCCCGTGCGCGGGTGGACCACGCGCGGCTGCGGCAACTCACCCTTGGCCAGGCGCAGTCCGATCAGTGATGCGGGGCCCGCGCCGCCGCTCGCCTCGACGGCACCCGCGCGCTCGTCCGGGAAGCCCGCCAGGATCCGGGCCGTCTCCTTGTACGTGCACAAGGGGGCGCCGCGGGTCGGCTCGACCTGCACGCCCGCGCGCAGGTCGTCGACGAGCCGCTTGGCGGTCTCGGGAGTCTGGTTGTCGAAGAACTCCCAGTTGACCATCACGACGGGAGCGAAGTCACAGGCTGCGTTGCACTCGATGTGCTCCAGCGTGACCTTGCCGTCCTCTGTGGTCCCCTCGTTGCCGACGCCCAGGTGCTCCTGGAGCGACTCGAAGATCGCGTCACCGCCCATGACGGCGCACAACGTGTTCGTGCAGACCCCGACTTGGTAGTCCCCGGAGGGCTTGCGCCGGTACATCGTGTAGAAGGTCGCTACGGCGGTGACCTCGGCGGTGGTCAGGCCGAGCACCTCCGCGCAGAAGGCCATGCCCGTGCGCGTGACGTGGCCCTCCTCGGACTGCACCAGGTGCAGCAGCGGCAGGAGCGCGGACCGGGAGTCCGGGTAGCGGGAGATGACCTCCTTGGCGTCCGCTTCGAGCCTGGCGCGCACATCGGCCGGGTAGTCGGGGGCGGGGAGTTGGGGCATCCCAAGGCTGACGCCCGCGCCCTGCTGGGAAGGAGTGGTGGTCACCGGTCGACGCCTCCCATCACGGGGTCGATGGACGCGACGGCGACGATGACGTCGGCGACCTGGCCGCCCTCACACATCGCCGCCATGGCTTGCAGGTTGGTGAAGGACGGGTCGCGGAAGTGGACCCGGTAGGGGCGGGTGCCGCCGTCGGAGACGACATGCACGCCGAGCTCGCCCTTGGGTGACTCGACCGCGGTGTACGCCTGCCCGGCCGGGACCCTGAAGCCCTCGGTCACCAGCTTGAAGTGGTGGATCAGGGCCTCCATGGAGGTGCCCATGATCTTCTTGATGTGATCGAGCGAGTTACCCAATCCGTCCGGGCCGAGCGCCAGTTGCGCGGGCCAGGCGATCTTCTTGTCCCCGACCATGACCGGCCCTGGCTCCAGGCGGTCCAGGCACTGCTCGACGATGCGCAGCGACTGGCGCATCTCCTCCAGGCGGATCAGGAAGCGTCCGTAGGAGTCGCAGGTGTCGGCGGTCGGCACGTCGAACTCGTAGTTCTCGTAGCCGCAGTAGGGATCCGACTTTCGCAGGTCGTGCGGCAGGCCCGCCGAGCGCAGGACGGGTCCCGTGGCCCCGAGAGCCATGCAGCCCGCGAGGTCGAGATAGCCGACGTCCTGCATACGGGCCTTGAAGATGGGGTTGCCGGTGGCGAGCTTGTCGTACTCGCCGAGGTTCTTCCGCATCTTCTTCACGAACTCGCGGATCTGGTCCACCGCACCCGGCGGCAGGTCCTGGGCGAGTCCGCCGGGCCTGACGAACGCGTGGTTCATGCGCAGGCCGGTGATCAACTCGAAGATGTCGAGAACGAGTTCACGATCGCGGAAGCCGTAGATCATGATCGTCGTCGCGCCCAGCTCCATGCCGCCAGTGGCGATGCACACCAGGTGCGAGGAGAGCCGGTTGAGCTCCATCAGGAGGACGCGGATGATCGAGGCGCGGTCCGGGATCTGATCCTCGATGCCGAGGAGCTTCTCGACCCCGAGGCAGTACGCCGTCTCATTGAAGAACGGCGTCAGATAGTCCATGCGCGTGACGAACGTCGTGCCCTGCGTCCACGTGCGGTACTCGAGGTTCTTCTCGATGCCCGTGTGCAGATAGCCGATGCCGCAGCGGGCCTCGGAGACGGTCTCGCCCTCGATCTCCAGGATGAGCCGGAGCACACCATGGGTGGAGGGGTGCTGCGGACCCATGTTGACGATGATGCGCTCGTCGTCGGACCGGGCGGCGGACTGGACGACCTCGTCCCAGTCGCCGCCGGTGACTGTATATACAGTCCCCTCGGTCGTCTCCCGTGCGGATGCGTGTGAAGTGCTCATCAGCTGTACGACCTCCGCTGGTCCGGAGCCGGGATCTGGGCGCCCTTGTACTCGACGGGGATGCCGCCTAGGGGGTAGTCCTTGCGCTGCGGGAAGCCCTGCCAGTCGTCCGGCATCATGATCCGCGTCAACGCCGGGTGACCGTCGAAGATCAGGCCGAAGAAGTCGTACGTCTCGCGCTCGTGCCAGTCGTTCGTCGGATAGACCGCGACCAGCGAGGGGACGTGCGGATCGGCGTCGGGGGCACCGACTTCGAGCCGGATCAGGCGGTTGTGGGTGATCGAGCGCAAGTGGTAGACGGCGTGCAGCTCGCGGCCCTTGTCCTCGAGGAAGTGCACCCCCGAGACACCCGTACAGAGCTCGAAGCGCAGGGCCGGGTCGTCGCGCAGGGTCTGAGCGACCCGGACGAGGTGCTCGCGCGCGATGTGGAAGGTCAGCTCGTCGCGGTCGACGACCGTCTTCTCGATCGCGTTCGCAGGCAGGAGCCCCTGCTCTTCCAGGGCCCCCTCCAGCTCGTCCGCGACTTCGTCGAACCAGCCTCCGTAGGGGCGCGCGGTGGCGCCCGGCAGGGTGACCGTCCGCACGAGCCCGCCGTAACCGGACGTATCGCCGCCGTTGTCGGCGCCGAACATGCCCTTGCGTACGCCGATGACCTCACCGGTCTCGCCGCGGGGGGCCGGGACGCCGTTCCCGTTCCCATCCCCGTTCAGGTGCTCGTCGTGTGCGTCGCTCACCGGAGCAGCCCCTTCATCTCGATG
The DNA here is from genome assembly GCF_043200235.1 of Streptomyces sp. NPDC048441. Taxonomy (NCBI): domain Bacteria; kingdom Bacillati; phylum Actinomycetota; class Actinomycetes; order Kitasatosporales; family Streptomycetaceae; genus Streptomyces; species Streptomyces sp. NPDC048441. Next base: position 377,523 of record NZ_JBICXM010000006.1, read on the forward strand.
GTGGGGAGCGCCTTGAGCGCCGCCTCCTCCGCCTCGCGGGCCGCTTCCTCCGCGTTGACCCCGAGCTTGCCGCCCTGGATCTTCTGGTGGAGCTTGAGGATCGCGTCGATCAGCATCTCGGGCCGCGGCGGGCAGCCGGGCAAATAGATGTCAACAGGGACAATATGGTCCACTCCCTGCACAATCGCGTAATTGTTGAACATCCCGCCCGACGAAGCACAAACCCCCATGGAAATGACCCACTTGGGGTTGGGCATCTGGTCATAGACCTGCCGCAGGACCGGCGCCATCTTCTGGCTCACGCGTCCGGCCACGATCATCAGATCGGCCTGGCGCGGTGAACCGCGGAAGACCTCCATGCCGAAGCGGGCCAGGTCATAGCGCCCGGCCCCCGTCGTCATCATCTCGATGGCGCAGCACGCGAGGCCGAAGGTCGCGGGGAACACGGATGACTTGCGCACCCAGCCCGCGGCCTGTTCGACGGTGGTCAGCAGAAATCCGCTCGGCAGTTTCTCTTCGAGTCCCATTGCTCTTTGCCCCTCAGACCCTTAGTCCCATTCCAGGCCGCCACGCCGCCATACGTACGCGTACGCGACGAAGACGGTGAGCACGAAGAGCAGCATCTCCACGAGCCCGAAAATCCCCAGTGCGTCGAACGTGACGGCCCAGGGGTAAAGGAAGACGATCTCGATGTCGAAGACGATGAAGAGCATCGCCGTCAGGTAGTACTTGATGGGGAATCGCCCACCGCCGGCCGGAGTCGGCGTCGGCTCGATACCGCACTCGTACGCCTCGAGCTTGGCGCGGTTGTACCGCTTTGGACCGATAAGCGTGGCCATGACCACGGAGAAGATCGCAAAGCCTGCCCCGAGGGCTCCCAGCACGAGGATGGGCGCATAGGCATTCACGCTCCTCGCTCCTCTCAGTCGGCACTGACTGTTGGCGGTTGCATTGGACTGCGCGTCCTGCCCCACGAAGATCGCTTACATGTGAAGCAGGTCACAAGCCCAACTGCCCCGCATCTTATGCCCGCCGGTCTGTGATCTGCGACACGGGGTACGACAACGGCTTTGTGATCTCCACCACCTGACGAAGGATCATGAAGTCGGATGAGCGGTGATCTTCATACGCGAAGCGCCTGAGTGATCACCAGAGGTGACATCTTCGCTAGTTACCCCTGGTCAGGAGGGGGTCGCCCTATCAAGAGATCGCGCTCTCCAGCAAATTGGCGCTGGACAGGTCAGCTTGATAGTGGCGGCGCGTTCACACTTTGGCGGGAGGGGTGTGGATGAGAGTGGACGGAAGCGGAGGGGAGGGGCCGGGAGAGAGCAGGAGAGGGCAGGAGTGGACGGACTCGGATGCGTGCACAGATTCACTAGCGGTCGGCGGGGTCTCGCGGGCGCGGGCGGCGTGTAGCGGTCGGCGGGGCGTCGCGGGCGCGGGCGGCGCGTAGCGGGCGGCATGTAGTCGACGCGTGATCCGTACGTGGGCGACACCTGGGCGGCACGTGGGCGGCACGTGGCCGACTGGGTGTCACCGTGAACGTGAACCGACATATCACCGTGAGCGTGAACCGGCTTCAGCCCGAAACCGATCCGGCATCGACCTCGACACCGATCCGGGATCGACCCCGACACCGATCCGGCACGGGTTCAGCGCCGACCCGTCGTTGATCCACTGCCGGTCCGCCGTCGACCCGTCGTTGATCCACCGCTGATCCGTCGTCGATCCACCGTCGATCCGTCACCGGTCCCCCACACCGACAACACCCCTGAATTCTTCGGGATATCTCGGGAAGGTCTCGGTGGGATCTCAGGGAGATCCCCTAGGGCCACACCTGTGACCTGCGCCACACGGCAGCTTGCCGTCGAGAAACCGGGCTTGGCCAACTGGCTCAACGGGTGGTAGACCACGGGCAATTCGGGCGTATCGCAGAAAACCCATGATCACAGGCGTGATTACCGTTGTCCACATTGCCCGTTACGGCGTCAATAAGAAGTGACACGCCCGGGATTCAATGCCTCCGGGAGCAACTGTGGCGCAGACCACGTTTCTTGATGGGAACCCTGACTCCCTGATAGCGGTTGTTCTCATGTCCCACACCGCTCACATACCCAGCCACCGGAAGCCCCGTCGCAGCGCCTCGAAAATGGCACTGCGCGCCGGAGTTGCCGGTGGCGTCCTCAGCACCCTGGCAGTGGCCGCGGCTGCCGGCACGGCGACCGCCGCCGAGCCGGTGACCGAGACCATCGAAATGCCCACGCTCACCACGGACCTCTCCACGCAGATCGCACAGTCCGCGGATGCCACCCAGCAGACCGCCGACAGCTACGAGCTCCGTGCCGAGCAGGACGCGGCCGCCGTGAAGGCCGCCAAGCAGGCCAAGGAAGACCAGGCCACCGCCGAGAAGAAGGCGAAGGCCAAGGCGAAGGCCGAGGCCGCCGCCAAGAAGAAGGCGGAGGCGGAGCGCGCCTCGCGTTCCGAGGAGCGCACGACGCTCAGCGCCTCGGGCTCCGGCTCCAGCGCCGCCGCCGATGTGGCCCCGGCCAGCGGCAGCGTCGGCACGGTCATCAGCTTCCTCAAGGCCCAGCTCGGTGACGCGTACGTCATGGGTGCCTCTGGACCCAACGCCTGGGACTGCTCCAGCCTCGTCCAGGCCGCGTTCAAGCAGGCGGGCGTGGACCTTCCGCGCGTCTCGCAGGACCAGTCGGTCTCCGGTACGCCGGTCTCGCTCGACAACGTCCAGGTGGGCGACATCCTTTACTGGGGTGGCGCGGGCTCCGCGTACCACGTGGGTGTGTACATCGGTAACGGCCAGTACCTCGACGCCGCCAACCCCGGCAAGGGCGTTGTCGTCCAGGACCTGTCGGGCTACCCCGCCAGCGGCGCCGTGCGCGTCCTCTGACGGCCCTCACAGCTACCTAGAAGGGCCGGGAACCCCCGACGGGGTTCCCGGCCCTTCTGTGCGCTCAGCGAGGCGCACGCATCAGCTCTTCGGCGAGAGCTCGCCCATCTCGGACCAGCTGCTGCCCGGGATCTCCGTGTGGATGATCTCCGGGGTCGAGGCGATCGCCTCGGACATCGTCTCCATGGCGGCCTTGAAGTGGTCGGAGCCGACGTGCGCGGCGCCCGCCTCCTGTGAGGCGAAGCCCTCCAGGAGGACGAACTGGTTCGGGTCGTCCACGCTGCGGGACCAGTCGTAGAAGAGGTTGCCCTCCTCCGCGCGCGTGGCCCGGGTGAACTCGGCGGTCCGCTCCAGCCAGGTGTCGGTGTGCTCGGGGCGGATGGTGAACTTGACTGCGATGAAAATCATGCGACCAGCGTCGTACTACCCACGGGGTGAGGGCAAATCGGATATGTCCCGCACCCCGGGATCCCCAGGGCTCACGCCTTCGGAGCCACCTTGCTCAGGCCGTTGATGATGCGGTCCATCGCGTCGCCGCCCGTCGGGTCGGTGAGGTTGGCCAGCATCTTCAGGGTGAAGCGCATCAGCATCGGGTGGGTCAGGCCGCGCTGCGTGGCGATCTTCATGACCTTCGGGTTGCCGATGAGCTTCACGAAGGCGCGGCCCAGTGTGTAGTAGCCGCCGTAGGTGTCCTTGAGGACCTTCGGGTAGCGCTGGAGCGCCAACTCCCGCTGGGCGGGGGTCTGCCGGGAGTGCGCCTGGACGACGACGTCCGCCGCGATCTGCCCGGACTCCATGGCGTACGCGATGCCCTCTCCGTTGAAGGGGTTCACCATGCCGCCCGCGTCGCCCACCAGGAGCAGGCCCTTGGTGTAGTGGGGCTGACGGTTGAAGGCCATCGGCAGGGCCGCGCCGCGGATCGGCATCGTCATGTTGTCCGGGGTGTAGCCCCAGTCCTCGGGCATCGAGGCGCACCAGGCCTTCAGGACCTCGCGCCAGTCGAGCTCCTTGTAGGCGGCGGAGGAGTCGAGAATGCCGAGTCCGACGTTCGACGTGCCGTCGCCCATGCCGAAGATCCAGCCGTAGCCGGGCAGCAGCCGGTCCTCGCTGCCGCGGCGGTCCCACAGTTCGAGCCAGGACTCCAGGTAGTCGTCGTCGTGGCGAGGCGAGGTGAAGTACGTACGGACGGCGACGCCCATCGGACGGTCTTCCCTGCGGTGCAGACCCATCGCGAGCGAGAGCCGCGTCGAGTTGCCGTCGGCGGCGACCACAAGCGGCGCGTGGAACGTAACCGGGGTCTTCTCCTCGCCCATCTTGGCGTGCACGCCGGTGATGTGGCCCGTGCGGTCGTCGATGATCGGGGCACCGACATTGCAGCGCTCGTGCAGCCGGGCGCCCGCCTTCTGGGCCTGGCGCGCGAGCTGCTCGTCGAAGTCGTCGCGCTTTCGGACGAGGCCGTAGTTCGGGTAGGCGGCGAGTTCCGGCCAATCGAGCTGGAGTCGTACGCCGCCTCCGATGATCCGGAGGCCCTTGTTCCGCAGCCAGCCGGCTTCCTCGGAGATGTCGATCCCCATGGACACGAGCTGCTTGGTCGCGCGCGGCGTCAGGCCGTCGCCGCAGACCTTTTCCCTTGGGAACGCGGTCTTCTCAAGAAGAAGTACGTCGAGTCCGGCCTTCGCCAAGTAGTAGGCCGTCGTGGAACCGGCTGGCCCGGCCCCGACGACGATCACATCAGCGGTGTGTTCGGTGAGGGGCTGGGGCTCGGTCACGGCGGGTTCTCCCCAAGGCTCGAAATCTGTGTGCCGACCGGCACGGGATGTGGGCAGTCTATGCAGCGGTACTGATCAGCCAGCCGAAGGGCCACCCGTGACAAAGCAGGCACTGCCGACCGAGACCCCTGCCGCCGCGCTCAAGACGCTGCCCGCCGTGCGACTCCGGGTCCCGACGCACGAGGACGCCTTCGCCTGGCACCGGCTCTTCGACGACCCGGACGTCATGGAGTTCTTCGGCGGCAGGTCGTCCGAGCTCTCCGTGTACGAGGAGCTGACTGCCCGCCAGCGCAGACACGACGCTGAAATCGGTTTCTGTTTCTGGACCTTGCTCGACGCACGGGACGAGCCGATCGGCTTCACCGGGGCACAGCCGTGGCCGCACGACTGGGGCCCCAAGGGCGAGGTCGAGATCGGCTGGCGGCTCGGCCGCGCCGCCTGGGGGCAGGGGTACGCGACCGCCGCCGCGCAGGCCACCCTGGAGCGGGTGCGCGCGGCGGGCGTACGGAATGTGGTGGCGATGGTCGACGCCCGCAACGAGCGGTCCGTGGCGGTGACGCGACGGCTCGGCATGGAGCGGGACGGGGCCGCCTTCACGATTCCGGGGTCGGGGTCGGGGTCGGGGTCGGGGTCGGGGTCCGGGTCGGACCGGAAGGCGTACTGCTTCCGGCTCGAGCTGTAGCGCGCCGCGGGATCTATTGAGAGGGCTCAGTCGTTGACCCGCCAGTGGTCGAGGGCGATCCCGTGGATCTTCGCGCCCTCGTCCGCGGACCAGAAGTCCGCGCGCCAGGAGAGCTGGATGGCGTACTCGGTGCCGTCGTCCGCGACGTAGCTCTGGTCCAGCGCATGGATCTCACGGCCGGCCGTGTCGACGTAGGTGTACTCCCAGATCGCACCGCTACGCCCCTGGAAGGTGTTCGGCTCAAGGCGGATCCGCTGGTAGTCCGTCTTCTTCGGGTCCTTCTTGGCGTCCTTCTCGATGGTCGTGAAGTTCTCGTACGAGGTGTACGTGGCGTTCCGGACCACGCCGACCAGGAACTCCTCACGGCCGGTCGACCCCGCGTACACGATCTGGCCAGGGCGGTCCTCGCCATGCCGGGTCCAGCCGTCGGGCACGGCGAACTCGAAGCCGCTCACGTCGGACACCAGGTCGGAGCCCGCGGGCAGTTGAGTGTCCTGGTCCACGGTGTCGGGGCCGGCGGTCGGCTGTTCCGAGGGAGAGGTGGAGGGAGAGCTGGCGGGAGAGGGGGACGGTGAGGACGAGGACTGCTGGTCAGGGTCGTCGGTCCGGCTCACGGAGGCCTTGTCGTCCTTGCCGCCCGCCTTGTCGGCCGTACCGTCACCGTTGTCCTGCCAGAGCAGGGCCCCGGCTGCGATGCCACTGCCGATGACGAAGGCGGCGGTGAGGGTCGCCACCCAGAGGGCGGTGCGGCGGGGCTCGGCGGTGGGGGGCGCGGTGGGCTGCTGGTGGAGCTGGAAGGCGTGGGGGGCGTAGGCGGCGTCGTAGGTGGGGGCGTAGGCGCCCTGGTTGTACGCGGCTGGCGGCGTGGGTTCCGCAATTCCGGGCTCGGGGGAGACCGTTGCCACGGGGCCTACCGCACCTACCGTCCCCACTGCCCCCGCCGTCTCCACTGCCCCCGCTGCCCCCACTGCACCAGGTCCCGTCCGCTGCCCGAGCATCTGGAGCAGATACGGCGCGATGAGCGCAGCGACGAACACCCAGAGCAGCCCGAAGAGCAGAGCATCCGGCACGCTCACGCCCGTATCGAAGCTGCCGTTGCCCGAGCCGCTGCCGCTGCTGCTCCCGCCACCGCCGAACTCCGACGACGCGCTTCCGGACGCATCGACGCTGAGCCCGCCGACCCCGGCGAGCAGCAGGAAGAGCCCGAAGAAGACACCGGCGGCGAGCAATTGCTCCCCCCGGTGTGCGGAGCGGCGCGCGGCGAGGATGCCGAGGGTCAGCGCGCAGACGAGCCCGAGCGTCAACGCCCCCACGATCGCCCACGAGTTGGTGACGTCCCCCAGTTCGGAGAGGCCGAAGGACTCGCTCTCATAGCCACCGCCGTACCCCGAACCGCTCCCCCGCACCGACGCCTCGAACGGCGCTCCCCACCCGAGGCCGAGAGCGGCGACGCCGAGGTTCGGCAGCAGGAGCAGGGCGATGAGCAGCGGGGACACGTCGGTGTCGTCGAGGTCGGTGAGACCTTCGAGGTCGTCGATCTGGGTGAGGCTGATGAACGCGACGACCGAGCACAGGACCAGCACGATCGCGAGCGCGCGCAGTGCCGTGCCACTTGCGCGGAACAGCACCTGCCAGCCCGGTCGTTGTGCCGTCCACGCAGCCAAGTCGTCGCGGTGAAGTACCCCGAAGGAGACAGCGAGTCCGAGCACGAGCGCGCCGAGCGCGGCGAGCACCGGCGAGGAGGAGAGCTCGACGCCCTCGATCTCGGGCTGCGCGAAAAGGCTGAGCACGAGGGTGCCCACGGTCACCAACAGGGTGACGCGCACGGCCGCTTCGAGCCCCACGGTGTTACCACTGTTGCTGCCTGCCTGACGTACGAGGACACGGTTCCGCAGGATGCGTACGCCGATGAAGAGGGCCCCGATCCACAAGGCGGTGGCGGTCAGCGGAATGAGGTGCAGCGTGGCACTGCCGTCGAAGGCGGCGTCCACTCCGGAGCTGTCACCGCCGAAGACGGACGACTGCTGCCGCTCACTCCCCGACACCTCGAAGCCGCCGCCCACGGCCTGGAGCAGCAGCGCGAGAGCGATCCGCAGCCGCTCGCCGAACCCGACGGCGACGTCGGCGTCATCGCCCTGTCCGTAGGAGGGGATGGCCAGCGCGACAGCCGCGACAAGCACCAACCCCACGGGCCACAGGGCAGCTTGGGCGGCCCCGGCCCAGTCCCCACGAAACGCCCGCCCGAAGAAGGCACCCAGGGGTGAGGGAGCCGAGGGCGGCGGTGCGGGCACGGGTGCGGGCACGGGTACGTACGCGGGCGGGGGCGGGGGCGGGGGCGGAGACACCGGGGCGGCGGGAAGTGCGGGCGCGGGAAGGGAGATCTCAGTGAACCCGGGGCCCGCCTCACTGCCGGGAGCTTCGGGCTCAGGAGCTTCGGTCCCGGGAGCTTCGAGCTCAGGAGCTTCGGTCCCGGGAGCTTCGAGCTCAGGGCCCTCCGACGCCGCAGTCAATTCCGCGGGCCCCGCGTCCACTGTCGTGTCACGCGGACGCTCCCGCCCGCACTTCATACAGAAGCGGGCCTCTTCAGGGGTGGGTGCCCCGCAGTGAGGGCAGTGCGACGCCATGGCAACGCTCCGTCATTGGTGAGATGACCGATAAGACCGATCCACGCCGCCGACCGAACACGCGGCGGGCCGAGGCGAGAGAGCGGATTCGCTTCGACACCGTCGACACCGTCGCGTCGGCGGAGTCGTATCAACGGACACATATTGCCCGTTGGCTGGTTCCCATCAGCCCGGTTCCGCCAACTGCGTTCGCAAGAGGAATCCGCAAGAGGGATTCGCAACAGGGACAGGCCTATGCGGCCGCCGCCTTGAACCCCCGGTGCAGCGCCACGACCCCGCCGGTCAGATTCCGCCACGCCACCTTCGACCAGCCCGCCTCCTTCATGCGCGCGGCCAGCGTCGGCTGGTCCGGCCAGGAGCGGATGGACTCCGCGAGATAGACGTACGCGTCAGGGTTGGAGGAGACCGCGCGCGCGACCGGCGGCAGCGCCCGCATCAGATACTCCTCGTAGACCGTGCGGAACGGCGCCCACGTCGCGTGCGAGAACTCGCAGATGACGACCCGGCCGCCGGGCTTCGTCACGCGGTACATCTCGCGCAGCGCCTCATCGGTCTCGTGGACGTTGCGAAGCCCGAAGGAGATCGTGACGGCGTCGAACGTGTCGTCCTTGAACGGCAGCTTCGTCGCGTCGCCCGCGGTGAACGGCATCCACGGGTGATGCTGCTTGCCGACCCGCAACATGCCGAGCGAGAAGTCGCAGGGCACGACGTACGCGCCGGCCCGCGCGAAGGGCTGCGAGGAGGTGGCGGTGCCCGCGGCGAGGTCGAGGACCTTCTGCGCGGGGCGGGCGTCGACCGCCTTGGCGACCTCCTTGCGCCAGAGCCGGGACTGGCCGAGGGAGAGCACGTCGTTCGTGAGGTCGTAGCGTTCCGCTACGTCGTCGAACATCGAAGCGACTTCGTGGGGCTGCTTGTCCAGGGAAGCTCGGGTCACTTGACCATTGTGTCAGGCCGACCTCCTGCCCTGGCGGCGCCCTGCTTCGCCTGCGGCGGGCTTCTTCGCGGAAGCGTCTGCCCGGTGCCGTCTGCGTGGCGCGTGCGGGTTCGTTGTGGTTGCTCGCGCAGTTCCCCGCGTCCCTGAGGGCGCCCCTGCGGGACGGCCCTCAACGGGCTCGGTACACCAATCGGCCGCCCACTACCGTCGCCACGCACGTTCCCGCGCCTTGGCGCACCAGCTCCGCCCGGTCGGGCACATCGAAGATCGCGAACCGGGCCGGGCCGCCCTCCCTCAAGGGCGGCAGGAGGACGAGGGGGGTCGGCGACAGGGACACAGGACCCTGCACCCGGGGCGGGCGGCGGCCCACCCCGAGGCCCGCCCGGCGGACGGCGTCGACGACGGGGCGGGCCCGCAGTTCGCCCGCGACCGCCACCGTGCCGTGCGCGAGGAGCCGCTGCACGCCCCGCCGGGCGCTGGCGCCGATACGGGACGGGTCGGTACGGAAGATCGCCCGCGCGCGCTCCCCGCCGATGGGCTCGGTGCCGAGCCGTTCGGCCTCGCGCGGGTCAGGGTGGTAGGTGGCTTCGAGAAGCTCGGGACCGTACGGATTGAACAGGCCCGGCGTGAGGATGCCGGGCCAGCGCCGGACGCGGGCAGCGGGGTGCGCGGCGGCGAGCTCGTCGTACGGGCCGACGGCGGCGATGACCGCCCCGTCGACCAGGACCGCCGCCTCCGGTGTCCCATCGGCGACGTGAAGTGTGCGCAAAGCGGCCTCAGTTACTGGCGAGGAGCTTCAGCTCGGGGTGTGCCGTGCCGCCCTCGATCGCCGTGGAGGAGATGTGCGAGGCGACGCGGTCGTCGGTCGGGTCGTTCGCCGGGTCGTCGTGCACGACGAGGTGCTCGTACGTCGTGGCGCGCTGGGCGGGGACACGGTCCGCGGTGCGGATCATGTCGATCATGTCGCGCAGGTTGTTGCGGTGCTTGGCACCGGCGGAGGAGACGACGTTCTCCTCCAGCATGACCGAGCCCAGGTCGTCCGCTCCGTAGTGCAGCGTGAGCTGACCCGCCTCCTTGCCGGTGGTCAGCCAGGAACCCTGGATGTGGGCGATGTTGTCGAGGAAGATCCGCGCGATCGCGATCATGCGGATGTACTCGAAGATCGTGGCCTGGGTCCGCCCCTTGAGGTGGTTGTTCTCAGGCTGGTAGGTGTACGGGATGAAGGCCCGGAAGCCGCCGGTCCTGTCCTGTACGTCGCGGATCATCCGCAGGTGCTCCATGCGCTCGGCGTTGGTCTCGCCCGTGCCCATGAGCATCGTGGACGTCGACTCGACACCGAGGCCGTGGGAGATCTCCATGATCTCCAGCCAGCGCTCGCCGCTCTCCTTGAGCGGGGCGATGGCCTTGCGCGGCCGGGCGGGGAGCAGCTCGGCACCGGCGCCGGCGAAGGAGTCGAGCCCGGCGGCGTGGATCCGCTGGATCGCCTCCTCGACGGACACCTTGGAGATGCGGGCCATGTGCTCGACCTCGGAGGCGCCGAGGGAGTGGATGACCAGCTGCGGGAAGTTCTTCTTGATCGCGGAGAAGTGCTCTTCGTAGTACTCGACGCCGAAGTCCGGGTGGTGTCCGCCCTGGAACATGACCTGCGTACCACCGAGCTCGACGGTCTCGGCGCAGCGCCGCAGGATGTCGTCGAGGTCGCGCGTCCAGCCCTTCTTGGTGTCCTTCGGGGCGGCGTAGAAGGCGCAGAACTTGCAGGCGGTCACACACACGTTGGTGTAGTTGATGTTCCGCTCGATGATGTACGTCGCGATGTGCTCGGTCCCGGCGTACCGACGGCGGCGGATGGCGTCGGCGGCGGCGCCGAGCGCGTGCAGCGGGGCATCGCGGTAGAGGTCGAGCGCCTCTTCTTCGCTGATCCGCCCACCTGCGGCGGCACGGTCGAGGACGGACTGAAGGTCGGCCTTCTCGGTCACCGGGGCGTCCCTTTCGTAAGGGTTCTGGACGGACTGATTCAGCGTACGCCAGCCCTTCGGGCCGCCCGACGTCAGGCGGCGTACGCCCCGACGAGCAGCCCGACGAACGCGCCGCCGATCAGGAAGGGCCCAAAGGGGATGGCCGTCTTGCGCCCGGCGCGGCGGGCGAAGACGAGCACCGCCCCGTACAGGGCGGCGAGCAGGAACCCGGCGAAGGTGCCGAGCAGCACCCCGCCCCACCCGTACCAGCCGAGGACGGCCCCGAGGCCGAGCGCGAGCTTCACATCGCCGAAGCCCATGCCGTTCGGGCTGATCAGGAACAGCACGAAGTACCCACCGCCGAGCCCGAGCGCCCCGTACAGCGCGTGCGGCCAGGACCCGCCGTGCTCGGGCAGCAGCGCGGCGCCTCCGAGGAGCGCGAGCGCGGCCACGGCGAGCGGCAGAGTCAGCACATCGGGCAGCCGGTGCACGGTGAAGTCCACGATGGCGAGCAGTACGCCGAAGGGCGCGAGCAGCATCCAGACGGCCAGCTCGGGCCGTGCGCCGGTCGCGGCGGCGAGGGCGGCGCAGACGAGGGCGGTGGCGAGGGAGACGGTCAGGGTGCGGGGCCCGTTCCGGGTCCCGTCCGCACACCGCGCGAGCCCGACCCAGCCCCCGACGGGATGCCCGTCGGGGCATTCGGCACGCCAGGCCTCATCGGGCGCCACGGACAGCCGGTAGGCGGCACGGGGCACGAGAAGCCCGGCGAGGGCGCCCCAGAGAGCGCCCCCGACGACGAGATACACCAAGGGGTCCAACGGTTCACCCTCTAGACGCGGAGATACGGGTGGGTGGGTGGGAAACATCCGCCGCGAAGCGGCGGCCTCGAAAACGCCCCCCACCCGCAGAGGGGAACGGAACCGAACTACCCCACGGCAGAGAGCCCACTGCGCCAGGCAGGAAGCAACTCGTCCAGCAGGGCTTCAGTCCGGGGCGGTACGCCCCGAGCCCCGCTCCGTGCAACGAGATCCGCAGCCACCTGCTGAAGGCGACCCGGGTCGCCCACCTCATGCGTGGCCCGCAGCAACTCGTTCCACAGCCGCTCATCCCCCGGCGCGGAATTCAGCGAAGCGTTCAGCGCCTCGATGGCCTTCTCCGACCGCCCCTTCTCCAAGTGGAACTCGGACAGAGCGAGGCCGATGTCGGCGACGAGGAGCGGCAGCTGCGCATCGATGATCTCGTGCGTGAGCCACGCGTACCGCCCCTGCGGCCGGTCCGAGAGCAGCGGCCCGCGTACGAGCACCAGCGCATCGGTGAGCATCCGCCCGCGCACGGCCCGGCTGTTGGCCCCGCGCCCCTGAGTCGCCTCGTGGTAGAGCGACCGCAGAACATCCAGATCGGATACGACGGACTTGGCGAGGGTGAGCCGCCCGCTCTGGTCGGCCCGCAGCCGCGCCGACCCGTCGGGTTCGGTACCGAGCCACTCCCGCAGCCGGTCGACGAGCGCGTCGCGTACGTCCTCGGTGACCCCGCGCGGCCACAGCGCGGAGGCGAGCACCCGGGGGTGCACACCCTCGCGGTGCAGCAGGAGCAGGGCGAGCGCCTCGTGCATCAGCGGACTGCGCTCGCCGTCCGGCGTTTCGAGGCCGATGATCTCGTACGTACCGACGAGGCGGGCGTACACGGCGGGACGCCCCTGCTCGGTGACGTCGACGAGGAACGGCGGATTGGCACCCGTACGTCCGGAAGTACGACCGGAACCGGCACCGAACCCAGCGCCACGGCCTTCGCCCTCGCCCTGCCCCGGATCGGCATCGACGAACAGCTCCACGACGGCCCGCTGCTGGGCCTCGGGCAGCGACTGCGCCTCCAGCTCGAGCCCGAGCAGCGGGGCGAGCAGCTTGCCCTCGCGGGTGATCTCCATCTCCCAGGCGGCACCCGGCAGATCCCCTGACTCGGTACCGACGAGGTACCCGATGCCCAACCGGCTGGCATCGGCGGCCAGTTCAGCGAGCTTCACGGCATCGTCCCCGGCGGGCTCGGCGGCGAGGAGCACGAGATGCGGAGCCCAGCGGGTGTGCTGGGCGGGCCCCGTACGACCGGTGAGCACGGAGTCGTGACCGGCGGCGCCCAGGGCTCCGCGCCGCTGTCGCGTCTCCGCCTCCATGGTTTCGATCAGCGCCTCGATGTCGTCGAGGTGCCGAAGGCGGTTGGGCGCGAGCGGCGTCAGGTCCTGCCCGAATCCGACGAGGGTGATGGTCATGCGGTCGGACCACCCGTTGGTGGCGAGCTCGGCGGCGACGGAGGCGAAGACGGCGGCGCGATCGGCCTCGCGCCCGCTCAGCGACACGACACCGGGCACGGCTTCGAGGTTGAGCAGCAGCCGGGAGTCATCGAGCGTTCCCAGACTCACCAGGCCCGGATAGGGAGCGGCGGTGTCCACGTCCTCGTACTGCTCGGCGTCGGTACGAGCCAGCATCCAGAACGTCTGGTCCTGCCCGAGCTGCCAGGGAGCGGGCGGCCGCCCGGCGGGCTGCGCGAGCTGGAGATGCAGATCCCCGCGGCTCAGCCAGGCCGCGTACACGGTGGGCAGCGCGCGGGACTCCTCGGCGAGGGATGCGGCGAGCCCCCTCAGTGACAGATCAAGAAGGCGTACGCCTTCGGGGTCGGCCCCCACGAGCAACGCGTCCTGCGCGTCGGCCGCGCCCCCGGTCGGCGTCGGCGGCTCCATGCCGCGACGCCCGCCGACGGCACCCATGGCCGACTGCCACAGCGCGTGACGCCGACGGCGGCCGAGGGCTCCGAGGAGCCCGGCGGCGAGGAGGGGCGCACCGATGAGGGCTTCGGGCAGCCCGAAGGAGGAGCTGTCGGACTCGCTGCTCCCACTACTGGCGACGGGAGCCTCCTGCTGCCCGTGCCCACCACCCTCGGAGGGCCGCTGCTGCTCGGGAATGGTGATGTGGGCGGTATCGCGATCGACTGAACCGGAGCCGGAGCCGGAACCGCTGCCGCCCTGCTGACCGCCACCCTGTTCTTTCGCCTGGTCCCCGGACTTGGCGTAGTCGGAGATCTGCTCCTTCACGTCCTGCGAGACCTTGGGCGCCTCGTCGGGCATCTCGACGAGCTCGCCGCCGTGCGCGTCCGCGGGCATTTCCATGATCCAGCCGGGCCGGATGAGACTGGCCTCGGAGAGCTTCGAACCGTCGGGCTGCTCACGGTCCTTGTTGAGCTGGTAGATCTCCTTGTACCGGCGACCGTCTCCCAGGTGCCGCTCGGCGATCTCCCACATCGAATCGTGGTGACGCCCTTCGGGCGGCTGGATCCGGTAGTACTTGGTGTCCCCGTCCTTGTTGCTGCCCCCGCCGTCGGCGTGCGCGGCAGCCTGTTCGGCCTGCTCGGCAATGGCGCTCGCGGCACTCCCTGCCTGCTGCTCCTGCCCGAAAAGGCCACCGGGCGTCTGCTGGGCGGAGGCGGCGGAAGCGGGCTTCTGGTTCCCCTCCAGCGAATGCCCGAACTGCGAGAGCCCGGGAGCGAAGCTGGCGGCGGTGGCGCCCACCAGGAGCAGGGCGGCGACGAGCTGACGGGCCAGGATCTGACTGCCACCGGCACCGGGAACGCGGCCCGGCATACCGACGCCGGAGAGCGCGGCCTTGATCTCCACCAGTACACAGGCGGTGAACTGGGCCCAGGCGAGCCAGACGACGACGGTCAGTACGTTGATGAACGTCCCGACCGTGATCTCCTGCTGCAGCCAGTCCAGCGAGGGCGCACCGCCGGGAAGCGGCCACCCCACGGCGTACGCGAGGGCGCCAGGCACACCGAAGAGCAGCGCGGCCAACGCGACGAAGGCGAAGAACGCCTTGACGAAGTCCCCGAACGTACGACGACGCCGGGGCAGCGGCTGCGGCGTCCGATTCCGTGGAGCCGACGGGCCGCCTGTCGAACTTGAAGTGGTGCGCGCCATGGCGGGTGTCCTGGTGTCCTCTGAGAGGGAGCGGGTGGGGGGCAGCGGTCGTCCGCGGTCTTCAGTGGTCTTTCTTCAGTGGTCTTTCTTCAGCTTTCAGCCTTCAGCGTTCAGTGGTCCTTGCGCTGAGCCTACTGAGGTGATGGTACGGAAGGGGCCGAAGGTCAGACAGGGGCAACGGCTTCACACGACCCCCAAGGAGCTTCTACGGATGCCCGTTTACACCCGAGTTACCCCGTAATCGCAGGCATTCCTGAGCGGTTGCTACCCCGTGATTGACCACCCGGAACAACATTCATCCCCCCGAGTCACAGTTCCGGCACGGAATCGCTGCGCCCACGTAGCACTTGAGGACCATTCGCTTCCGTCATCGCACAGAACGCGAGAACCTTCACACGGCCCACCAGCGCTGGTAACCCACGCCTGGTAACTTCGTCCGGCTCCATTCTCTCCTGCACACATATCGAACTCTGGGGGACTGCAATCGTGGCCCGTCGCACTATGCCCATCGTGACCGCGCTGGTGACGGGCGCGGCCCTGCTCCTTACCGCCTGTGGGGGCGGCGGGAGCGATGACTCCTCGGACAAGATCGAGGGGGCGGGGGGCGGCTCGGAGAAGTCGAAGTCTTCGGCTCCCGCGAATCCCGGCGAGCCGGATGTCAGCCTGCCGAGTGACCTGAAGGTCGAATTCGACTCCTCGAAGTCGTCCGACCCGCGTCACGCGGCGGCTCAGGAGAACGCCGAGAACTACATCCGGGCCCTCAATCACGGGATCACCGCTCAGGACCCCAAGGACCCGGCGTACCAGTTCTATTCGCTGGGCAATGCCACCCGCTACGCGCAGAAGCAGATCAAGTCGTGGGTGGACGACAAATGGACCGCTACCGGAACAGACAGTTATTACCGCGCCAAGACCGACAAGGTCGGCACGGCCGGTGTGCTCGTCACCATGTGCCGCGACCAGAGCAAGTTCTACGGCAAGAGCGTCGAGACCGAGAAGATCAGGCACACGAAGCCGAGTCTCGACGACTACCAGGAGTTCCGCCTCCTCATGAAGCAGCCCAAGGGTTCGGAGAAGATCTGGAAGGTGCTGCAGATCGAGGTCGAAGGTCGAGTGAAGGAGTGCCGGCGATGACATCCTCACGACGTGCGGTGCGATGGTCCGCGGCAATGGCGGCGACAGCCGTGCTGTGGTCGGGCGGAGCCGCCTACGCGGCCGGGCCGGGGGACAACACCACTGACCCCCCGTCCAACGAGAAGCCGAGCGGCGGCTCCGACAAGAAGGGCAACCTGTCGGCCGGAGTCTCCTCGATCCAGCTCTCGTTCCCCTCCGGTGGCGATGGCGGCGGCAAGAAGGGCAACCTCGCCCCGATCGACCCCAACTGGGAGCCACCCGCCTGCTGGTACGAGCCGGCCTTCACCTCCAAGGAGCTCAAGGAGTTCGTGGACAAGGACGGCGGCGGCGACGTCGGCATCCACGAGTCCTGGTTCGGCAAGGGGCTCTGGACCGACCACTACCGGGACGGCAAGCCCGCCGACAATTTCGACCTGCACGCGGCCTCGAACAGCCAGGCCGACGGCTACAAGGACTACAACGAGGGCAAGGACGGCCGCTTCTGGCGAGGCGTGGCGCCCGACTCCTCGGACTCCAAGTCATGGGACTGTGGCCGCATCATGTTCTGGGTGGACGCGAACAAGATCCCGAACGACCCGCATGCCCCGACGCCGAAGATGCTCGCCGAGTACGCCTACGACAAGGTCAAGGTCCCTGACACCAAGGTAGAGCTGAAGCCCGAGGCCAAGTCGACGGTGAACCTGCCTACTTGGGCCTGGCTGGACAAGGGCACCTTCAAAGACGTCAAGGTCCGCGCGGAGCTCCCGAACACCCCGCTCTGGGCAGAGACCACGGCCAAGCCGAAGAGCCTCCACCTGGAACCGGGCACGGCGGACGCGGAAACCTTCCCGGCGTCCGGCGAGTGCAAGATCAACGACGACGGCAGCATCGGCACGCCCTACGCCAAGGGCAAGTCGAAGCAGGACCCGCCGTGCGGCATCAAGTACCTCCGCGCGACCGACGGAAAGCCGTACCAGCTGAAGGCCTCCATCACCTGGGAGATCTCCTGGGAGGGCTCGGACAACGACGGCAAACACCTGCTGCCGAACGGCACCTTCGAGACGACCCAGGACATGAACGTCCAGGAAGTCCAGTCGATCAACCGCTGATCCAGAACCTCGACCATGAGCGCCACCCTCACCCAGCGTCGTTCACCATGGGTCGTCTTCACGCGCCATGACGACCCATGGCTGTACGTCGAGACTGCCCAGTTCCAGGAGCAGGGCGGACGCGTGATCCGCCTGGACGACAGGACGCTGCGCGAGCCGGACCACAAACCCCTTCCGTACCATGGGCCCCAATACTTCGGGGAGGATCCACCATGGACGAGCTGGCGCCGGACGACGCCCGCGAGATAGCCGGATACCGACTGCGCGCCCGTCTGGGCGAGGGCGGTATGGGCGTGGTCTATCTGTCGCACACGCGCGGCGGCCAGCCCGTGGCTCTGAAGGTCGTACGGCGGGAGTACGCGCAGGACCCCGAGTTCCGGCAACGCTTCACGCAGGAAGTCACCGCCGCCCGCCGCGTCCAAGGGCCCTACACCGCGCCCGTCCTGGACAGCTTCACCGAAGGGCCCGAACCCTGGCTCGCCGTGAGTTACGTCCCCGGGCCCTCCCTCTCCTCCGCCGTGTACGAGCACGGAGTGCTCCCCGTACCGACCGTCCTGCAACTCATGGCCGGCATCGCCGAAGCCCTGCAGAGCGTCCACGCCGCCGGCGTCATCCACCGCGACCTCAAGCCCTCCAACGTCCTGCTGGCCGCCGACGGCCCCCGCGTCATCGACTTCGGCATCGCCCGCGCCGCCGACACCACCGCGCTGACCGGCACGGACGTACGGCTCGGCACGCCCGCCTACATGGCCCCCGAGCAGGCCATGGGCGGCGATGTCACCCCGGCCCTCGACGTCTTCGCGCTCGGCCTCGTGGCGTACTTCGCCGCGACCCGGCAGCATCCGTTCGGCGACGGCTCCTCACATGCGCTGCTCTACCGCATCGTCTCCAACGAGCCCGATCTCTCCGCCTGCCCCGAGCAGTTGCGTCCCCTGATCGCCGCCTGCCTCGCCAAGGAGCCGGGGGCTCGGCCGACCCCGGCCCAGCTCGTCGACGCGTGCGCCTCGCTCGCCGGTACGTCGGGGCTTGCCCGCCAGGAGGGCTGGTGGCTGCCGCCTGCCGTCGCGCAGCAGATCGCGCGGCAGGAGCAGACGATGCGGCTGCACATGGCTTCGGGTGGGCCGGCCTCCGGTGCGCCGGCTTCCCCCGCCGGGCCGCCTTCCTACGCCCCCGCACAGCCGCCGCTGCCGACGCAGCCCGCGCATACGCCGGGGGCGGCTTTCGCCGCTGCCGCGCCGACCTCGCCCGCATACGCGCCGCCCTCCGCCCCGACGACGGGCGGCAAGCGACGCCGTACGCCGCTGATCGCGGCGCTCGCTGTCGTGGGGGTGCTGGCGGTGGGAGGCGGGGGCTTCGCGGCGTACCAGCTCATGGGGAACGAAAAGGAGAACAACTCGGCGGGCGGCAAGACCGGTTCCGGCTCCGAGGCTGGCAGCAAGCCCGGCGGCAGCGACACCGGAGCGGGCGGTGAGGCGTCACCGGAGAAGGCGGCCAACGCGCCGAAGTCCGAGGCGGGGTGGCAGATCAGCGCTCAGAACAAGCCGCTGACCCTGCGAGCACCCAAGTTCGACCCCAACTCCAAGGACGGCGGCCTTGACCACTGCCTGCCGACCGATGCCACCGAGCTCAGCATCAATGACCTGGACCTCAAGACAAGCTCGGGGTACGCGATGACCTCCGGCCCCTACCTCACGTACACGGATTGCGCGGAGCCCCTCAGCATCAATGGCATCCGCCTCGCCGACGGCAGCGGCGCCTTCAGCACCACCACCGAGGAACGCCCCACCCCCAGCGCGTGCCGCGACGGCGCGCGCGAGGCTAATCTGCCCAACCCCATCAAACTGAGCCAGATCAGGAACGACTCGCTCCTCAAGGCGAACACCGGCATCTGCATTGAGTCCAGCGACGGACCCGTCACGCACCTGTGGATCACCAAGGTCAACAAGGAGCCGACGAACGACAATCTCCGCAGCTACGTGGTGACAGCCACCCAGTGGAAGCCCGAGTAGCCCTTGGGGGCCCGAGTAGCCCTTGGGGGCCGGAGCAGAGCCCTTGCTCAGCCGACCTCGTTCTCCGCGACCGCGGTTCCGTGCACCGTCACATCGCCGCCGTAGAACATCCCGGTGAACACCGGGCTGTACGTCAGCTGGACCTCGACCTCGACCTGGTTGGCGTTGGCGGTCACGCAGTGCGTCGCCCCCACGTCCGCACCACGCATACCCGTCGAGCGGGCGAACTCCTTGGCTCGCGCGCCGCAGTTCTCGTAGTTGATGGGCGCGCCCTTGGCACCTTCGTAGATGCCCTCGCGGTCTATGTCCTGCGCCGCGTAACGCGCTGCCTGCTCCGCGATGTCCGCGGCCCGCTCCCGCTTGGAGATGGACAGGCCACCGTCGATGACGAACGCCGACAGCGAGAGGAAGACCAGCGCGAAGATGATGACGGCACCGGCGCCCGAACCACGGTCGTCGAGGCGTTCACGGCGGGCGGCGGCCCAATCTCGTATGCGAGGACTGATGCTCACACCGACCTCCGCAGTGGGTCCAGTGAAGAGCTGAAGCTGGCCTTCAGCGTCGTCTCCATGTCGAGGCCGAGGATGGCCAGGCCTCTTACCTGACAGCTCACTTCGACCGTGAAGAACGTGCCGGACTCGAAGCCCGCGCTCGTCTGGTTGACGTTGACCGGACCGACACACATTCCCTCGAGGTCGGCCTCCGCCGCCGCCTTCGCCTCGGCCATCGCCGTGCCCTGGTTCTTCTGGATCGAACCGGCACGCGCGGCGTCACGCGCCGCCCCGTCAACGCCTCCCCGGGCGTCGACAAGCTGGCCGAAGGCCACCAGGATCAGGATGAAGAGGATCATCACAGGCGCGAGGATGACCACCTCGATGGTCGAGAGCCCTCGATCCGACCTACGGCCCGACGCGCACATCCCGTGGAGGACAGCACGGGCCCATGCTTTCCTCATCAGCCGTCTTCCTCCACGAACCGCTCCACCGGGCCTGCCGACTGCGCGCGCACCGTCATATCAAGGCCGGGAAAGACGGATGGCACCTTCGCGGTGATCTCCACGCCGACCGTGTTCGCCTTCGGCTCGATCACCTTCACGTCCGGGCCGAGCACCAACTTCGGTCCCAGCTGCTGGATGTAGTCGTCGACCACGTCACGCGCGTCGCCCCGCCAACCGCCCGGGTTCGCGTCTGCCGTCGCACGGGCCTTGCGCGCACCCGCCTGGGCCGCGGCCTGGGCGACATGATCCGCGAAGAAGTACAGCGCGAACTGCACCGTCGCGAAGATCATGAAGAAAAGGACCGGAGTGAGCAGCACGAACTCGATCGCGGTCATGCCGGACTCGCCGCGGGTGGAGGCTGCCTCCACCCTGCGGCGTACCCATCGCTTAACGCACCCGTGCACTCTTGGCCGCCTTCGCTCCCCGGTCACCGGCTGATCAGCAGGTGCCGTCCTGGTCAGCGCCCTCGATGCACTTCTTGACGTCGTTCGCGCCGCCCTTCAGCGCTCCGTTGATGACGGCGGCGACCACGCCGACGATCGCCACGACGACCGCCGAGATGATGACCCACTCGACCGCGGACGCACCGCGGTCGAGCTCGCCGGAGCGGGCGCGCTGCACGCGGCCCTGCAAGAAGGTGATCACGAGGTCCAGACCGGGGTTGCCGGTGCTGAAGTTCCGTCCGTTCATGGTGAGTTGTCCTTTCAGGAGTGGGGGGAAGGGTCCCGGGCCACCGACGTTTCGGCCGGCCCGTCCATCGCCGTAAAGATCGCTAGACCTGAAACACGCGCATCGCCGCCGGGAAGATCAGGAAGACCAGGAAGCCCGCGCACAACAGCAGCTGGGCGACGAGCATCGACTGGGATTTCTCACCCGCACTGCCCTCGATCTCGGCCATTTCGCGGTGCCGCATCGTCTCCGCGCGGGAGGCGAGCGACTCGCGCACCTTGGCGCCGTCATCGGCCACCAGGCCGAGAGAAGCGGACAGGTCCTTGAGCTCCTCGACGCCCAGTTGCTCGCCGAGCGCGCCGAGCGCCTGCCACTGGCTGATGCCGGTGATCCGGGCATCGGCCAACGCCGCCCGGATACGCCGTGTCGCCCAGCCGTCGGAGATCTCCGCCGCCGCCATCAGCGCCTCGGGAAGGCCACGCCCGCCCGCCAGGCTCATCGACACCAGGTCCAGATAGGCGCCGATGACGCGACGCAGGTCGCGTCGCTTGTTCGCAGCGTCACGCCGCACTTCGAGGTCGGGCAGAAAGAAGAAGATGGCGCCGAACATCAACGCGAGCCAGACCGGGATGATCGGACTGCTGCCGACGCCGAGCGTCCAGATGACGGCGAACATGAACGGTCCGAAGAAGACCCCCACGGCCGCCAGCAACGTCTTCGTCGCCAGGAACTTCTCCCAGCTGCGGTCGAGCACCGCCAAGTCGGCCCGCAGCGAGCGCTGTTCCCAGCCCTGCTCGAGATAGAACTCGGCGACCCGCGCACCCACCCGGGCCCGCGTCGAATCAATCCGGCCGGAGGCCTTCTTGCCGTCACCGGACGGTGAACGCTGCGCCTCGTAGGCCGCCCCCCGAGCCCGCATGGCGTCAATCCGCGCGACAGTCGCGACCGCACTCCGCTTGGAGGGCATCAGCGCACGCACGAGGGCGTAGATGCCCAGGCCCATGATCGCGCCGATCACTATCGGCATCGTCAGGCTCATCGACGTACCCCCTCAGGATTCGAATAGCCCGGCTGACCAGGCTGACCCGGGCCCTGACCCGGCTGAGGCTGGCCGTACGGGCCCGCCGGGCCCGTCAGCGGCGCCTGCTCGCCCGAAGCGGCACCACCCGCGGGGCCCGCGCCCGGACCCCGCGGACGAACGAACTGCACACCCGGCTCGTCCCGTACCAGGAAGCGGTCCGGGGTCTCCACCGTCGAGAGCTTGCGCAGCCACCAGAAGCCGAGCGCGAACAGACCGCAGACGCACGCGAGTACGAGCTGCCCGACCGCCGTGCCGTACGGCGAGACGAAGTCCCGGTTGAAGATCGACAGACCGAGTACGAACGCGATCGACACCGCCACCACGATCTGCACCGACCGCCGCGTCGACGCCCGCTGTGCCATCACGCGCTGCCGCATGTCGACCTCTTCGCGCGCCGACTTGGCAAGGGCGCCGAGCACCTGCCTCAGCCCCGGCCCACGCAGCTTCGCGTTCAGGATCAGTGCCGCCACGATGATGTCCGCAGACGCGTCATCAATCTCGTCCGCAAGCACCTGGAGCGCCTCGGGCAACGGCGTACGCGCACGCAGCCGGTCCACCAAAGCATCCAGATGCGGCCGCAGCACCGGCGCAGCGGCCCGCGCCGAAGCGGGGATCGCCTGCTCCAGGCCGACCGCGCCCGCGATGGTGTCTCGGAGGGACTCCGTCCACGCGGCCAGCGCCTCGACGCGCTTCATCTGCGCGCGCTCCTCCGAAGCGCCGCCGAACAGCTTGTCCCAGAAGAAGACGAGGATGCCGGACGCGATGCCCGCCACCGCCCAGCGGGTCAGGAGAAGCACCACCAGACCGACGCCGATGGCGAGCGATCCGCGCTGGCCCGCGAACCGGATGAGTTCGCTCATCCGCGCGCTGGCCTTCTGCTTCTCGTGCTCGGGCTTCACCGGCAGGCCGCGCAGCGCGATCGCGAGGACCGCGAGGCCACCGCCGACCGCGATGCCGCAGCCCAGTGCGTACAGGACGGGCAGCGAGAAAAGGCCGCCCATCGAGCCGAGTGAGTTCATGTCGTGCTCACCCCCATTGCCCGGCGGGGCGGTAGCCGAACTGGGCCAGGTCGTCCATGCAGGCGATCGGCGCGTGCGCGACGATCTGCCCGTTCGAGGCCTCCGCGAAGACCTCACTGGACAGGACGCGGCCGTCGACGCCGTTGACCTCGCGGACCGAGGTCACCATGCGCTGGAGCTTGCCGCCGGTCTGGTAGTTGTTGCGCCGCTGGATGAAGACGACGAAGTTGACGGCTCCGGCCACGAGCATCTGGCTCGCCTCGATGGGCAGCCGCTCGGTGGCCTGGAGTGCGTACGTCGAGATGCGGTTGAAGACCTCACTCGAGCTGTTGGCGTGGATCGTGGAGAGCGAGCCGTCGTTGCCCTGCGACATCGCGTTCAGCATGGTCACGATCTCGTCGCCGAGCACCTCACCGACGATGACGCGGGAGGGGTTCATACGGAGCGAACGGCGCACGAGCTCCGCCATCGAAATGGTGCCCTGCCCCTCGGAGTTGGGCAGCCGCTCCTCGAACGCCACCACATTGGGGTGCAGATCGGCGTACTGGTCGAGGCCGAGCTCAAGGGCGCGCTCGACGGTCACCAGACGCTCGTGCGGCGGGATCTCGTTCGCGAGCGCCCTCAGCAGCGTGGTCTTTCCGGCGTTGGTCGCGCCCGCGATCATGATGTTCTTGCGGGCCCGCACCGCGCATGCCATGAAGTGCGCGACCTCGGGAGTCACCGTGCCGTTGCCGACCAGGTCCGACATGAAGACCTTGCCCATGCGGGCACGTCGGATGGAGAGCGCGGGGCGTCGCGTGACGTCCATGACGGCCGACAGACGCGAGCCGTCGGGCAGCCGGAGGTCGAGCTGCGGGTTCGCGGAGTCGAAGGGGCGCGAGGAGAGGCCGGAGTAGGCGCCGAGGATCTGGATGAGCTCGATGAGCTCCTCGTCGGTCTCGGCGACCGGGTCCGCCTTGGCCTCGCGGCCGTCGGCGTATCCGACGAAGACCTGGTCGTACCCGTTGATGTCGATGTTCTCGACTTCCGGGTCGTCGAGCAGCGGCTGGAGCCGGCCGACGCCGAAGAGCGCGGCGTGCACGGCGGCCGCGTACTTCTCCTCGGTGTCCGCGTCCAGCGGGGTGCGCCCGGCGTTGATCTCTATCCGGGCGTACTCCTCCAGTATCTGGGCGATGACGGCACGGGCGTACTGCCGCTCGTCCTCGCCCGACATGGGGGTGACGCCGGAGACCTGGTCCAGGCGGCGCTGCTCGGCGATGCGGTCACCGGCGTCCTGCCGGAACCGCTTCACGAGCTGGTGATCGACGGGAACGGTCATCGGCCTGCCCCGTGCGTGCCATGCGTACCGTGTCCGCCGTGCGTGCCGTGTCCGCCGTGCGTACCCGCGGTCGGGTTCGTCCAGGCGGCGCCGTACTGCTGGTACAGGTCGGAGGTCACCTTGCGGGCCGAGCGGATCAGCATCGACTTGTCGAGACGGCCGCGCTTGCGACCCGCCAACTGCTCGGCGCCCGCCGGGTCCTCGGCGAGCGTGCCGACGACGCGTGCGCCGGTCTGCGCGGCCATCAGCATGTCGTTGACCTGGTGGACGAGCTTGGCGGACGTCGACGGTTCGGCGATCAGGAGTACGCCGATGAGCGGGGTCGCGAGCGACGCGGCGCCACGGGATCCGCCGTGCAGCTTGGTGGCCAGGGCGGCGGCACGGTCACGTACGCGGGCGATGGCCTCGGGCTCGGTCCGCGAGATGAGCAGCACGAGGGCGGCTTGCGGGAAGAGCTCGACGGCAGGAGTGTCCCCACTGATGCGACCACAATCGGCGATCACATCGGCGGGCGCGTGCGGGGAGTCGGCGAGCTGGGAGAAGGCACGGCCGAGGGTGGGCCAGAGCCCCGCGAGACCGGCGGCCTGCTCGGCCACTCCGAGCCCGACGAGGACCTCTAGCCCACCGGCCAACGGCTGGGTGTGGTCCCAGAGTTGGTCGGGTACGAGGCCTCGGCGTGCGGTGGCCGCGATGCTGAGCATCCCGGTGTTGGGGTTGAGCGGTCCGCCGTGCGCGGCGGCACTGCGGTAGACGAGGTCGCCACCGGCGGGGTCGGTCTCCGCGACGAGTACGCGGCGCGGCCAGACGGCAGCGAGCGCGACGGCCGCGGTGGTGACTCCGGGAGACCCCTTGTCAGCGGCGAGAGCAATGAGCGCCATGTCTCTTCTACTCGCCTCTAGTTGCCGTTGGGAGACACTTGGACGAGCGCGACGGCACCGGCGGACGCTGCCCTGGTGACGGCGGCGGCGTCGGCGGTGTCGACGAGGAGCGTGACGCCGAGGGCGCCGGTGCTCACGGTCGAGTCGCTCTTGTCCGCGATGGAGCTGACGCGGGCGGCGGACACGATCGGCGAGTCACTCGCACTCGATCCGGCCGAACCGCCGGTCGCCTTGTCGTCACTGCCGGCGGGGGCGTCGTCGCCGACCTGGTAGACGTCCACGCTGTCGCCTGCCTTCAGCCCGTCCGCGGGGTACTGGCCCTCCTTGAGGGCGACACCGACGGCGGACTTGCCCGCGGGCAGGCCGCTCTTGCTGGAGAACATCTCGCCCACGGCCACCGCACCCTTGGGGATGGTGTTCGTGGCCTTGAGCTTCTTCAGGCCGTCGACCTGGGACCACTTCACGTAGTTGATGCTCGCGTCGTCGGCGACCATGACGGAGGTGACATTGCTGTCACTCACCGACTCGCCCGCCGCGATCTCTTGCGTCACCTTCACGACCTCTACGCGCTCTCCGGCGCGCAGCACGAGGACGGTAGCGCCGAGGGCACCGATCAGGATGAGCAGAACGGCCAGGGCGGCGAGTGCCGGTTTGCGCTCGCGAGGCGGCGCGGGAAGGCGCTCACCGACCGCTGGCTGAACCGGCGCGGCGGAACGGCTGTTGCCCGCCCCCGTACGCTCTTGGATCTTCACGCAACTGCTCCCCGCACGCCCAAGAAGTTTCGGTCATTTTCGGACACTCGCGACTCTCTCGCCCGCCTCGGGCGGGCTATTCAGCCCCAGGCACAGTGTCAAGTCATCGCACCGTATCAGCAGCACATAAGCCCCTCAAGGCGCGCTGAGACTGCCGGAGCCCGCCCGCCTCATCGTTATTCACGCGCAATCCATGCTCCATGGTTCCCACGCATTCCCGGATCGCGGAAGGGGGCGGGGATGTGCGTACGCGAATGAACGCCCTTTGCGCAACGGGCGGCGCGGTGCGGGGCGATGAGGGACACCGACCGATCCGTGACTAACCGGACCGCTGATCCATCAACCGCACGGATGACGCCGGAAGGGGCGGGGCCGGTTCCCTGAGGACGGCCAGTTCCCCGAAGGACGGCCAGTTCCCCGAAGGACAGCCAGTTCCCTAAGGGCGGCCAGTTCCCCGAAGGACAGCCAGTTCCCTAAGGGCGGCCGATGAACCCCAGCCCCTTGTCCCTCATCTCACAGTCCGGCGCAAGGGCCGCGCGGCGAAAGCTCACCGATCGAGCAATCGAGTGACCGAGCGGAAGCGGCGGCAGGGTCCCGCGCCGGAAACTCCTGCTCACGAAAGAGAAATTCAACCCCCATGAGACTTTCCTTTCCCTCCTTTCCCTCCTTTCCCTCCCTTCCCTCACGCACACGACGCGGCTCGGGCAAGACCTTGGCAGCGACGGCGGGCGTAGCGACAGCGACGCTGGCCCTGCTGGCGACAGGCACCCCTGCCGCGCACGCCATCATCGGCGGCACCGAAGTCTCCAACGACGCCTACCCGTGCATGGTGGCCGTCATGGACAAGGGCCAGGGCAGCGCGCTTGACCGCCAGTTCTGCGGCGGCAGCCTCGTCACCGCGGACACGGTGATGACGGCGGCGCACTGCCTGGTCGACGACGCGGGCAAGCCCGTGAGCCCGAAGAAGCTACAGATGGCGGTGGGCCGCACGGTCCTCTCCTCCTCCGGCCAGGGCCAGATCCGCAACGCCGCGAAGGGCGGAGTGGTCGTTCACCCCCGCTACCTCAAGGGCCAGGAGGCGTACGACGTAGCGTTCATCCAACTCAGCAAGCCGGTGAAAGGCATCAGCCCGATCGCCCTCCCCACCCAAGGCACGGACGCCCTGATCCGCCCGGGTCAGAAGGCCACGGTCACGGGCTGGGGCAACACGGACGCAGAACTCCCCAACACCCCGGACCGCCTGCGCCAGGTAAAGGTCCCGATCCTCTCGCACGCGGAATGCGGGACGAGTTACGGGGAGTACAACTCAAAGGTCAACTTCTGCGCGGGAGTTGAGACGAAGGACTCCTGCCAGGGCGACAGCGGCGGCCCCATCTTCCGCAACGTCCCCGGCCGCAGGGCCCCGATCCAGATCGGCGTCGTCTCGTACGGGGACGGCTGCGGGGCGCAGGGCGCTCCGGGTGTGTACACGTCCCTGAGCTCATCGAAGCTGTGGAAGACGCTGGATGAATCACCGGCGGGCAAGAAGGTCAAGCGGACGATGAACCGCCGCTGATCCGCTGCGCTGACTGCAGTGCGCGGTGTGCCGGCCGACATCGACCGGTACACCGCGCGCGACAAAACCTTCACTTCCCGGTGAAGTGAATCCCAGCGAAACCATCTGCCACTTAAGTAGCGTCAGATGGCGTGAAGAACCCTCGCCCCACCGGGAGTCCTACGTGAACCGCAGTCGTGTCCTGCCTGGAGCCGTCTCGCTGACGGCTGCCGCCGCTCTCCTGCTCACGGGGTGCGGGGGTGACGACAGTGACTCCTCCGGGAAGGGCAAGGCTTCCGGGGGCGCAGACGCGGAGAAGAGTGCCTCGCCGAGCGCGAAGAGGAGCGAGGCGCCCGCGATCGAGCGGCCCGCGATGAAGTTCCCCTCCGACGTACGTCTGGTCTTCGAGAAGAATGAGCTGTCCGACCCGGACCAGGCCGCCGCGCTGAACGACGCCCAGAATTACGCGCGTTCAACCGTCTACGGAATCGTCGAGCAGGACCCGGAGAACTCCGCGTACAAGTTCTACTCGGAGGCGGGCAGTGATGCCCGCGAGTACGCGAAGTCCCAGATCAGGAATCATTCCTCGGCCGACTTCAGCGTCGCGGGCGAGCGATCCCACAGCGATGCGAAAGTGCAGCCGGGCGAGGGCGCGGACAAGAAGGGCATGGTCGTCACCTTCTGCTCCGACGAGAGCAAGATGAGCGGCAAGGATCTCCGGACAAAAGAGAAGATCCCCTTCGAACCGGGCCCCAAGAATTACTGGCTCTGGCGGATTGAGATGGTCCCCTCGAAGAGCACCGACGGCCTCTGGCTCGCTCAGAAGGCCAAGGTCGAGGACGAGGCTGCGCAGTGCCGGTGAGCGTTGCTCGTATTCGCCAGTCGGATTCGGCAAGGTCGACTCTGGCGAAACCATTGACCACTTCAGTACCGTCTGATGGCTTGCAGAACCGTCGCCCCACCGGGAGTCCTACGTGAACCGCAGTCGCACCCTGCCCGTCGCCGCCGTTTCGATGGCGGCTGCCGCTGCTCTCCTCTTGACCGCGTGCGGGGGCGGGGACAGCAAGGATTCGGGCAGCGACAAGATCCCGGGGGCCGGTTCCGGTGACACCAAGAAGGGCACCTCGCCGAGCCCTGAAGCCGGCGGGGCTTCGGAGATCGACCGGCCGGAGATGAAGTTCCCGTCCGACGTCGATCTTGTCTTCGGCAAGGTCAACCTGTCGGACCCGGACCAGGTGGCGGCGCTGAACGACGCCCAGAATTACGCGCGGGCCATTGAGTACGGAATCGTCAAGCAGGATGCGGACGACGCCGCGTACAAGTTCTACTCGGAGATCGGCAGCCCGGCGCAGACGTACGCGAAGAAGCAGATCAAGGACCACATCGACGCCGGTTACACCGTCACCGGTGAGCGCCGGTACACGGACGTGAAGGTGCAGACCGTCACGGAGAAGAAGACCGTCGCCGTCACCTTCTGCACCAATGACAACAAGCTCTTCGGCAAGGAAGTCAAAACCAAGAAGGTGCTCCGCACCAAGCCGAGCATCAAGGATTACTCCTCCTGGCAGATCTCGATGACTGCCGCCAAGAGCACCAAGGGACTGTGGCGGGCCGACCTCGTCAAGGTGGAGGGCGAATCTCAGCAATGCATGGGATAACGGGGATAACGGGGGATAGGTATGCGTAAGCCACTTATTGTGTCGGCTGTTTGCGGCTCACTGGTCCTGTTGGCGGGCACTCCCGCGATGGCGGCGGACCCCGTCAAAATCGACAGCCAGGGTTCCAAGGGTCCCGACCACACGGTCGCCGCCCAGGCCAAGATCACCTACAAGTCCACCGGCACCTCTCCTGGCGGCGGCACGGTCACGTCAGTCGACCCCAATTGGACACCGCCGCCCTGCTGGTACGCCCCGGAGTGGAAGGCCGGCGAGTTCGCGAAGTTCCGCGACCGGATGTACTTCACCGCGAGGCACGACCCCGGCGCTCCACGGGATGCCCTGAAGGACATGTCCGACGAGAACCACGCCTACGCCAAGGACAACTACAACATCGACAAGGAGAAGAAAGGGATGTGGTGGGGCGCCCAGTTCAGCCCCGACGCCACGGTCGCTGAACAGGCGAAGTGCACCGATCCCCCCTTCTGGGTCGACAACGGCGAGATCCCGGACGTCCCGAACGCCATCAGCCCGGAGATCCTCGCCAAACTCGCCTACAACCAGATCAAGGTCCCCGGCACCAAGGTCACCCTCGCCCCCGACGGCCCCTCCAAGGTCAACCTCCCCACTTGGGCCTGGCTCGACAAGGGTGACTTCAAGCCCGTGTCCGTGACCGCCTCGCTCGACGCCCCCGGGCTGCACATCGAGGCGACGACCGTCGCGAAGCCCGTCGCGCTCAGCATCAAGCCCGGTACGGAAGACGCCACGCTGCTCCCCGCATCCGGCAAGTGCGAGATGAACGACGACGGTTCGATCGGCGAGCCGTACGCGAAGGGCAAGTCGAAGCAGACGCCGCCCTGCGGCGTCACCTACCAACGCTCGTCGGGCAACGGCACGTTCAACCTCCAGGCCACCGCCACCTGGGAGATCACCTGGACCGGCACGGGCGGCGCGGGCGGCGACCTCCCCAACGGCGAGTACGGCAACGACCAGCCGATCACCGTCGAGGAGATTCAGTCCATCAACCGGTGATCAGCCACTGACAAGGGGCGGCTCGTCGCGCAGACGGACTCTGGTGCAGTCGAGCAGGTCCGCCGACTCGACTGCGCCTGGTACCCACTCCGCGATGAGACACGGGGCCGCCGCGCCATTCGACCCGCTCCCCGCTTCCTCAGCCTCAGCCTCAGCGACGTCCAACTCGCATTCGACGTCCACCCACCGTCCACCGGCAACGCCACCCCGTTGATGAACCCGCTCCGCCGCCCGTCCGCCAGAAACGCCGTCGCCTGCGCGATTCCTCGGGGGACGCGAAACGGGCCATCGGGACGCGGTCCGTGATGTCGGCGTCCGCATAGCCGCCGGCGCTTGGTCCGCCGCGTCCATTTCCGTCTTCACCCACCCTGGACAGACCGCGTTCGCACGTACGCCCCGGCCGCCCCTCTCCGCCACCAACGTCCGTGTGAGGCCGATCAGTCCGTGCTTGCGCGCGTTGTACGCGGCGCGGTCCGCGACGCCGTGGAGGCTCGCGATCGTGGCGACGTTCACGATCGAGCCGCTGCCCGCCTCAACCATCAGCGTGCCGAGCGCCCGCGAGAGCAGGAACGGGCCCGTGAGGTTCACCTCCAGGCCCCGTCGCCACTCCTCCGCGGTCGTGTCCTCGGCGGGGGAAGGCAGCCGGTGTTTTCGGTTCCTCAGCCTCTGCGTCACGACACTATGACAGTCCGACGGGATGAGTCGACTTGCCCCGCTATCAACCCTGGCGGAACCAACAACCCCACAGATAACGTCGGGCCTTTGGAGACCCCCTCGCCCCACCGGGAGCCGACTGTGAACCGCCGCACCATGCCCGTCACCGCCGCGCTCGCCGCGACCGCAGCCCTGCTCCTGACGGCCTGTGGCAGCGGGGACGACGGCGATTCCAAGGACAAGGACAACATCGCGGGAGCCGACCAGGGCGACGCGAAGAAGTCCGCCTCACCGAGCGCATCAGCTGAGGACAGCGCCGACCGCCCGAAGGTGACGCTGCCCAAGGACGACGTACTCGTCTTTGAGGGCGGCAAGACGGGCGACGCGAAGAAGGATGCCGTGCTCGCGGACAACGCCGCGCGCCACCGCGCCATCGACGCCGCCATCATCAAGGGTGATCCGAGCTCCGAGGCCGTCCAGTTCTACTCGGAGGGCGACGGCGCGACCAGCGCTGTCGCGTGGATCAAGTCGGTTGTGGACGACGGCTACTCCGTCACTGGAACAGTCCGGTTCTTCGACCGCGCCGTGGCGCTCCGCGAGGACGGATCCGCACGTCTCACGTACTGCGGCGACGAGAGCAAGTGGTTCGGCAAGGACCGGGAGACCAACAAGACCGACAAGACTCCGGTGACGAAGAAGTCCTATGTCTTCTACGACGCCAGCCTCAAGCTCAGCGCCAAGGGTGTGTGGAAGACCACCGCCGTCACGTCGGAACGGGGAGCCAGTCAGTGCCAGCCGTAGAACGGCCCTTGAGGGCTACCGCACTTGTATGTGCCGTCATTGGCATCTCGATCATCCCCAGCAACGCCTTTGCCGACGGGCCCGGTGGCGGATCAGAGGGCAATGTCGAGCAGTCCGGTGAGAAGAACGACGAAGAGATAGCCTCTGTCGTCCGCTTCGACCTGTCCCGCAACGGCACAGGCAAAGACAGCGGCCCAATGGCGGTCTCATCCTCCGACTGGACCCCGCCCCCTTGCTGGTACGAGCCCAAGTACACGCCTGATCAGCTCAAGGCGGACCACCAGAAGACGAAGAACCTCCCCCACGCCAGTGGGCTCGGCGAAGCGGTCCGCGCCTTCGAGAAGCACTACGTCGAAGGCCACCCCTACAAGAACTACAACATGGCCAAAAAGGGCAAGGGCATGTTCTGGGACCGTGCCTCCCTTCCCTACGAAGAGGGCGGCGACATCTTCGCCTGCGAGAAGCCGCCCTTCTGGGTCGACAACGGCGAGCCCCCGAACGTCGAGAACGCGGTCACGCCCGAGGTCCTCGCCGAACTCGCCTACGCGAAGATCAAGATTCCCGGCACAAAGGTCACACTCGCTCCGGAGAACGTCACGAAGGTGAACCTCCACACCTGGGCCTGGCTGGACAAGGCGGAATTCAAGCCCGTCTCGGTGACCGCCTCGCTCAACGCCGGTGGTCAGAACATCGAGGCCACGACCACCGCCGAACCGCAGTCCCTCAAGATCGAGCCCGGCACGAAGGACGCGCAGAGCCACCCCGCTTCCGGGGAGTGCGCCATCAACAAGGACGGCAGCATCGGCTCCCCGTATGTTCGCGGCAACGCCAAGAAGACCCCGCCGTGCGGCGTGACCTACCTCCGCTCGTCCGGCGACGGAACGTACGAACTCAAGGCCACCATCACGTGGAAGGTCACCTGGAAGGGCACAGGCGTCCCCGGCGGAAACCTCCCCGCGGGCACCTTCGGCACCACCCAGAACATCAAGGTCGAGGAAATCCAGTCCATCAACCGGTGAGCGGACAACACACTGAGCCTCTTCCAACCTCATGCTGATGCTGCGAGGTGGAGGGCGAGGACAGCTTTGACTGCCCAGGTGCGGATGCCAGCTGTCGTGAGTGCGTCGATGCGCCGCCAGGCGACGGGAGAGGTAGTCGAGGGTCGAACTGGACAGATCGATCGCCGATCGGTAGACAAGCACATGGAGCTCCGGCGGATATGGGTGATCTTGGTCGAGAACCCGTCTACCAGGAGCTCCGACCCTTCGTGCAGTCCCCGGTACAGGTGCTCCCCGTGCCTGTCGACACCCAGGAGAGCCGGTGCGGCGCTTCGAGATCATTACGGCGCTGTCGGCCCCTCCTGATCAGGTGTTTGATGCCTGTCTCGATGTGGAGGCGCACACCCGATCGATGGCCTCCTCCTCCGAACGGGCCGTAGCGGGCATTACCCGGGGCTCTCTGACGCTCGGCCAGTCCGTCACCTTCCAAGCCCGCCACTTCGGCGTGACATGGCGACTTACTGCCCGGATCACCTCCTGGGAGCCATCGCGGCACTTCGTCGACGAGCAAGTGGCCGGCCCGTTCAAAGAGTGGCGCCATGCGCACACCTTCGAACCGGACGGCAGGGGCGGCACCGTTATGACCGATGCCATCGAGTTCGCCTCCCCACTTGGAGTCCTCGGGCGCATCGCAGACCGCGCTGTCCTGAGCTGGTACATGCCAAGGCTGATCAAGTCCCGCAACGCCTACCTGTCTACAATCCTCTGACGCAGCCTCGGCACCGAGGAACGCCCCGAGGCCAGCCCAAATCCTCATCGTCCAGGTTGGAAATGGCCCACTGGCTGACTGAGTCGCTTCCGACCCTCACGGCGCCACGACCAGGACCGCCCAAGGGGGCGCCCAGGGGCAGGGAGGGGATCCGGCACCAGCTCCGCGCGGCACCCCCTCGCAGTAGGCGGCACACCGCCAGGCAACCGCGGGCGGCATGTGTATGCCATGCGTCACGACACGATGCCAGCCATCCCGAATAGGACCACTTGTCCCGGTATTGAAGCTGGCGGAACCAGTAACCCCCCAGGTAGCGTCGGCCTATTGGACCACCCTTGCCTCACGGGAGCCGATCGTGAACCGTCACACCATGGACGTGGGCACCCTGGAGGACGAGGGCGGGTTCATCTTTACGGGGAACCCGCGCCGGGCGCACAACCCGATGGAACGTCACGCCCATACGCGCATGGCAAAGACCTACCAAGGAACGCGATAATGGGCTTCAAGGGAATGAACGACGTTCAGGCGCCGAAGCTGGCTGCCGCCGTTGACGTGATGGGTGGAACACTCACCATCCAGGGCGGCCTGATCAGCGGGATTCTCTCCAAATGGGAAGCCAAGGCCGAAGGAGTCTCCGACTTCCCCAAGAAGGCCTCCTGGGCGACGGATGAGGCCAAGGACATCCGGCGCCGCCTCGGTATCTCCAAGGATGACCCCGAGGCGATCCTCACCTTTGCCGGTCTCGCCGGTGCGCTTGAGACGTGGAAAGAGTTCAAGGACGGCACCCTCAAGGACATCAAGACCCCCCTCAAGATCCTCAAGATCCCCACGGCCATTGAAGCTTCGATGCACCTCTACCAACGGTGGGCGCAGGGTCAGAACGTCGCCGGCGCCCGCGCCGTCTGGGAGCTCAACAAGTACTT
This sequence comes from Streptomyces sp. NPDC048441, assembly GCF_043200235.1. Classification (NCBI taxonomy): domain Bacteria; kingdom Bacillati; phylum Actinomycetota; class Actinomycetes; order Kitasatosporales; family Streptomycetaceae; genus Streptomyces; species Streptomyces sp. NPDC048441. The sequence continues at coordinate 411,667 of NZ_JBICXM010000006.1, forward strand.
CGGTTCATCGGACGCTCGGATCGCGGCGAAGCGAGGGGAACTTCTGACAGAGCTCCTCAAGGACCAGAAGATTCGCAACTGGTACAAGGAGCCCTGGAAGTGGCAGCAGAGCGTCCGTCGCGTCGCCATGCGCCTAAAGATCCCCTTCGCGGCGAAGCTCTTCGCCAAGGCACCGGGCGCCGGAATGCTCGCGCAGCGTGTCCTCCTTCCGCTGAGCGTGGTGCACGGTGTCAAGGAGATGTTCCTGCCGAGCCACACGGGTGTGTACGGCGCAGCTGACCGGACGATGGGCCTCGTGGAGGCGGGCGGCGCCGTGGCCGTCCTCGGTGGCGCAAGCGCGGCCACTGCCCTCGGCGCTTCGGCGGCCGTCGCAGCCGCGGTCCCGGTTGTGGGCTGGGTCGCCCTCGGCGTGGCCGGTGCCTATTTCCTGGGCAGTTGGGCCTGGGACAAGTGGGGGGACGACATCAAGTCGGGCGCCAAACAGGCCTGGAAGTCCACCAAGGAGTGGGGCGGCAAAATCAAGGACAAGGGCGCCGAGATCGTCAACGGGGCAAAGAGCGCGGTCACCAACCTAGTGCCCAACACCATCAGCAAATACAAGTTCTGGTAAGCGAGAATCGGACGCACCATCATGCAAAGCCCTGAAATTGACATGGAGCTCCAGGAGTTCCGCGGAATTCTGGCCGAGGCGCTCGCCGAGGGAGGGACGCAGCCTCTGCTGCGGCTCACCGACGAAGAGATCGCCATCCTCGATCCCGATTCGCTGACGGAATGTGTCGCCCCGACTCCGCGGCTCGCCACACTCTCCGGTCAGGAACGCGAGTGGGTGTACGCCACCGCACTGCGGTCCCTCGTCTCGCGCGAGGCGGTGGAGGTCGCGAACGTAGACGAACTCGATGCGGTGCTCCGGGCATCGGCCGCGCAATCCGCAGCCGGTGAAGCTTCGGGCGACGGCACGGACTCGGGCTCCACCCCGTCCGGCGTGGACCTGGACATGCGCATCACCCCCGAGGTGAGCCTCGCCCTCACCCTCCGCCGCACCGCCACCCGAGCCCTGGCGGTCGAGCAACACACGTCGAGCGGCCTCACTCACCTGCTCGTCTACGTGCACGCCGAGGACCTCTACCTCGTGGAGCGCGTCACCTCCGGTGGCCTCCACATGTTCACCCTCGCCGGCTCCGCCAAGGACGCGGCGGACATGGCACTGCTCTTCGTGGACCCCTTCGAGGTCGCCGACAAGGACGGTCCCGTCCAGCAGCTCACTCCTGAACAGATCAGCCAGGAGAACGTCGGCCGCGCCCTGAGCAACGCCATCAACAACGCCCTGGTGGTCGGTCAGACGGTCGTGCTCGCCGACGCTCCGGGTCCGCTCCTGACCACGTACGCCACCGAGAAGGCTCTGTGGACGGTGTACGTCGCGAAGCCCAACGCCGCCAGTGGCATCGAAGCGCGCCCCGTCGGCAAGAACACACTGCGCAAGATGATCACCAAGCTGATCAGCCCCAGCTGAGAGAGGCGGCACGATGTCACGAGAGAGCGACTGCCGTGCGGACGTACGCAAGCTCAAGGAGTACGCGGACCAGTTGGAACGCTCCATAGACAACGTCCAGGGCCTCTGCGGCACTGCCACGTGGAAGGGGCCGAAGAGTGAGCGGTTCCGGAGTGAGTTCTCCGGCCACAAGAAGCAGATCAAGGATGCCGTGGCGAACGCGCGTGCCGCAATAGACAAGGCCCTCAAGCGCGTGGAGAAGGAAGAGGAAGAGAAGAAGAAGTCCGGAGCCGGAAAGTAGACAACACCGTGGCCAGCCAGCAACGCACCCCCGCCCAGCCCCCGGCCCCTACACAAACCCGCCGGGTCACCGCTTCCTGCGTGGACGCCCTCCTGGCCCTCCTCTCCGCCCTCGCGGCCGGAGCCACAGCGGGTGTCAGCGTGCTCAACGGGGTCGTCGAAATCCGCCCCCAGTCCCCCGTGGTCTGGGCCGCGGCCCTGGGCGCGGCGTTCGGGCTCTCCTTTCTCAATCACGTCCTGCTCACCTTCGCGACCCGCGCAAGCATCGGAAAGCTCCTCACGGGCATACGGGTCGTCCGCATGTCCGACGGCGGCCGCCCCACCCTTCTCCGCCTGCTTGGCCGCTGGCTGTTCGGCTTCTACTGGATGGTGGTGTTCGTCCCCATCCACGTAGCCACGGACAGCGACGTGGAACAGCAGGACGCGGTGGGGCTGCGGGTGGTGGGGCGGGGCGCAACTCTCTCCTGACCCGAACTCTGTACGGCCACGGGCCACGGGTCACGGCCACGAGTGACGGCCACGGGTCACGGCCACGGGTGACGGCCACGTGCAGAGACCGAACATGTGCATGCCCTGTCTCTTGGCTCGGCAACGGGAGGCTTCACGCCTCCTCACGCGTCACGACACGGTGACAGTCCAGCGAGATGGACTGGCTTGCCCCACTATCACGCCTGGTGCAACCGACAACCACGCGGATAGCGTCGGCCCGTTGAAGACGTCCGATGAAAGGTGGCGGCAGGTGCGCGGCTTGAGTTCCTGGTCCCGGCAGCGTCAGGCCATCGTGGGTGCCGGAGTGGCGATTGCGGCTGTCGCCGGGGTCACGCTCTATTACTCCACGTCCGATGACAAGACGCCGCTGAACGTCGACTTCGTCCTGGGTGGTGGCGGGGACGCCACAGGGGAGGGCGACCAGTTGGCGATCGCAGGCAACTTCAGTGGACTCGCCGCCGCCCCCGATGGCACCGTCTCTCTGTTCACACAGGAAGACGATAAATCGGACAACGGAATGGTGATGTGGCGCAAGAAGGGCTCCGGCGCCGCTGAGCGCATCACCGTTTCCGGGATGGACGGGGTCAGGGCCGAACAGGCAGCTGCCGCGCCCGATGGATCGGTGTATCTCGCGGGTGGCGACGACGGTCTGTGGAAGGTCCGGCCGGACGGCAAAGCGGCCGAGGTCATCAGCACGCGCCACTGCAAGAAGGCTGACCCTCGCACCACGTCGATCAGTAAGTTCTGCACAGAAAAGGTGTCGGGGGTCTCAGTCTCCAAGGACGGAACCGTCTACATCGGTGACGGCCTCACCGTGACGCCGCCGTACGGCTCTTACGTCCACCGGATCAAGGGCGATTCGATTCAGCTCGTGGCGGGCCGCCCGCCCAAGGCCCACGAGTCTTACAAACCCTCCAATCCGGCTGTGCGGAACGGGTTCAATCCACCTGCGGGAACAAAGGCGACGGACGTCTTCGTTTCGGATCCCGGCAACTCCGGAGACCTCGTATCCACGAAGGACGGTCTCTACTGGAAGACCGGCCCCGGGATCGTCCGCATCAACAAGGACAGCACGCTGAGTCCGTTCGTGGCAGCAAAGGCGCCGGACAAGGTCGGCAAGGCGGAGAGCCCCTTCGCCGACATCGGCCGAGCTCTGGACGCGAAGATTCCGCGCGGTGTCCTGAACCACGCAGGAGACCTGGCCGCCATCCCGAAACCGGGCGAGGTCTATTACGTCGACGGCGGCGAGAAGGCCCATCCCACCCTCGAAGGCGACTTCCGCTGGCATGGAGTCACGTCCGACTCGCAGAAGGAGCTCCTGGAATCGTCGGAGGCCGGGGGCATCGTCTATCGCGTGAAGGACGGCAAGCTGGCCCCGGTCATCGCCGGCGTGCAGGCCATCACAGCCTCGAAGGACAGTCTGTACGTCGCCGTCACCACTGACGGTGGGGACAGAAGCGGCCCGGAGGACTGGGACACCGCAGTGCTCCGGGTTCGCCTTCCCAAGTGAACTGACGCCTGACGACTGAATTGCACCCAGCAGAGGTCAGTTCAGACAGTCAGGTCAGACAGTCAGTTCAGACAGTTCACTTACCCGCTTTGTCCAACTTCCGCCCCTGCGCGTCCAGGACCTCCTTCGGCACAGCGACAAACGTGTGCGCGAACTCGTCCTCGGCGGCAACGCTGGTCAGCGACGCCCCCTCCTGTGTCACCACGTAGCGGACCTTCCGGCCCATCTGGTACTCGACTGAGAAGTCGGCGCCGTCGTCACCGAGGCTGGACTTGTTCTCAGACACGGTGCGAATCTTCGAGGCCAGCCCGGAAGGCTTGGTCCCGAAGCCCGAACCACAGGCGGAGATCGCCTTTTTGAGGTCCTGCACCGACTGCTTCGCCGCCGCCCCGGACTTGGCACTCGACAGCACGAGCCGGTAGGCCGCGGTGGGTTTGTCGGAGCCCTCGGGGGTCTTGACGATGCTCCGTGCCGCCAACCGCTTGTCATAGGCGGAGGCTTCGGGCGCCATCGCGTCGACGATCGGCTGGCAGGACTCCTTGTCGGCCGTGCGCGCCGACCCACCGGCGTCGGAACCGGTGCCCGACACCGCGCGAATCGTGTAGCCCGGTACATCTCCCTGCGCCAGCACGGCACTTGTGAGCTGCGACCGGCTCAGCGGCTTGTCGCCCACCGACCCCCCGGAGCCACCAGAGTCCGACCCTTTGTCGTCGCCGCATCCAGCAGCGGCCATCAACAGCACGCCGACCGAGACCGCCACCGCGGCTTTCCTACCCCTGCCTGCGTTTCTCATCGCTCACACACCAATCAGTATCAGTCACAGTTGCCGTGGCCGCCGCGCTCAGTGCTTCACCGAATCATCTTTCACTGACTCATCTTTCACTGACTCAGTAATTCCCTACGAGTCCTGCCCGGGATAGTCCCGAGCGTTCCTCCCCGTCGAGTATTCCGGCCAGATCGCTGCGACGACGGCGGGGTCCTGGAGCCATTTGTTATAGGCCGTGCGCTCGGCCGTACTCATGGACTCGATGTCCTTGATACCGCCCTTCTTGTCCAGGAAGTTGCCATCTCCCCTTGCGTAGTCCTTGACGTCACCCGTGTACTCCTTGGTGCCCTTGGGACTTCCGTCCTTGCCATCGGTTTCGATCGTGACAGGCTTGATTCTGTCGTGCTCACGTGCCGCGTCCGCGTTGTTCTGGTAGTCCGTCTGCCAGGAGAAGTCCGCTGTGTTCTCCTTGACTCCCTTGAAAGCCTCTTTGAGACCCTTGGGTGCGTCGTTCTCATCGGCCTTCACAAGATCCTTGAGCAAGCCGGTGGCGGTTTCCGCCCCCAGGCCCCACGCGACACCCACAGCCGCGCCCTTCATACCGGCAACTCCCCCTCCGGCGGTTGCACCAGTGGCCACTGCACCGGCGGTGTCGATAATCTTCGCACGGAAGTTATTGGTGTCCGTGACCCACTTGTCAATGTCGCCCTCGATCTCACCGGACGCCTTTTTCATGGACTCCTGGTAGAACTCCTGCATCATTCCGCGCTTCATGGAGGAGAAGGCGCCGGCGTCCTTGTTGCTCTCCGTCGTCGAGTACGAGTGGTCGAGTGCCTTCTCGTCGTACCTCTGGAACAGGGCGCTGAGCGTGCCCGCCGCCTTGGGGTCGCGTGCCGATTCCTCCATGAGGGATCGCCACAGGCTGTCGGACGCCTCAAGGCCAGGACGGCCCTTGTCCTGGCCCTTCATAAAGTCCTGGAGGCTCCACTTGGTGGTGTTCGCGTACTTTTCCTCGCCCTTGGCCTTGACGTCGCTTCCCCAGAGTGCGTTACCGGCCGGGGACGTGACTCCGTGCTCAAGGTCCTTCCAGTACGCAGTGAGGATGCTCGCGTAGAGGGCCTGGGTCCCCTCGATGGGGTGCATACCCTTGGTGTCTTTGCCGTTGCGGTGCTGGTAGTTGTCGAAGAGGATCCGGCCCGTATTCTTCTCCGCCAGGGACGGGTTGGTCTGCTTGAGCGTCACCGTCGCGGAGTTGACCATGTTGAAGAAGGCCTTGCCGCGCTCCTTCGGCTCGTCCACCTTCCAGGGACCTGTGTCATAGAGGGAATGCTGTACGAAGTCGTAGTTGTGGTCCATAACTTCGCCGGAGGCCTGCGGATTCTCCGAAACGGCGTCGAAGAGCTGCTGGTAATTGTCCTTGCCCCACTCTCCTTCACCCATGCCGTTGTTGCCGAAGAACCGGGTCTCGTCGACCTTTCCCTGCTTCTTCTTGTCGAGCACACGGTCACTGAAAGCGACGAGGAAGTCCTTGTCGTGTGAGCCGCCCTTGAGGAAGGGGGTCAGACGGTCCGGCCTGAAGCCGTCGTACTCGTCCAGCGCCGAATCGCTGAACCACTTGTTCCACTCCTGCTGCTTCTGCTTGGGCGACTTGCCTTCGAAGGCCACCTTGGTGAACGTACCGAAGGTGTCGGCGATGACCGAACGGTCCTTCTCCCGCTCGTCCGGATGATCCTTGTAGCGATCACTGTTGCGGTCTCCCATTTGATTGGAAAGCCACAGTACTCGCTGCGAACCGAGCGCGTTATAAAAGGATTTCACATAGTCCGCGTCTTCTTTGTGAGCGCGCAAGTCGGCGAACATCTCGGGGCTGGGATCGTCCCCGTCATTCAGCTTGTCCTTGAATTTGTCGCCCAGCTTCTTGCCGTCGGCCATGGACTGTTTGGTCTGACCGACCATGCTGTCCTTGATCTGAACCATGCCCGGGTAGCCGTGGCCGTACTTCGTGTCCTCGGCGATGGAGAGGTGGTGGCGCCGCCGGAGCATGGGGAGCTGCTTTTCGGCCCAGGCCGAGATGGCGAACAGTTCGGTCAGCATCGTGGTCTTGACGCCGTACCTCTCGAAGCTCGACTTGATCCAGGTCGCACTCGACTTGAGTTTCTCCTGGTCCCTGTTGAGCGAGCTGATCGTCTTGGCCAAATTCTCCGGGTCAATGCCGGAGAATCCGTCACCGCCACTGCTGCCGCCACGTTCCGCAGGCTCACCCATGAATGTCTCCCCGTTTAGACTTGACTCTTACTCAGCTCAACAACGACCGGTTGTGACAGTGCGCTTGGCTACATGTACTGCATATCCTTGTTCATCATCCTCGCCGTGGATGCGGAGACCTTGGGGGGCAGCTCCTTGATCTGCGCATCTACGGCCGGAATGAGCTTGTCGAGCTCCCTGATCATGCGGCCGCGGTTGCCCTGGACCTCGTCGTGCCATTTGTTGGCCGTCTTGCCGACCCAAGACTTACCCGTCTTGCCATCGCCACCCACGTCCTGAGTCGCCGTCTTCAGGCACTTTTTGAGCTCTTTGAGCTCATCTACGAGATTGGTCTTCAATGTCTCAAGGCGAGTCACATAAGGGTTATCGACCTGCGGCTCTTCGTCCGCACCCTTGTCCTTGCCCTTGTCGTCGGCCCCCATTACCCCTCCAGGGTTGAGCCAAGCTGTTGTCGCCCGGCGACTGTTGACGAGATTTCTCAGGTTGATCCAAGCAAAGAATACGGAGCACCCAACCCCCCGAGCAAGGCAACTCCGGGAAGGCGCAGGACGGATGACGCGGGTCCACCCGTTGCGATAGCATCGGGCCCCGGCGGACGGACGGTTCGTCTCGCTTTCGAAACACGGGGAGGAACGCCATGAGCGGTAATGCAGGCATGAAGGGCGCGGACACAACGCGACTCCGGACTCTTTCCGGCACCTTCAAGACTCAGCACGGCAACCTTGACGACCTGATCCGCGCCATCTCGACGGGCACGAGCCACAGCGAAGAGTTCTGGAAGGGCGGCCGAGCCAACCGATTCCGGGAGGAATGGGACAAGCTGAAGCCGCAGCTGAAGAACTTCGTGACGTCTCTTGAGAATGCTCGCAAGGAGACGCACGACGCTGCCCAGGCGAACGACACGGCCAACGACTAGTCAAGGTCTGGTTGCAGTCGAGCAAATACATTCGGGCCGGACAGCTTCCACGCTGTCCGGCCCGAATGTATTTGCTGTGCAGGAAATGTGCGGAAAGTCTGTGCGCGACCTCGGATGGCCCGGAACAGTCCCGGAACTCCCCGTCCCACACCCCTCAGTCCGGCATGACCGCCTGAGCCGGCATCGCTTCCCCGCCCCGCACAAAGAGCCCGCGCCCCGTCGGTCCCCCGGTCGCGCTGTTCGACGTGATGCGGATGTTGAACATCTCGCCGTCCGCCGACCCCTGCGGCGACAGAAGCAGACCGTTCCTCGACTTCCGCGCCTGCACCACTGAGCCGCGGTATTGCGAGGACAGCGTGTCCACGGCACCTGCCATGATCACGCCGAGGCCGCCGTCCATGCCGCGGCGGATCTCCTCCTCCAGGGCTTCGTCCAGCGTGGTGTCGTAGATCAACTCGGCGTCGTCCACCACGATCACGTACGGACCGCGTGCGCTCTGCGTCAGCGCTTCCAGTTCCTCGCTCGAACTATCCGCGTTGAGGGAGCCCAACACTCCGTCCTCCGAGGCGAATTCACGTAGTGGCGAGCGACGCGGAGTCACCAGGATGACCTCCGTGCCGCGTCGCAGCAGCGACATCGTCGCCGCTACCAGCGAGCTGGAGCGGCCGGACTTCGGCGGTCCTGAGATGACGAAGCCGGGGCCTGACTCCTCCAGGTCCATGCCGAGCGGTGAGAGTTCATCGCCGCCCGCCGCGAAAAGGGCCCACAGCTCCGAGGGCGGGGTGAAGTCGGGCTGGAGTGCCATGGCCTCCGAAGCCTTGATGCGGGCCGGGAGCACGTCGACACGGATCGGGCGCTGCTCGACAGGCGGGCGGGGCCAGGTCTGGGCCGCCGTCCGGGCGATCTCCTGGAGCGCGGCCACCTGCGCCTGGCCGTTGGGGTTCTCGGCGAGGAGCGCGATCTGGCTCTCCTGGACGCCCTCGTCGGTGCCCTTGAGGGCACGGCCCGACGGGACTTCCTTGGGTACGTCCTTCGGCATGATGCCCGCGAACGAGTAGTCCTGCGGGTCCGCGAGCCGCAGCACGAGCCGCTCGGAGAAGGAGCTGGCGACCTCACCCATGAGGCCGCTGCGGTCCACGCCGAGGACCACCTTGACTCCGACCGCGGCACCCTCACGGAAGATCCGCTTCGCCGACTCGACGAGACGGCCGTAGTCGTAGTTCTCGAAGGCGAGACGGAACGCGTCCCACCCGTCGAAGACGACCACCATCCACGGCAACCGGTCCGCCGGGTCGGCCGCCGCACGCTGCTCGGCCGCGCTGGACTGCCCCTTCTCGGCGAGCAGGAGCTGGCGTCGTCCGACCTCGTCGAGGAGCCTGCCGAGGAGCCGGTCGACGCGCGCCATCTGCTCGCGGGTCACCACGGCGCCGCAGTGCGGAAGAGTGGTCAGCGGCAGCAGCGCGTTGGCGCCGCAGTCGATGCCGTAGATGTGGACGTCGCTGGGGCTGCAGGTCTGTGCGACAGCGCCCGCGATCGTACGCAGGGCCGTCGAGCGGCCGGAACGGGGGCCTCCCGCGATCATCAGGTGCTCGCCGTCGGCCAGGTCGAGCGCGAGCGAGGCGCGCGCCTGTTCGGCCGGGAGGTCGGTGAGGCCGAAGGCGATCGGCCGGACCGTGTCGGCGCCGACGGGTGTCGCCGGCAGTTCGGGGAGTTCGGCGAGCTGCACCAGGTTGGGGATGGGCGGCAGCCAAGGGCTGCGGGGGGTGGCGCAGCCCAGCTGCTTCGCGCCGTCGGCGATCGCGTCGACCAGCACGGCGAGGTCGGTGACCAGCGTGCCGTCGTCGGCGTCGTCCGCCGCCGCGCGCGGCGGCGGATGCCCGTACGACGTCCAGTTCAGGAGGTTCACGGTGACCTGCGGTGCCGCGTCGAGCCCGGGGCGGCGGCCACCGATCCGGGCGGTCTGCACGCCGACGAGGGATTGCGCACCGGAGCGGACGTAGCAACGACCCGGTGTGGCCTTGGAAATGTTCCCGGAGTCGCCGGCGTCGATGACGTCCCGGGACTCCTCACCGTTGGTGACACGCAGCGCGATGCGGAGGTTGGTGTTGGCGCGGATGTCCGCGCTGACGACGCCCGCGGGGCGCTGGGTGGCGAGCATCAGGTGCACGCCGAGGGAGCGGCCTCGGCGGGCGATGTCGACGAGGCCCGCGATGAAGTCGGGGAGCTCGGCGACCAGCGAGGCGAACTCGTCGATGACGAGCATGAGCCGCGGCATGGGCTCCAGTTCGGGGCGCAGTCTGCGGGCGTCGTTGTAGTCCTCGATGTCCTTGGTCTCGGCCTTGAACAGGATCTCCTCGCGCCGCCTCAGCTCGGCGGCGAGCGAGGCGAGCGCGCGCTCCGTGAGGTGGGCGTCGAGGTCGCTGACCATGCCGACGGTGTGCGGGAGCCGCGAGCAGTCCAGGAAGGCGGAGCCGCCCTTGTAGTCGATGAGGACGAAGTTCAGGGCGTCCGGTGTGTTGCCGACCGCGAGCGAGGTGATGATCGTCTGCAGCAGCTCCGACTTGCCGGCACCGGTGGTACCGGCAATGAGGGCGTGCGGTCCGTCGCGCCGGATGTCCAGGACGAACGGACCGTCGGCGGCAATGCCGATCGGCGCCACCGTGGTCGATCCGCCGCGCTGCCAGATCCGGGCGATGTCCGCGCCGGCCGGGTTCGGCATCTCGATGAGGTTGAGCAGCCGGGCGGCCGTGGGCAGCGCGCTGTCGGCGTCGTCACGGCTCACATCGCGTACGGGGGCGAGGGCGCGGGCCACGCGCTCGCACCAGGCGGTGGAGACCTGGTCGGCGAGGATCTGACCGACCGCCTCGTATCCGTATCCGCGCAGGTGAACGCGGGTCGGTGAGTCCGGGGTCCAGCAGACGGCGGTGCGGCACTCCTCGGGAAGAAGCCGCTCGTCGTCGTCCACGCACAGCGCGAAGATCCCGACCGCCGGTCCTTCCTGGAGCAGTTGCGGGACGCCGGGCACCCGGCGCAGGAGCCGCGCGCCGTCGAGGATGAGCAGCACCTGGGAGTCGGGGCGCAGCGCGTTGACGCCGCCGTGGTCCTTGGCTATCGCCTGGCGGCGCTGGAGTTCGTTGAGGAGCTCGGTGACGCGGCGGGAGATGGACTCAGCGTCCGTGCCCATCAACGCGACGCAGTTCTGTCCCTGTTGGGGGCTGGTGTGCGGGAGCCACTGGGTCCAGCTCCACTGTTCCGCCGCGTCCTGCGCGGAGGAGAGGACCACCAGGGAGAGGTCGCGCGGACTGTGCAGGACTGCGGCCTGGGCGGCCATCCACCGGGTGGTGGAGACCGCGCGCGGCCGGTCGCCCGCGATACCGACGACGCCGAGCTCGGCGAAGGGCAACGTCAGCGGGACGTTGGTGACGACCGGGGGCTTCGGCTCCTCCCCCTCCTCCACGGTGGCGCCGCGGCCGAAGGCCAGGTCGATCTCGGCGGACAGGTCACCGAAGCCCACCCGTAGCTGCATCGCGTCCGGGTCGGTGATCCGCCGCTCCCACAGCCGGCGCCTCGGTCCGGTGGCGAACAGGAGCAACTGACCGGCGTCCGGGAAAGCCTCGCGGCGGCGGCGCTGGTCGACCTCGGCAAGCCGCTCCACCTCAGCCTCGTGGTCAGCCAGGGCCTTCCTGTACTCCTTGAGCGCGGCGCCGTACTTCTTCTTGCCGTGCCGCCGGTCGCTCAGCCACTGGCCCAGCATCATGACCGGCGACATCAGACAGAAGAGGAGGAAGTAGATCGAGTCCATCATGAAGTACATGCCCACGCCGAAGAAGAGCGGCAGGAGCATCGAGAGCAGCTGGAAGCGGTGCGCCTCGTCCTTCTTCGGCTCCACGGGCACGAGCAGGCGGGGGTTGGCACGCGGCGAGGTCAGCCGGGGCGGCCGGTTGTAGGCGAGGCCGCCTTCGCCGGCAGGTGAAAGGTGGGCGTCGGGCGCCCCGACCTCCGAGAGGCTGAACAGAGATTCGCCGGACTTCAGGAGCATGCCGGGCTCCCACTCCTGCGGCCGGGCCATTTGCTGATCGTCGAGCGCGAGGACGACCCCATCGAAGGGGGCGATCTCGATCCGGCCCTTGATGTCGACGGTGACTCGCGCGGCCATCTGGGCCAGGTAGGGATCCTCGACGGCGAGCGTGGCTGTGGGCGCGGAGCCGATCGTGCTGACGCCGGTCGAGAGTCTGGCCACCCGGCCGGCCCCCGCGCCGCCGCTGACCGTGACCTCGTACCGCCCTGCGGGCTCGCCGTTCATCATGAACGGTCCCAATGAGTCGTCGGTTGTGAGGCGCACGCCGTCCCGTAGCGTGTTGCCGACTGGCGCCTCCGGTTCACAGGGCGTGCCGTCGACCCACAGCCGTCCAGACCCTGCTGCCGTCGGCTGGTGCCACCCGGGGACACGTCCAGGTGACGGCGTCACTACGCCTGGGACCTGGAACGGCAGGGCGCTGTCCGGCCCGTTCAACCGCTCCACCGCCGCGGCCACTTCCGCCGCGGTCGTACCGTCGTCAATGTTGATCAACGCTTCCCGTGGCGCGGCTCCCTCCCGGACCACGGTCGCCCGTACTCGCATCAGTACGTGCCCCTCCCGTTCAGCTCTTGCGTGTCGTCAGGTGTTCGATACTTCCTCGACCGAGACCCCAGGGGCAAACACACCCACGGCTTCGGCAAGACGTCTGCGGTCCAGCGTCCACAGATTGATGTGCCTGCTCGCCAAGAAGACCTCGTGGTCGATGTGGGGTGCGAGATGACCAGTCCGCTCCCGGCTCAGTCCGGCGTTGGCCCCGGGAAGCTGCGGTGCGCCTGCCCTGCGGCGCAGGCCCACATAGTTCATCGGGGAGAGCCCTGTAGTGCTCTGCTGCCACAAGACCACTGCCTCAATGTCCCGCCAAGGCACAAAAGCGGTCTGCCGCGCGTACTTCGCAGGTGCACCGCCCAGGGTTACTCCTTGATCGTCGACTCGAAACGCGACAAGGCGGCGCGTCGCAGCGCCGCTCAGAAGCTGGATCGGCGTCCAGGTGTATTGGGCTTCGTACGCCGTGGAGTGATCTGCAGGCATAGGCGGATCGTAATCCTTAACAATGACTGGGCAGGTGTGATCGTTGCTGACGGATACAGTAACGACAGCCCTCAGTGCCTTCCCTCTGAGGCCGCAGCACCCACACTGGACCTGCGCAAGCCTGCTCCAGCAGCGCTGCTACGGTCTCGGTCCCGTCAGAAGGCCCTCCCGACGCCTGAGTCATCCGGCTTTCATTCAGAGGTGTCCAGATGACAAACGGCAATCCCCGTGGCGGCAAGCAGGTGCGCCACAGCGGTCGTCGTCTGCGGGCGGCAGGCTTCGCCTGTCTCGTCCTGGTCATCGCGATCCTGGTCTCAGCCGCCCTCGCCCTCGGCCCCTACACGTGGGCCGGCGAGATGTGGCGTGCGCTCGCGCCGGGATGGCCGGGCAAGGGCTACGGCTTCGCTATCACCGCCGGGGTACTCCTCCCGGTGGCGGGAGTACTCGCATTCCGCCCGTTCCTGCGCGTCAACTGGAAGCGGGACAAGGTCCGCTCGGCGCTCTGGACGGCGGCGGCGCTTCCCGGTGCGAGTGCTGCCGTAATGACCCTCGCCATCGCGATGCACACTGCCCGCCCCAAGCGAAGCCACCGGAACGGCTACTGCAGTGCCTCCGGTGAGTACTGCTGGGTCAGCCAGAACTATCCCTATGTGTGGGCGGTGGGCCTGACGGCCACAGTGCTCGCGGCAGGGATGGGACTGTGGTTGCACTCCGTCTACGACGGCCGCCGAACGACGAAACCCGCGAGCGCAGCCGGCACCCCATCAGCCTGAGCCCCGTCAGCCTGAGCCCCGTCAGGTCACGCGTGACATCCGCGCCTCCGGGTTACCGGACTTCGCGTTCTGCGAGAGGTAGCGAAGGTCATCGCCCGCCGGGCGCAGCCGCACAGTGTGGCTGTTCTTCGTGCACTGGGCCGCACCGGCCGCCTGCCCCTTGCCCCGCGCCACGATCTCCTTGGCGGAGACCGACTTCAGGACGAGGTCCACCGCGCAGGTGCCGCCCAGCTGGTCCGTCTGCGTCATGACCGCGAAGCGTTCGCCCACCTTCTCCTGCTCGACCTTGAGCCTGAACGTGCCCATCGGGACCGCGCCGTTGGCTGCTGTCGCCCGGCCTTCCCACGTGCCGAGGTAGGACTTCGGGACCTTGCCGTTGCCCGGCTTGTCGCTTGCCGTTGCCTGTGGGGGCTGGGCTCCGGCGTCGCTGCCCTTGTCGTTCTCTCCCGGGAGCAGCCCGAACACGAAGACGGAGCCGATCGTCGCCGCGGCGAGCGCGCCCGCGACTCCGAGTACCAGCGTGCAACTGACCTTGCGGCCCCGGCCGTCGGCCCCGCTCGGCGTGGACGTCGCGGCTACGGACACGCTTACGCGGCCGGGTGTGCCGCCTGGCTGTGGGCCTGACGACAGGGATGACGGCGGGGGTGACGACGGGGGTGTGGTTTGCGTAGGGACGTATGCGGCAGGAGGCGGCTCGTACGAAGCGTCCGGAGGGCCGAAGGAGCCGCCCGCCATCGAGTTGCCGAATGAGTCGCCGAACGGCACTGGGCCCGACGGCTGTTCCGCGATCCCGGCCGTGTCCAGGTCCAGGATCCGCACCGCGCTCCGGCTGACCCGTTCCACCAGCGGTCCCGGCAGCCAACCGGCCGCCACCAGGCCGTTCGCGCCGCCGGGGGCGAGACGTCGTGCGATCTCCCCCGGAGCGGGGCGTGTGCTCGCTTCCTTTGACAGGCACTCCCGGGCGAGGTCGCGCAAGTCGCCGTCGAGACCGCCGAGTTCCGGTTCCTCGTGTACGACCTTGTAGAGCAGCGAGGCCGACGAGTCGCCCGGGAACGGCGACGTCCCCGTCGCCGCGTACACCAGGACCGCGCCCAGCGAGAAGACGTCCGCCGCCCCGGTGATCCCCTTCCCCAGGATCTGCTCGGGCGACATGTAGCCGGGTGAGCCGATGGAGACGCCGGTCGATGTGAGCGAGGCGGTGCCGTCCGTGGCCCGTGCGATGCCGAAGTCGATCAGGCGGGGGCCGTCCATCGTGAGCAGGACGTTCGACGGCTTCACGTCACGGTGGACGAGGCCCAGTTCGTGTACGTGCGCCAGTGCCTCGGCCAGGCCCGCCACAAGTACGCGTACGGAATGGGCGGGGAGAGGGGACAGGTCGCGTACCGCCTCCGCCAGCGAAGGACCCGCCGCGTACCCCGTGGCCACCCACGGGACGGCCGCCTCCGGGTCGGCGTCGAGGACCGGCGCCGTCCAGTCGCCGCCCACCCGCCGCGCCGCGTCCACCTCGCGCCGGAAACGGGCGCGGAACTCCTCGTCGAGCGCGAAGTGCGGATGGACGACCTTCACCGCGACCGTACGACCGCCCGAACTGCGCCCCAAATAGACCCGGCCCATACCGCCCGAGCCAAGACGGCCGAGCAGCCGGTAGGGCCCGATGACGGTCGGTTCGCCGGGATCGAGCGGGTGCATGACGAAGGCCTCCCCCAGGACGCGTCGCACAGCCACGGCCGCGGCCACCCGGGCCGCGGGCATTGTCTGCGGCTCAGCGTAGTCGGCGGGGAGGCGGCGGGGGCGGGGCCTATGCCCGGCCAGGGCCTGCTCCAGGGTCTGCTCTAGGGCTTGAGCAGTTCCACCCGTACGTCCGACGGGAAGCCCGTCGTCTCCCCCACCCGGCGCGCGAACTCCTCGACGCCCTCCAACTGCTCGCTCCCGAACCGGAAGTCGAGCGTCGTGAAGTACTTCTCCAGGACCGTCGCGTCGAAGGCCTCCCAGCGCGCGGCCTGCTCGGAGACCTTGCCGACCTCCTCCAGGGAGAGGTCACGCGAGGCGAGGAACGCCTTGTGCACCTCGCGCACGACCGCCGGCTCGCGCTCCGCGTAGTCGCGCCGGGCCGCCCAGACCGCGAAGACGAACGGCAGGCCCGTCCAGTCCTTCCACATCTGGCCCAAGTCGTATACATCGAGGCCGAGCCGCGGCCCGTCGATCAGGTTCGCCCGCAGCGCCGCGTCCCCGATGAGTACGGCGGCGTCCGCTTCCTGCATCATCAGACCGAGGTCGGGCGGACACGTGTAGTAGTCGGGCCGTACGCCGTGCCGCTCGGCGAGCAGCAGCTGCGCAAGGCGCACGGAGGTGCGCGAGGTCGAGCCGAGCGCGACCCTCGCGCCGTCCAGCTGGTCGAGCGGTACCTGCGAGACGATCACGCAGGACATCACCGGGCCGTCGCAGCCGACCGCCAGATCGGGGAAAGCGACAAGATCGTCGGCGTTCCGCAGGAACTCGACGAGAGTGACGGGAGCGATATCGAGATCACCGCGCACCAGCTGCTCACTGAGCTTCTCGGGGGTGTCCTTCGTGAGCTCGAAGTCGAGCAGCGTTCCGGTTCGCGCGAGTCCCCAGTACAGGGGCATGCAGTTCAGGAACTGAATGTGACCGACGCGCGGCCGGGGCGTGCAGAGAGGGCTGGGCAGCTGTTCGGCGCCTGCCCCCGCAAGGGTGCCAACGGGAGAATTGTCCACATCGGGGAGGCTAGCCCCCGCGCGGTACCGTGCGGAAAGCGGGGGCCCGTGGAGCGCTTGTCAACCCCTCCGGACCTGGTCCGTCAACCCTTCTGGGGAGTGCGTCAAACCTGGGGGTGACGTGATCTTGCCCCCTATTGCTTTCGGGTGCCTGCGTGCTAAGCTCACCGCAAGTTGCAGTTTGGTTTCCCTTGCAGTACAGAGCCTGCGGAGCATGTAACCCGCAGGCTCTCGTCGTTTTCAGACTTATGCAGTTGTTTCAACAATCGCAGGTTCTGGAGCAGGGCAACCCTTTGGCCCAAGGAGGGCTTATGGCTACCGGAACCGTGAAGTGGTTCAACGCCGAAAAGGGCTTTGGATTCATCGCCCAGGAAGGCGGAGGCCCCGACGTCTTCGTCCACTACTCCGCGATCAACGCAAACGGCTTCCGCTCCCTTGAGGAGAACCAGGCCGTGAGCTTCGATGTCACGCAGGGCCCGAAGGGTCCGCAGGCGGAGAACGTCACCCCCCAGTAGTGGGGCGTCCCATGTGAGTGGGACGTGTGAGAGTTCCGGTGACTTGATCCGGACACGGATAGCAGTACCCAAGGAGCCCTACCTCCCCGCGTGAGCGGTTGAGGCGGGGCTCCTGCCTTTTTCTGGCCTGGGGGCCTTCTACGGGCCTTGGGGTGGCCCCCTCTCTGCTTCTCTGCGGGTGCGTTGGGGCTAAGCGCGCAGTTCCCCGCGCCCCTTCGGGGTGTCGGCGCTCTATGGGGTTGGGTTCCAGCCCTCTCTTGGGACCGAGGCCAGGAGTAGGTGCGTGTACGGGTCCTGGGGGGTCGTCAGGACCTGTGCTGTTGCGCCCTGTTCCACCACCTTGCCCTCCCGCATCACCAGGACCTCCTCCGTGATGTGCTGGACCACCGCCAAGTCGTGGCTGACGAAGACCAGGGCCACTCCCGTCTCCCGGCGGATCTCTCCCAGGAGTTGGAGGATCTGCGCCTGGATCGATACGTCCAGTGCCGCCACCGCCTCGTCGAGGACAAGGACTTCGGGGTCCACCGCCAGCGCCCTTGCTATGGCCAGGCGCTGGCGCTGGCCGCCCGAGAGTTCGCGGGGGCGTGCGCCGGCCTCGCGGGTGCCGAGGCCCACCTGGTCCAGGAGCCCGGTCACCAACTCCTCGTCCCTGCCGTGCAGCCGCAGGGCTGTGCGGAGGCACTGGGCGGAGGTCAGGCGGGGGTCGAGGGAGAGGTAGGGGTCCTGGAAGACCATCTGGATCTCCCTGGCTCTGGCCAGGCGTGCGGGGCGCGTTCGTGGGGGGCGGGTCTCTCGGGGGCGGTCTTTTACGGTCACCGTGCCGCTGTCCTGGCGGACCAGGCCCACCAACATGCGGGCGACGGTGGTCTTTCCCGACCCGGATTCACCCACTATGCCGATGGAGCCGCCCTTCTTCACCGTGAACGTCACGTCGGCGGCGGCCTGGTGGCGGCCGCCACCGCCGGGCAAGGGGTAGCTCTTGCTCAGGCCGACCACCGTCAGCAGGTCCTGGGGCATCAGTGGCTCACCTCTGTCGCATCGGTACTACTCGGCATCTTGGACACCACAGCGCAAGCCACGGTGCCGCCGTCGTCCAGCTTCAGCCGCTCCGGCGTCCACGTCTCGCACCCCTCCTCCGACTCCGGACACCGCGACACGAACGGGCACCCCGAGAACGTGTCCGCGAGGGACGGAGGGCGGCCCGGGATCGGATGGAGGGGGCGAGGAGTGTCGCCCAGGGTGGGGGAGCAGGAGAGCAGGCCCCGTGTGTAGGGGTGTGCCGGGGTGTCGAACAGGGCCTTTGCCGAACGCTCTTCCACCACTCGGCCCGCGTACATGACGTACACGCGATCGCAGTACGCGGCCGCCAGGTGCAGGTCATGGGTGATGAAGAGGAGGCCCAGGTCCCGGGTGGAGCGGAGCCGGCGGAGGAGGGCCAGGATCTCTGCCTGCGTCGTGACGTCCAGTGCGCTGGTCGCCTCGTCCGCAAGAAGCAGACTCGGTTCAGCCGCCAGCGCGCCCGCGATCACCACTCGTTGCAACATGCCGCCCGAGAGTTCGTGCGGGCGTTGGCGTACGCGGTGTTCGGGGGCGGACAGGCCTACCGCGTCGAGGAGTTCGACCGCCTGCTCGCGCGTCGCTCCCCGCTCGGTCAGGAAGTCGCCTATGCGGCGCACCGGGTTGAGGGCGGCGCGCGGGTCCTGGTGGACCATGGCCACCGTCCGCGCCCGGTGGGTGCGCAGGGCTTCGCCGGTGAGGGTGAGGACTTCGGTGCCGTTCACGCGGACCGAACCCGATGTCACCGCCCCCGCCGGAAGGAGGCCCAGCGCCGCCTTCGCCGTGGTCGACTTGCCCGAGCCCGACTCGCCCACCAGGCCGACCACTTCGCCCGGCCGTACGGTGAGCGACACCGAATCGAGGAGTGGTCGGGCTGCGCCCGGAATCCGCAGGGTCAGGTCTTCGATGTCAAGCAGCATGAGTCACTGCCTCCCTAGCCGGTCGGCGGCCCAGACCCCGACCACGTTGAAGGACACGACGACCAGGGCGATGGCCGTGCCGGGGACTAGGGCCGGGAGCAGTGCGCCCTGGACTACCGCCGCCTGGCCTTCCTGGACCATCAAGCCCCAGTCCGATGACGGTGGTTGTGCGCCGAAGCCCAGGTAGGAGAGCGTTGCCAGTGACATCAGCGCCTCTCCGAACAGCACTACCAAGTAGCCGAGGATCGCGCGGCCCAGGTTCGGCACCAGGTGCGCGACACAGATCCGGGCGCCTGCCATTCCCTGCACCCGGTAGGCGTCGACGTACGGCTTGCGTGCTTCGGAGAGAGCCAGTGAGCGTACGTACTTGGCGATGGTCGGGGTGAAAGCGAGACCCAGGGCCAGGACCGATGTCGTCATTCCCGCGCCGAAGACCGCGATGATCAGGACCGTGAACAGCAGGCCCGGGAACGCGTACATCACGTCCGTGACGCGCGAGACCAGTGCGTCCACCCAGCCTCCGCGCCACGCCGCGAGCACACCCAGCGTGACGCCGAGGAAGGCCGCGACCGCGAGCAGCAGGATCGGTGCCAGCAGGCTCGTACGGGTTCCGTAGAGGGCCCGCGACAGCAGGTCCTGTCCGGACGAGTCGGTGCCCAGGAGGTGATCGCCCGAGGTGCCGACGAGCGATGCCGAGAGGTCGATGGCGTCGGGGGCGTAGGGCGCGAGCAGCGGTGCGAAGGCTGCGGCCAGGACGACCAGGGCGAGGAGACCGGCGGCGACGAGGACTCCCACCGGGCGCCTGCGGCGGGGCATCCTCAGAGGGGCGAGAGCCAGGGGGGAGGCAGGGGTGGAGGCGGGGGTGGAGCTGGACGCAGAGGTGGAGCTCATGACGTTGCCTCCTTCACGCGGGGATCCAGCATCGGATGCACCACATCCACCAGCGTCGTCACCACGATGTAGCCGGTGACCATGAGCAGCAGGACCGCCTGTGCCACCGGGAAGTCGTGCGTATTGATCGCGCCCACGAGGAGCGAACCGATGCCGCTGATGCCGAACGCCGTCTCCACGACCACCGTGCCCGCCAGCATTCCCGCCATGACGAGGCCGCACATCGTGATGATCGGACCCAGCGCGTTCCGCAGGACGTGGCGTCGGATGATGTCGCGCTCGGGCACTCCGGACGCCCGCGCCACCTCCACGTGGTCCGATGCCGCCGCGTCCGCCATCGCCTGCCGGGTGACCCGGCTGATGATGGCGAGCGCGCCGAGGGCCAACGACAGGGCGGGCAGCGTCAGATGGTGCAGTGTGCCCCCGAAGCCCTCCCCCGAGCCCGAGACCGGGAACCACCCCAGCTGGACCCCGAAGAGCGAGACGAGTGCGATCGCCGCCACGAACGACGGCACCGAGGCCGCGAGCGTCGTGCCCCCGACCACCGCCGAGTCCACCCACGTGGACCGTTTGACGGCGGCCAGGATTCCCGCGCCGACGCCGAGTACGACGAACAGGACGGTTGCGTAGGCGACCAGTTGGAGCGTGGTGGGGAAGCGTGCCGTCACCAGGTCCGCCACCTGGTCGCTGTACTTGAAGGACCGCCCCAGGTCGAAGTGGACGCAGTCCCACAGCCACCTGCCGTACTGGACCACCAGCGGCTCGTCCAGGTGGTACTGGGAGCGGACCTGGGCGAGGCGCTCGGGCGTCAGTTTGTCCCGGCCGCCCGCGAGGAACACCGCCGGGTCGCCCGGAGCCGCGTACACGGCGGCGAAAATGACGAACGAGGCGGCGAAGAGGGTGGCGACGAGCCCGGCGAGGCGTCGCGAAATTCGAGCGAGCATGGTCCGGTTCACCTAGCCCTTCTTCGCCTTCGTCGTCGGGTTCGCCTTGGTGCCGAGTTCGGCCGCCCACGGGTAGTAGAGGTAGGCCTGCGAAGCGGGCGGGCCTGTCAGCTTGTTGCTGATGACCAGCGCCGACGGGACCTGCGCGACCGGGATCCAGACACCCGCGTCCACGAACCTCTGCTGTACGTCGATGGCGAGCTCGGCCCGCTTCGTGTCGTCGAGCGTGCTCAGCGCCTGCCGTACCTTCTTGTCGTACGTCGCGTCCTTGAAGCCGACCCAGTTGTTGGAGGAGTCGGAGAGGCCGTTGTCGTAGAAGCCCATGGGGTCGGCCTTGGAGATGTACCAGTCGCCCACCAGCACATCGATGTCCGCGCGGGCGGCCGGATCGCTGTAGAACTCCTCGAACTGGGCCGTGGGGACGGTCTTGATCTGCCCCTTGAGGCCGATCCGCTGGAGCGCGGAGCGCACCGCGTTCGCGACGACCGTCCTGCCCTGGCTGCTGTCCGTACCGATCACGATGGGGTCGGTCGGCTCCCCTGCCTCCTTCACGAGCTCCTTGGCCTTCGCCAGGTCCGCGGCGGAGGGGGTGGCGGGTGCGGCTGCCTCCAACTTCTTCTGGGCTGCCGCGAATTCGGACTTCTCGTAGCCCCAGGCGCCTGATCCGACGGGCGTGGCCCACGGCTGGACGAGCCCGCCGTAGCCGGACTTGGCGATGCCCGTCCGGTCGATCGCGAGGGACAGGGCCCGTCGGATCTGCGGGTCTTTGAGGCCGCCGCGGGCCGTCGGGATGAGGACCAGCGAGGCCGTGGAGGGGCCGTAGTGCTGGTCGAGGCCCTTGCTGGTGCGCAGGGCCGACGCGGTGTTCGGGGACTCCGCGTACGTTCCGTCGGCGGCGCCCGTCTTCAGGGCGTTGACCAGTGCGCTGTCGGAGGCCCAGCGGAAGACGACCTGCCGGGTCAGCGGCTTCTTGCCCCAGTAGTCGTCGTACGCCTCGATGGTGATCGAGTCGCCGGACTTCCAGCTCTTCAGCTCGTACGGGCCGCTGCACGCGTCGCCCTGGCCCGGAGTGCCGAAGTCCTTGCCCGCGGCGGTTACCTGCTCCTTGTTCCAGACGATTCCCGCGTCGCCTGCGAGCGCCTTCGTAAAGAGGGCGTCGGGCGACTTGAAGCGGATGGTGATCTCGCGATCGCCTGTCTTCTTCATGGACTTGACGTTGCCGAACTCGTCGGCCTGCTCCATGTCCGGATCGGCGTGCCGCTTCAGCGACCACAGCACGTCGTCGGCGGTCAGCTTCGAACCGTCGTGGAAGGTGACGCCGTCCCGGACGCTCAGGACGAGGGTCTTGTCGTCGGGCGTGCTCGTCCTCTCGGCGAGGAAGGGCTTCGTCGTCATGTCGGGCTGGAGTTGGTAGAGGCGCTCGCAGACGTTCGTGAGGACTACGCGGCCCGCGCTGGAGCCCTGGGTGTCGAGGTCGAGCGAGTCGGGCTCGTCCTCCAGGAGCCAGTTCGCCTTGTCCAGCGTCCCCTTGGCGGCTGCGGTCGTCGCGTCCAGCTTCAGCTTCGCGGCGTCGGCGGGCTTCCCGCCGGTGGCTGCCGTGTCGGCGCCGCTGCATCCGGCGACGGTGACGAGGAGGCCCACTGCGGCCAGCCCTGCTGCCACCGGCCGCTTCAGAGTCCTGGTCGTGGTCCTGGTCCTGGTCCTGGTCGTGGTCCTGGTCGTACTCGGGATCGTCATCTGTTGTCTCCGTACGGGCCGTCGTAGAGGTTCCAGGGCATGTGCTGGTAGTCGCGGTCGCACGGAGTGCCCGCGGTGACGTGGTAGTCGCCGCTGGTCAGGTCGACGCAGGAGGAGACGAGCGTGGCCCAGTGCTTGACCTCGGGCCTGCGCGGGTCGGGGTGGGTGCAGAGCGACTCGGGGTGGCCCAGGTGGTCGGACATCGCCTGCTTGATCAGCTTGCGGGACTCGTCGGCACCGGTTGAGGAGCGCAGGGACTTGAGGCCCTGTTCGGCACGGGGGACGCGGACGAGCGAGTCCGACGACATGGGGCGGTAGTTCGCGGCGATCGCGGCCGGGATGCCCGCCTGGTAGTGGTTGCCGTGCACGAGGAGGCCGTCCGTGGGATACATCCAGCCGTGCCCGGCGGGCGTCGTCTCCAGGTCTACGGCGAAGCCCTCGCGGCAGGTCAGCAGCGCGTTGGACGCGATGTGGGCGCGGGTGCGGCAGAGGACGTCCAGGGCGTCGGTGATGCTGGGCTGGTCGAGCACGCTGCGGCGTACGACGGTCTGGGGGAGGCCGATCGCGTCGCTGAAGCGGCCGCCGAGGCCGTTCGCGTTGAGGGCGATGCCCGCCGAGTTGGCGCCCTGGCGCCCGATCTGGCCCGCCTCGACCTGCATGATCAGGGTCGGGTGCGGGGGCTGGACGATGCGCAGCATGACGACGGTGTCGGCGACCCCGGCCCGCCAGTCCCAGTTCTGCCCGGCCCAGACGTGACCGTCCCCGCTGGCCTCTCCGTACGCGGCGAAGGAAGTGCAGCCGTCGGCGGGCTCCTCCTCCGTGGCCTCCGTGGCCTCCGTGGCCTTCTCGGCCTCCATGGACGCGAACGAGCGGTCGTAGATGACCTCGCCTCGGGCGTTGAGGGCGAGGATGTCGTTGAGGCCGACTCCGGCGCCCTCCGCGATGCCGCGCATCTCCTCGGCGAGGTGGGGCGCGTAGTCGCGGACCGGCTCCAGCCAGCGGGCGGCGCGGGTGGCGACCTGGTCCCAGGTCAGGCCCGACGACTGGCCGAACGCCTCCTCGTAATAGGCGAGGGCGGCGTGCAGCTGGGGGCGGACGGCTTCGCCGTACTGGTGGCCGCGTTCGAGGGGAGTGCCGGATATCTCGATGAGCGGGAGGGAGCGTTCAGGGGCGGCGGCGGGGGCGTCAGGGGCGGTGCGGGGTGCCATTCTTCTCCTCGCGACGGAGAGCTTCCGGTGACCGTCACTGTCCTGTAACGTTGATTACGGGAAGCTATCCTTCTGGAATGCGTTGCCCAGGACAGTAACGGTCATCACACGAGAGTCAATAGCCGTAATGGAAATTTCAGAGGATCAGACGGGGGCGGGAGCATCGGGGTCCGGTGCTCCCGGTGGGGCGGGGCTCGCTCGACTGCGGGCTGCCGTGCGCGATCAGTGGGAGACGCTCTCGACCTCCGAGCGGGCCGTCGCCCAGTACGTGGTCAGCGCCCCCGCGGAGTCGCTGCTCTTCGCCAGCGCCCAGGAGCTGGGCTCGGCGAGCGGCACCAGCAACGCGACCGTCGTCCGCGCCATGCAGCGCCTCGGTTATGCGGGCCTGCCCGCGCTCAAGAGGGAGCTGGCGTCGGACTTCACGTCGGCCGTGCCGCCCGAGGTGCGCCTCCAGCAGCGCATCGCGCACGTGGGCCGGGACCTGGACGGCATCTGGGGCGAGGTGTTCGACGAGGCCCAGGAGCGCATCGAGCACGCGCGGCGCCTGACGCCGGGCGAGGCGCTGCGGGACGCGGTGGGCTTCCTGGCCGAGGCCCCCGAGATCCACTGCTACGGCATCGCGGCATCCGAACTTGCCGCGCGTCACCTGGCGTTGGCCCTCGGCAGGATCGGCCGCCGGGCCCGCTACTTCGGGGATACGGGGTTCGCGCTCGCCGACCGCCTGCTCGCCGTGCGGCAGGGCGACGCGGTCGTGATCTTCCAGCCGGGGCGTGCGTTGACCGAGCTGACGGTCCTGATAGAGCGGGCACGGGCGGTGGGGGCGCGGGTCGTCCTTGTCACGGATGAGCTGGCGGAGCTGTACGGACCACGGGTGGACGCGGTCCTGACGGCACCGCATACGCCTACCGGCATCACCACCGAGGCCTTGACCGCCCTTGTCGTAGCCGACGCGCTGCTCCTTGCCCTGGCGACGCTCGACGAGGGGCGGGCGGTGGAGACGTCACATCAACTGACTGCACTGCGGGAGCAGTTGCTGGCCCCTAGGCCTCGCAAGTAAACGCGGGCCGCCTGCTCGAGCGCGGCGCCGTCGTGGCTGATCGCGCAGTTCCCCGCGCCCCTTCAGGGCACGACCAAACCCCGCAAGGGAACACAGGCCACCTCCTCGACCGCGGCGCCGTCGTGGCTGATCGCGCAGTTCCCCGCGCCCCCTTCGGGGCGCGGCCTAGTTGTGTTGCATGACCAGTACGAACGTCGTGCCCGGCTCCAGTGCCTCGTACAGGTGGGGGACGTCTCCCCGGTACGACATGTAGTCCCCGGCAGCCAGCTCCACCGTCTCGTCGCGTGGGCCCGCGATCAGCCGCCCCGTGGAGACCACCAGATGCTCCATGGACCCGGGAATGTGCGGATCCGAGTCCCGTACGGAGCCCGGCTCCAACGCACCGTGGTAGATGTCCCGCCGCACGCCGGGCGGGCCCGCGGAGAGCAACGTCCCCGCGTACGAAGCCTGTTCGGCATGCATGGTCGGGCCCTCCCCCGCCCGGATCACCGTCACGGCGGGCGCGGGTGACTCCACGAGAACACTGAACGGCACCCCGAGAGCCACGGCGAGGGCCCACAGCGTCTCGATCCCGGGATTCCCGGTCGCCGCCTCCAGCTGGGAGAGCGTCGACTTCGCGATCCCCGCCCGCTTGGCCAGCTCGGAGAGGGAGAGCCCCGCCTTGGCCCGTTCCCTGCGCAACGCGGCCGCGACCCATTCGCGGGGCAGGCGGGATCGGGCGGTACCGCCACCCTTGCCGTCAGTCATGCCGTCAGTCATGCCGTATCGCTCCCTCACCTCTGGACCTCGGAACCTCTGGGATCGTTCGCTATAGCGGAACGATCGTTCGACTTGACGAACGACGCCCATTCTGCCCATCCTACGACGTATGCGTTCGTCACACCGAACAGATAGCCCGTCAGAGCGAACGAACGACGCCGGTATCGACGACGGTTTCGTCCGCCTCTCCCATCTCCCCCGTGGCGTCCTGCGCGACATCGCCCTCGTCTGGCTCGCCGATGCCGTCGTCGGCGTCTCGTTCGGCGCCATCGCCGTCGCGGGCGGCCTGCCCGTCTGGGTGCCTGTCCTGATGTCGCTGCTCGTGTACGCGGGCTCCGCCCAGTTCAGCGCGGTCGGCATCCTCGTCGCGGGCGGCGGTCCGGTGGCCGCGGCGGCAACCGGCCTGCTGCTCAACTCCCGTACGGCCGCGTTCAGTCTGGCCGTCGCCGACAGCCTGGGCCGGACCTGGGCCGCGCGGCTCATCGGCGCGCACCTGATCACCGACGAGACGGCGGCCTTCGTCCTCGCGCAGCCCGACCAGAAGCGGCGCAAGGCCGCGTTCTGGATATCCGGGCTCGGCCTGTTCGCCGTATGGAACGTCAGCGTTCTCGGGGGCGCGCTCGCCGGCTCCGCGATCGGCGACACCGCTCGGTTCGGGCTCGACGCCGCGTTCCCCGCGGTGCTTCTCGCCCTGGTGCTGCCCGCCCTGCGCGGCGACAGCATGACGCGGCGGGCCGCTGCCACCGGTGCCGTGATCGCGGTCGCCGCCGCACCGGTGCTGCCCGCCGGGGTGCCGGTGCTGCTCGCGCTGCTCGGCCTGCTCGCGGCTCGCCCCACCTGCTCCACCGACCCGGAGGACGCCTCGTGAACGCCTACCTCGCCTGCGTCCTTGTCCTCGCCGCAGGAACGTACGCCTTCCGCCTCGCGGGCCCTCTGCTGCACGGGCGGATCGAACTGCCCGCCCGAGTCCAGGAGTTGCTGACCGTTGGCGCCACCGTCCTGCTGGTCGCCCTGCTCGCCACCGGCGCGCTCACCGAGGGGCACGGTTTCGCCGGGTGGGCGCGGCCCCTCGGAGTCCTTGCGGGCGGGGTGCTCGCCTGGCGGAAGGCGCCCTTCGCCGTGGTCGTGGTGGGGGCGGCAGCAACTACGGCGTTGCTGCGTCTCGCGGGATGACGGGAAGCGTCACCCGGGTTGGCCGGGGAGCTCAGCGAGAAACTCAGCGGGGAGCTCGGTAAGACCCTGGGCAGGACCCTCAGTCGGACGTTCAGCACGAATTGGGGCAACTCGCCTCATGACCCATCGGCCTGCCATCGACTTGCCATCGGCTTGCCATCGACCTTCCGACTGACTGGCCATGAGACTCAGAAGATCCTCAAAACCCTTGTCGCCCCATGGGCCCCGGCACCATCATCCCTCCCAAGGCCGACGCCTCAACCGCCCCTGACCAGGGCGGAATCATCCGGCATCGGCTCATCGCATCGCATCATCGCGATGAACAAAAAGGGGAACACACATGTCCATATCCATATCCATGTCGAGATCCATATCGAGATCGAGAACCGTCCTGCGCGCCTCCGCGCTGTCCGTCACCGCGGCCCTCGCTCTCGCCGCGACCGGACCGATCGCCTCTGCCACCGAGGCCGCCAACACCCGTGCCTCCGTCGCCGAGGAGGACGCGGGCGTTCCGGCGATCGTCGAAGAGGGGCTGGAGGAGCGACTGGGGGCGCTTCCGCAGAACCCGACGACCCAGCAGCTCGTCGAGGCGATGTACCCGGGCGACGAGGCTGCCCAGAAGGCGGCACTCGCCCAGCTCGCGCCGCAGGGCGTGCAGCTGCGCGGCTGGGACACCGCCTGGAAGGTGACCAAGTGCGTGGGCGCGATCGGCGCCTTCATCGCGGGCAACGCTCTCCTCGTCACCAAGGCCACCAAGTTCGGCGGCGTGCTCAAGGGTGCGAAGCTCATCGTGCAGGCCGGCAACAAGGAAGAGCGGATCAAGCTGCTGATCGGCGTCTTCGGCGAGGTCACCGGCATCTCCACCATCGCCACCGCCTGCGGCTGAGCCCGATGCCGACACGCGAGGCAATTTACGAGAGGAGGCCTTGACCATGGAGACGACTTTCAAGGCATCGTTCATGCTGGCCGTGGCCGCCGAGATCGTCCTGGTCGCCGTCCTGGTCTTCCAGGTGTGGCGCAGGGAGCGGCACGGCAGCACGGCGCCGCTGGTGTTCACCGGCGATGACGCGCTTGCCGGTGCCTCACTGTTCGGAGGCGCGATGACGCTCACCGTGGTGCTCTCCGACGGCTGGGGCGGGATGTCGACCACGGACATCCTGCTGTACGCGGCGACGTTCGGCATCGTCACCGCCGGTTTCGCGAAGTTCCTGCGCGGGGCGGACAAGGGGCGGCCCGAGTACGGGCGCATCGCCTTCCTGCTGCCCCTCGGCTTCGGGGTGCTCGCGGGTCTGTCCGGCGTCTGACAGCCGTAAGGGGTGGGCGCGGAGGTGCACTTCCGCGCCCATGCCGAGTTCGGGAAGCGACGGTACGGGGGAAGGATCCCCCATGCCCAGCCGGACCATCACCGTCCACCACGTCCGCGCCATGCTGCACGGCGCCGACCGCCACGGAATCGACACCGTCCCGCTGCTCCGCACCGCCCAGATCCCCCCGCTCCTCCTCGGCGACGACCGGGCCCGCATCACCGAGGTCCAGTTCGCCCGCCTCTTCCGTGAGCTGTACCGCGCCACCGGCGACGAGTTCCTCGGCCTCGAGGCCGCCGTCAGCAGGCCGGGCACCTTCGCGATGATGTGCCACGCGTCCCTCGGCTGCCGCGATCTCGGCGCGGCTCTCGACCGCGGCATGACCTTCTACGGGCTCTTTCCGGGCGGCCCGGACCTCACCCTCGAGCACCGCGAGACCGGCAGCGCCGTCTTCGCCGTACGCAACGACCTCGAACGCGACTACTTCCTCGCCGAGTGCCTCGTCATCATCTGGCACCGGCTGTGCAGCTGGCTGATCGGGCGCCGGATTCCGCTCCACTGGGCCGAGTTCGGGCATCCACCGCCCCCGCACCAGGGCGAGTACGGCGTCCTCTTCGGCTGCCCGGTGCGTTTCGGCGCGGCCCGCACCGGCGCCGGGTTCGACGAGCACTGGCTGACCGCCCCGCTGATCCGGGACGAGGCGGCGCTGGAGAAGATGCTCGGCCGGGCGCCGTTCGATCTCCTCTCCCGGCGGGAGTACGGGACGACGGTCGCCGAACAGGTGCGGCGCGCCCTGGCTCGCGCGCTGCGCACCTCCCCCCGCCTTCCCTCCCTCGGCGAGATCGCCGCCCGCCTCGCGGTGAGCCCCGCGACGCTGCGGCGGCGGCTCGCCCAGGAGTCCACCTCGTACCAGCAGTTGAAGGACGCCGTACGGCGTGACGCGGCGATCGCCGGGCTCGCGGAGGGCCCGGAGCCGATCGCCGAGCTCGCCGCGCGGCTCGGGTTCTCCGAGGACACCGCGTTCCACCGGGCGTTCCGGCGGTGGACGGGGACGACGCCGGGCGCGTACCGCTATGAGAACCGGGGTCACCAACACCCAAGTCAACAAAGCTGAGCTCTCCCGTCAGCGCCGGACTTACTCACCAGTCACTACGGTGTCGTCGCCTGAACATCCCAGCCACTTGCCACTGAGGACAGTTGGGAGAGCCCCGTATGACCCGTATGACCCGTATGAACGGACGACGCACCAGTGCAAGCGCCCTCGCCGTGGTGGCCGCGCTCGGCCTGTCGGCCATCAGCCCGGTCACGGCGCACGCCGCCCCGGCCCCCGCGGCACAGACCGCCGCCCCCGGCGACATCGTGAGCTCCGCGCCCAGCAGCTTCCACCCCCTGCCCGGCCAGCCGACCAACACCAAGGCCTGGAAGGTCGACTACCGCTCGACGACGGCGAAGGGCGAGCCGAACACCGTCTCCGGCACGGTCATCGTGCCGCAGGACGGCAGGAAGGGCCCCCGCCCCCTCATCACGTACGCCGTCGGAACGATCGGCATGGGCGACCACTGCGCACCGAGCGCGGGATTCCCCAAGGGCACGACCGCCGAAGCCAACCTCATCCAGCAGCTCACCCTGCGCGGCTGGGCGGTGGCCGTGACGGACTACGAGGGCCTCGGCACCCCCGGCGACCACACGTACACCGTCGGCAGGGCCGAGGGCCAGGCCATGCTCGACGCGGCCCGCGCCGCGATCCGCCTCCCGGAGGCCGGGCTCGGCGAGGACACCCCGGTCGGCATCATGGGCTACTCGCAGGGCGGCCAGGCCGCAGGCTGGGCGGCTGAACTGCACGGTTCGTACGCCCCCGACCTGTTGGTCAAGGGCACGGCGGCCGGCGGCATCCCCGGCGATCTGATGAAGGCGGCGGACTTCAACGACGGCTCGTACGGCTCGGGCCTGATCTTCATGGCCGCGATCGGCCAGAACGCGGCCTACCCCGAACTGAACCTGGAGTCGTATCTGAACCCGGCGGGCAAGCAGCTGGTCGGCGCGCTGCGGAACAGCTGCGTGGCGGACGGCGCGGTGCTCGGCGCCTTCAAGAAGATCGACGACATGACGGTGAAGAACCCCCTCGACCAGCCGGACTGGCAGCAACGACTGCGCGATTCGGCGGTCGGCACGCGGGCGCCGGACGCGCCGGTGTACCAGTACCACGTGATCACCGATGAGCTGATCCCGTACGCCGTCGGCAAGCAGGTCCGCAAGGACTGGTGCGCGAAGGGGGCGAACGTGGAGTGGCACACGGTGCCGCTCGGCGAGCACGTCTCCGGGGTGATCACGCAGTCACCCCTGGCGACGAACTGGCTGGCGGACCGCTTCGCGGGAAAACGAGTGAGCGGCAACTGTCCGTAGTCACCCCGGCCGCCCGCTGGACCACGGCGGGCGGCCGGGCGCACCCTGGAAGCAGGCGCTCCGGAGGTGACGGTGATGGTGATGGAGACCGCTGTCGGATGGCATGTCGAGCTGGAATTCCAGGAGGACGCGCACCGCACCCGCGCGGCAGCCCTCGTACGACTCGCTGACGGGACCGAGGTGCGGGCCCACGGATACGCGAGCCGACACCCCGCCGACTCCGGTCAGCCGAGGGTCGGCGAGGAGATCGCGGGGGCACGGGCGCTGAACGAACTGGCGATGGAGTTGCTGACGAAGGCGCACGACGAGATCGACGAGGCTTCGGGCAGGACGTCGCACACGCTGCGGTGAGGAAGGTCGGCTCACCGATCGGCTCACCGGTTGGCTCACCGGTCGGCTCACCGGTTGGCTCACCGGTTGGCTCACCGATGGGCTCACCGATGGGCGGCCAGCACTGCCGCGAGGCCCTCTTGTAGATCTTTGACGAAATACTCGGGAACCTCCAGCGCCGGGAAATGCCCCCCGTTTTCGGGCAACCTCCAACGGACGATCTGTCGGTACCGCTCCTGAGCCCAGGGGCGCGGGCACTTCTCGACGTCGCGGGGATACATCGTGAGTGCTGACGGGACGTCGACCCTGAGTTCGGGGTCCAGCGAGTTGTGGCTTTCGCAGTAGATGCGGGCCGCCGACGCGCCGGTCCGCGTCAGCCAGTACAGGGTGACGTCGTCAAGAACGCGGTCCATGGAAATCGTCTCGAACGGGCTGTCTTCGGTGTCTGACCACTCGGCGAACTTGTCGAGGATCCAGGCGAGAAGCCCGACCGGTGAGTCGACGAGCGAGTAGCCGATGGTCTGCGGTCGGGTCGCCTGCTGCTTCGCGTACGCCGCGCGGTGGCGCCAGAAATCGCGGGTCTCCTCGGCCCACTCGCGCTCGACCGCCGTCAGTCCGTCCGTTGTCAGACCGGGCGGTCCCTCCGCGAACGTGGTGTGGATGCCGAGAACATGCGCCGGGAATCTGCCGCCGAGAACCGTGGTGATATTGCCTCCCCAGTCGCCGCCGTGGGCTGCGAACTTGCTGTAGCCGAGCCTCCCCATCAGTTCCACCCAGGCGGCCGCGATCTTTTCGGTTCCCCACCCGGTGGTGGCCGGCCTGTCGCTGTAGCCGAAGCCCGGTAGCGACGGGACCACGACGTGGAACGCGGGCGCGTCCGCATCTTTCGGATCCGCCAGCTCGTCCACTACGTCGACGAACCGGGCAATGCTGTCCGGCCAGCCGTGCGTCAAGATCAGAGGGATGGCGTCCGCGCGCGCGGACCGGCGGTGCAGGAAGTGGATTCCCAGACCATCGATGGTCGTGCGGAACTGGCCGATCTCGTTGAGGCGCTCTTCGAACGACCGCCAGTTGTATCCGGTGCGCCAGTAGTTCACGACATCGACGAGGTCGGCGAGCGGAACGCCCTGTTCCCATCGGCGAGGGCCGGGCGCGGCGCGATGGACCGTCTCAGCTTCCGGCAGTCGCGCCGCGGCCAGTCGCGCGCGCAGATCGTCGAGGTCAGCGTCGCTTGCGTGGGCTTCAAATGCTTGTACGTCGCTGGTCGTACGGGGCATGAGACCTCCTTGGCCGTCGAGGAACCGGCTATATCCTGCTGCGAACCGTCTAAGACGGTTCTAACACCTCTCCGGGCCACCCCGCAACCGGCTAAGGTGGTTCCATGTCTGCTGGATTCCCTGACTTCCGCCTCGGTAGCGTGCTGGCGACCAGCTTCACGGGGACGCTGTCGGAGCGTCATGGCGACGCCGTGGAGCGCATTCCCGTGCCGCACCGACTCGTCGACTGGCTGGCGGTGAACGGTCTCGCCGTGGACGCCTGCACCACTGCCCAGCTCGACCTCGCCCGAGAACTGAGGGAGTCGATTCACGCCGCCGCGACAGCGGCCGCGATCCAGGACACCCTCCCCGCGTCCGCCGTCCAAGTCATCAATGACTTCAGCGCTCAGAGCCGGGCCGCGGCTGTCCTGACACCCGAGGGCGAGCGGCGATGGCGGCTCAGCTCGACTTCCTCCGTGGAAGACGCCCTCGGCGTGATCGCCGCCGACGCGATCAGCATCATCGCGGGCGAACGGGACGGAAAACTGGCCTTGTGCGCATCACCGACCTGCCAAGCCGCCTTCTTCGACACCAGCCAGAGCCGCACCCGCAAATGGTGTGACATGAACACGTGCGGGAATCGCCAGAAGAAGGCGCGCTTCAATGCCAACCAGCGCAAGGGCCTCAGACCGGCGGAGTGATCGTTACGAGAGCTCGGAGTTCGGGGCTCGGAGTTCGGAGTTCGGGGCTCGGAGCTCCGCCCAGACCGTCTTGCCGATGCGGCGCTCCGTGACGCCCCAGGTCGCGGCGGTCGCTTCGACGATTCGCAGCCCCCGGCCCGTCTCCGCCCCGGGGTCCGTCGGGCGCAGCTCCGGGACGCGGTCGCCCCGCGCGTCCGACACCTCGATACGCAGCGTGTACGCCGACTCCGCCTAGACGAGGCGGAGTTCGAAGTCCCTTCCGGGTACGTGGTCGGTGCGCTCTACGCTGACCAGGCACGACGCCGCGGCGCGCCTAGAAGTCGCCCAAACCTGGGCCAAGTCCAGCCACAGCAGCGGCGAAGGCGGCGAATGCGTGGAGGTCTCCCCCTGCCACCACGCCATCCACGTACGCGACTCAAAGAACCCCGAAGGCCCCAACTTCGGGGTCGAGCCGTCCGCTTGCGCCGCCTTCATCACGCACGCAGCCCGCTAGGGCACCGCTCAGCCGTGGGTCTTGTACGCCTTCGACGTGCCGCCACCGGACACGGCCAACTTCATGGTGAGGCGCTTCCCCTCGGCCACGTTCTTCGTCATGCACTTGACGCGACCGTGGGCGTACCTGGTGCTCACCTTGTGGCCCTTGCTGGTGGTGGCTACGAGCCACCGCCCGTCCTTCTTGTTGTCGATGACGCACAGCGTGTCGCCCTTGCTGCCGTCCGACAGGCCATCGATCTGCCACGTCGTGTTGCCGAGCATCCGGCTGTCCTTCCACGCGTCGATCCCGGCGGCTTGGGAGTTGCGCCCGTAGTCGAAGTCCACACCGGCCGCGGCGGCAGGGGTGGCGGACAGGCCGACCAGACCGGCAACGGTGACAGCCGTGGCCGCTGCCAGGGTGGGGAGAGTCCTCTTCAGTCGCATCAGGTGTACACCTCGTGTCGCTTGAAACCTCGCGGTCCGGCGATGTCGCCGCCCGCCAAAGGATCTTGACGCGGCCGCCCAACGTTTCCCCAACATTTCCCCAACACGCCGGACGACACCCGCTATCCGCTATCCGCGAGGCTCCCCGTACCACCGCCACGACGTACGCCGCTCCTGCCCCGGCAGCTCTCCGCGCCCCGTCGCCCACAGCAGCGTCGGCCAGGGTTCCTCGCCCGAGGGGGCATCCGGGAACAGGCGGTGGAGGGTCCGGGCGCACACGTCGGCGGGCGGGGTCCACTCCAGCCCCAGGCCCTCCGCCAAGTCGTACGTGTGGACCACGGTTTCCACGACCCCCATCGCCGCGAACCCCTCCGGGTCCGAGATGCCGAAGCCGTGGTAGGCCCGGGTCGTCGGCGGGGTCGTGCGCACCATGGCGATCAGCAGGGCGCCGCTCGACTCCAGGACCTGGAGGAGCCCCGCCGGGCCCGCCGCGCGGTTCGCGTGGATGGCGTTCGACGGGCCGCCGGGCCTGCGCGGCTCCCAGATGAAGGGGACCTCATCGCCCAAGGGCGGCTGTCGCGGGCCGAGTTGGGCCGCGTATGCGAAGAGGTCGTCGGCGAGGTGCTCCACCGTTTCCCAGCAGTCCCACTCCAGCGATCCCGCCTTGCCGTCCCAGGCCGTCGCGGGTGCTTCGCGCAGGCTGGTGAGGGCGAGCTGGACCACCTGGTCGAGGTCGTCGGCCGTGACGGGACCAGGAGTGGCGGGATCTTGTTCGGCTTGTCGGCGCATACGGGAACGGTAGCCGCGCGGGAGCCGCTGCCGTATCGGCTTCAGCGGCGTCGTCTCAACCAGCCCAACCAGCGCAACCAGCGCAACCAGCCCAACCAGCCCAACCAGCCTATGGACAGTGCCAGTTCGGCGGCATCACCATGTGAACTCCCATATTCGTGAAGGGTGTTCACATGGATAGACGACAGTTGTTGCTGCGCGGTGCCGCCCTGGCCGTCGCCGCCCCGTTACTGCCCGCCCCCACCGCCCATGCCGCTCACCTCTACCGCCTCTCGCCCCGCCTGCCAAGCCGCCCCGAAATCACCGCCGTACTGCGCCGCGTGGCCGACCACTGGATCAGCACGCACACCGACCCCGGCGACAACGGATGGGCCAACGCCACCTTCTACAGCGGCCTCATGGCCCTGCACCGCCACACCCGCGAAGTCCGCTATCTGAACTACGCCCGCGCCTGGGCGGAGAAGCACTCCTACGGAATACGCGGGGGCACCGGGACCCGGCACGCCGACAACCACACAGCGATACAGGCCTACCTCGACCTCTACGAGACCGAGCCGGAGCCCGCGAAGCTCACCGCCTCCGAAGCCACACTCCGCCACATGCTCACCGACCAGCCGGACAAGGCCGACGACTGGTGGTGGGACGACGCGCTGCACATGGCCATGCCGCCTTTCGCCCGCTTCGGTGAGTTGAGGCAAGACCCCGCCTTCGCTGACAAGTTGTACGCGTTGTACCGGCACACCAAGCGTGCTCAGGGCGGGCCCGGTCTCTACTCCCCCGGCCTCGGGCTCTGGTATCGCGACGACCGGTTCCTGCCCGGTGGGATCCTCTCGCCGGGCGGCAAGCCCGTGCTGTGGTCGCGCGGCAACGGGTGGGTCGCCGCCGGGCACGTCAAGACGCTCAAGGCGCTCGGGGGCGGTGGACGTCACGTACCCGAATATCGCGAGACCTTGACCGCCCTGGTCACCGCCCTGCGGCCCGTCCAGCGTTCCGACGGCTTCTGGAACGTGAACCTCGCTGATGCCGGGCATCTGCCGGGGCCCGAGACCAGCGGCACGTCCTTCTTCGTGTACGGCACCGCGTACGCCGTGGCTGCGGGCCTCGTCGACCGGGCCGCCTTCCTGCCCGTGGCGGCGCGGGCCTGGAACGGGCTCGTCGCCACCGCCGTCCACCCCGACGGCTTCCTCGGGTACGTCCAGAAGGTCGGCGACCGCCCCGAGTCCAGCCAGCCCGTCACGTACGAGAGCACCGCGGACTTCGGTGTGGGCGGGTTCCTGCTCGCGGGTACGGAGCTGGCCCGGCTCGCGGCCGGCTGACGTGGTGGTGCCGCTGCTCAGCGGCGGGCGCCGTCCCTCGGCAGCAGCCAGGCCGCGAGGGCCGTCGTGGCGCACAGCAGGAGTCCCACCGCCAGGAGCGCTTCCCGCATTCCGGCGAGCGAGAAGCCCG
The DNA here is from genome assembly GCF_043200235.1 of Streptomyces sp. NPDC048441. Taxonomy (NCBI): domain Bacteria; kingdom Bacillati; phylum Actinomycetota; class Actinomycetes; order Kitasatosporales; family Streptomycetaceae; genus Streptomyces; species Streptomyces sp. NPDC048441. The sequence goes on from NZ_JBICXM010000006.1 coordinate 447,424, forward strand.
TCGCGTTGTCGGATACCAGGAGCGCGCCGAAAAGCGCCACCGCCATCGCGCCGCCCGTCTGACGCAGGGCGTTGAGCAGGCCGGACGCCGTTCCCGCGCGGTCGGCGGGTACGGCGTCCATCAGCAGGGCCGTCAGCGCGGGGACCGCGAACGCGCCGCCCGTGCCGGTGGGGATGAGCAGGACGAGCACCAGCCAGAGGGGGGTGTCAGCGGCCAGCGGGAGCAGCACGAACATCGCGAGAGCGAGTACCGCCTGGCCCGCCACGATGACCCGGCGGCGGCCGATCCGCTCGGCCATGCGCGGCGAGACGAGGTTCGTCGACGTGATGATGACGGCAAGCGGCACGAACATCAGGCCCGCCGCGATCGCCGACATCCCGCGCAGCTGCTGGAAGTAGAGCCCGAGCAGGAAGACGATCCCGTAGAAGCCCGCGTTGACGGCGAAGCCGATGGCGAGGGACACACTGACCTTGCGCTCACGCAGCAGGCCGAGCGGGACCATGGGCGCGCGGTGCCGCTTCTCGGCGGCGTAGAAGCCGAACCCGGCCGCGACGGCGAGGGCGGCGGCGCCGAGCACCGGCGCGCTGGTCCACCCCAGGTGCCCGCCCTCGATGACGGCGAACGCGAGCCCCGCCAGGGCGAGTACGGCGGTGGCCTGACCTGCGAGGTCGATGGGCGCGGGGCGCCGGGGAGACGGCGCTGTGCGGGCGAGGAGGGCGAGGATCACGGCCCCGATGGGCAGATTGAGGAGGAAGACGGCACGCCAGCCCGCCATCTCGGTGAGTACGCCGCCGAGTACGGGCCCCGCGGCCATGGCCACGGAACCGCCCACCGTCCACAGCGCGATGGCGCGGGCACGGCGGCGCGGGTCGTCGTAAGCCTGCCGGATCAGGGCGAGCGAGGCGGGCATGACGATGGCGGCGGCCCCGCCCTGCGCGATGCGGGCCGCGATGAGTGCACCGATGCCGGGCGCGAGGGCGCAGGCGAGCGAGGCGAGGGTGAAGAGGCCCACTCCCCAGGCGTAGGCACGGCGCGCTCCTGCCCGGTCGGCGAGCGCCCCCGCGGAGAGCATGAGGGCGGCGAACATCAGCGTGTACGCGTCCACGACCCACTGGAGCCCGGCCATACCGCCGTGCAGGGAGGTGCGGATGGCGGGCAGCGCGATGTTCACGGCGGACACGTCGACGGTGATGACGGTGAACCCGAGAAGGGAGGCGAGGAGGGGGGCGAGGGTCGGGGAGCGGGGGGTGGGGGGTGCGGTGGTGAGGGGTGCGGTGGTGAGGGGAGTGGTGGAGACAGCGGCGGGGGCGACGACGGAGGGCGGCATGGACGGAGACTCCTGTGCTGCGGGGTGATCGGGATGGAGGCCCCTGCTCCTTGAGAGCTTGGGGCACCCATCAACCGGGCGGCAGACAAAGACTCCGCCAAAGCCCGCCGCCCAGGCAGACCGCAGCGTTCCTGGTCCTGACACGGCCCCCCACAAACGCCCCCCACCGGGGACAATGGACGGATGGCGAAGTCAGCAGAGGGAACAGAGCTGGGCAGATATCTCCGCGCGAGGCGCGCGCAGATCAGCCCCGCCGACGCAGGCCTCCCGCCAGGGACAGGCCTCCGCCGCACCCCCGGCCTCCGCCGGGAGGAGCTCGCCACCCTCGCGGGAGTGAGCGTCGACTACTACACCCGCCTGGAGCGGGGCCGCGAGACGAACCCCTCCACCTCCGTCATGGACGCCCTGGCCCGCGCCCTGCGCCTCAGCGGCGACGCCCATGAGCGCCTGCACGACCTGGCGGAGCTCGCTTCGGGCCGCCTCACGGAGCCGCACCCCACCGCCGGGGACACGGTCCGCCCCAGCGTCCAGCGGATGCTGGAGAGCCTGAGCCCGTTGCCCGCGTACGTGGTCAGCCGCCACAGCTACATGCTGGCCGCGAACCCGGCGGGACGCCGCCTCCTGCCCGGCCTCTGGGACTGGCCCGCGGAGAAGCGCAACGTCACGCGCTATCTGTTCCTGCACCCCGTGGGCCGCGTGCTCTACCGGCCCTGGGAGGAGACCGTCGCCAAGTCCGTCGCGCATCTGCGCGCGGTGGGCGGCGTCGACCTGGACTCTCCCGAGCTGGCCGCCCTGGTCGGCGAACTCCTTCTCAAGTCACCGGACTTCGCCCGCCTCTGGGAGCGCTACGAAGTCAAGGAGCGCGGCGGCGGCACGAAGTCCTTCGACCATCCGAAGGTGGGCGCGATGACACTCACGTACGAGGTCATGAAGCTGGCAAGGACGGACGGCCAGCGCCTGGTGGTCTACCAGGCCGAGCCCGGCACCCCTGACGAGGAAGCGATGCTGCGCCTGGACCCGCCGCCCCGAGCCTCCCACCAGCCACTGGCCACTGGCCACTAACGGCTAGCCACGAACGGCTAGCCCTCCTCTTCCACCCCGCAAGAACTTCCCGTCCTCGGCATCTCCCCGTACAGCAGGAACCCGTCCACCTTGTCCCGCACGCACTTCGACCCGGCGTAACCGGTGTGCCCGTCCCCCTTGTTGTCCAGGACGACGGCGGCGGACCCGAGCCGCTCGGCGGTCTCCTCGGTCCAGCGGTACGGCGTGGCCGGGTCGCCCCGCGTGCCGACGAGGAGGAAGTCGGGGCTCTTCACGTCACGTACGTCGTCGCGGATGTAGTCCGTACCGGCGGGCCTGCCGAAGCAGAACAGCACCGGCATCATCATCGACTTCCCGAAGATGGCGGACGTCGACTCGAACTCCTTCTGGAGTTTGGTGACTTCCTTCTCGAGGCTGTCCGCGTCGGGCCGGTCGGGGTCGTCCGCGCAGTTCACGGCCATGAGCGCGGCAGCCATGTTGTCGGCGGGAACGTCCCCGGCAGCCAAGCCCGCCGCACGGCTCCCCGCAGCCAAGCCCGCCACGCCGCCGCCGGAAGCCTGCTGGGCCAACGACCCGCCCATCCGCAGCAGCGCCCGGGGGTCCCCGTCCGCCATCAGCGCACCCAGCGCCTGCGACAGAGCGGGCCACGACTGCCTGCTGTAGAGCGCCTGGCCGAGTACGTCCACGACGTCCTGTCCGGTGAAATCCGTACCGTCCGAGGACTGCAGCGGATATCGGTCGAGCCCCTTGATCAACTCGGCCATATTGCCGCGCGCGGCACGCGAGTCGGTCCCGAAGACACACCCCGCGTTGTCCGTGCACCAGTTGAGGAAGTTGTCGAGGGCGGTCTGGCGCCCTTCCGCACTGACCAGCGCCTGTTCGGCGACGTCTTCCCGCAGTGTGTCCACACCGTCAAGGACCATCCGCCCGACGTTCTTCGGGAACTGGGCGGTGTACACGGCGCCGAGCCGCGTCCCGTACGAGAAGCCCAGAAAATTCAGCTTCCTGTCGCCGAGCGCCTGCCGCATGACGTCCATGTCACGCGAGACGTTGACGGTCCCGACGTAGGGAAGAACGTCCCCCGACTTCTTCTTGCACTGCTCGGAGATCTTCCTCATCTCGTCGAGTACGGCACGGGGGTCGTCGGTGTCCTCTCCCGCCCCCGGATCATCTGCGCCCGCGTCCCCGCAGCTGACGGGCGAACTCTCGCCCACGCCGCGCGGATCGAAGGAGACGACGTCGTACCCCTTGCCGAGATACTCGAACTCCTTCTGCGAGGCGAGGAGTCCGGAGACACCGGCGCCGCCCGGCCCCCCGAAGTTCAGAAGCAGCGAACCCCGGGATTTCCCGCTGGACTTGATGCGGATCATCGCCACATCGACCTTGCCGCGCCCCGGCTTCGCGTAGTCGAGTGGGACGGTGATCTTGCCGCACTGGATGTTCTTGTCCTTGGGCACAGCGGTGGCGTCGGACTCGGAGACGAGACCCGCGGCGTCTCCCTCACAGGCACCCCACTTGATCTTCTGCGTGTAGTACCGGGAGAGATCGGGCGAAGCGTCGGGCGAGGCATCGGGCGCACCTGTCCCCATGACGGCCAGCGCGGTAGCACCGGCGAGCGCAACAGCTCTGCGCACGGCAACCTCCCAGGGTCTGGGGTCTGCCCCTCGATCACCCTAAGCGCGGCGCCGCGACCCCGCCCGCCCAGGTGACAATGGGTGACAACCGCTACCGTCCGTGTCCGTAAAGACCCTCGATCTCCTCGGCGAAGTCCCGCCCGATGGCGTCCCGCTTCAGCTTCAGGGACGGGGTCAGATGACCGCTCGCCTCCGTGAAATCCGCCGGAAGCACGGCAAACCGCCGGATGGACTCGGCCCGCGACACGAGCTTGTTGGCCTCGTCGACGGCACGCTGCAAGGTCGCGCGCAGCTCGGCGTCGTCCACAAGGTCGGCCGCCGCCATGCCCTCCTTCTTCTTCATCCGGCACCAGTGCGTGATGCCGTCCGCCTCCAGCGTGAGCAGGGCGGTGATGTAGGGCCGTTCGTCGCCGACGACCATGCACTGGCCGACCAGCGGATGGGCACGCAGCCAGTCCTCCAGCGGGGCGGGGGCGACATTCTTGCCGCCGGTGGTGATGAGGATGTCCTTCTTGCGCCCGGTGATGGAGAGATAGCCATCCCCATCGAGCGCTCCGATGTCCCCCGTCGCGAACCACTCCCCCTCGGCAGGCACGGCCCGCCCCGCCTGCCCGTCCCAGTACCCGGCGAAGATCTGCCCCCCGGCGAGCAGCACCTCCCCGTCGTCCGCGATCCGCACCCGCGTACCGGGCAGCGGCCAGCCGACCGTGCCGAGCCGTGGCTTCAACGGCGGGGTCACGGTCGCCGCGGCCGTGGTCTCGGTCAGCCCGTACCCCTCGAAGATCTCGATGCCCGCCCCCGCGTAGAACGCGGCGAGACGACGCCCGAGCGGTGAGCCGCCGCAGATCGCGTACCGCACCTTGCCGCCGAGGGCGGCGCGGATCCGCCGGTAGACGAGGGGGTCGTACAGCGCACGGGCCAGCCGAAGGCCGAACGCCGGGCCAGGACCCGTGCCGTGCTGCCGCGCCTCGACCGCCTCGCCGTAACGGACGGCGATGCGGGCGGCTCGGTCGAAGGAGGAGGCGCGCCCCATCTTCTCCGCCGTCGCGCGCCCCGTATTGAAGACCTTCTCCAGGACATACGGAATGGCGAGCAGAAAGGTGGGCCGGAAGCCCCCCAGATCCCCCAGCAGCTCCTCGGTCTGAATGCTCGGCGCGTGCCCGAGCCGCACCCGCGCACGCAGGCACCCGACGGCGACCATGCGCCCGAACACATGGGACAGCGGCAGAAAGAGCAAGGTGGAGGCAGGCTCTTCACTGACCGACTTGAAGACGGGATGAAGCAACTCGATCGCATTGTCGACTTCGGCGAAGAAGTTGCCATGGGTCAGCACACAGCCCTTGGGCCGCCCGGTGGTGCCGGAGGTATAGATGAGGGTGGCGACGGAATCCGGGCCCAACTCACCCCGCCTCCCCTCCACTTCCGCATCGGAGATCTCCGCCTGCCGCCCCAGCTCGGCGAGCCGCCGCACATCCCCCTTCTCGAAGGACCACAGATGCTCCAGATCAGGCATCCGGTCCCGCTCGGGGCCGAGTGACGATGCCAGCTCGGCGGTCTCGACAGCGAGGGCGACGGCGCCCGAGTCCTGAAGGATCCACCGGGTCTGATAGGCGGAGGACGTCGGATAGACGGGCACGGTGACAAGCCCGGCGGCCCAGCCCGCGAAGTCGAGCAGCGTCCATTCGTACGTCGTACGCGCCATGATGGCGAGCCGGTCGCCCGGAGCGAGCCCTTCGGCGATCAACCCCTTGGCCACGGCGAGCACTTCATCGGCGAAGTCGGCCGCCGTGACGTCCCGCCACTTCCCGTCGCCGCCCTTCCGGGAGAGCACGGCTTCGGCGGGGGCCTCACGTGCGTTGTCGAAGGGGATGTCGGCAAGGGACCCACGCCTGACGGCGGCGGCGAAGGCTGGCACGGAGACTTCGCGTACGACACCGTCGAGGTGCCGCACATGAGGCTCGACCAGGTCGGGTCGGGGAGTGGCGGGGTCGGGTGACATGAGTGGCGGCTCCTTGTCGGGGGCGGTGGTGAGATGCGTGTTTCCAGCGCGTACGCCTGCTCCGTACGGCAGGTGAGAATGAACGAGGCGACGTGCCCCTCGCCCGGCGGCGGCCGCTACCGTTCGAGAATCGCCGTCACCCCCTGGCCGCCCGCCGCGCAGATCGAGATCAGCCCGCGCCCGGAAGTGCCCCGCTCCGCGAGCAGCGCGGCAAGCGTGGCGATGATCCGCGCACCGGTGGCGGCGAAGGGATGGCCCGTGGCGAGCGAGGACCCGGCGACGTTCAGCCGGTCCCGGTCCACGACGCCGAGCCCTTGCTTCTCCCAGGCGGCCAGCGTGGCGAGCACCTGCGAGGCGAAGGCCTCATGGACCTCGACGAAGTCGAAGTCCGCGAGCGTGAGCCCCGCCCGCTCGAGCATCCGCGGCACGGCGTAGGCGGGCGCCATCAAAAGCCCGTCCTCACCACCGACGACATCACCCCCGACAAAGTCCACGGCGGCGGTCTCGTACGAGGTCAGCCAGGCCTGCGGTTCGAGCCCGCGCTCCTCGGCCCACCCCTCACTCGCGAGCAGGGCGACAGCGGCACCGTCCGTCAAGGGGGTGGAATTGCCCGCGGTCATGGTCGGATCGGGCCCCGAGACGCCGAAGACGGGCTTCAGCGCGCCCAGCTTCTCGACGGTCGACCCGGGCCGCAGATTCTGATCCCGCTCAAGCCCGCGGAAGGGCACCACGAGCCCATCGAACAATCCCCTGTCGTACGCGGCAGCGAGCCGCTGATGACTGGTGACGGCGAGCTGGTCCTGCGCCTCCCGCGTGATGCCCCAGGCCTGGGCGGTCACGGCGGCGTGCTCGCCCATCGAAAGCCCGGTGCGGGGCTCCGAGTTGCGCGGAATATCGGGTACGAGATGCGAGGGCCGCACACGAGCGAGAGCCTTGACCCGCCCGCCCACGGACTTGGCGCGCCGCGCGGCCAACAGGATCTTCCGCAACGAGTCATTGACGCCGAGCGGGGCATCGCTCGCGGTATCGGCCCCACCGGCCACCGCGGACTCCGTCTGCCCCAGCATGATCTTGTTGGCGGCGGCGATCACGCCCTGCAACCCCGTCCCGCAGGCCTGCTGGATGTCGTACGCGGGTGTGGTCGCCGCGAGACGCGAACCGAGGACGGTTTCGCGGGCGAGATTGAAGTCCCGGCTGTGCTTGAGCACGGCACCAGCGACGAACTCCCCCACATCACCCTCCCCTTCAAGCCCGAACCGAGCCACAAGCCCGTCAACGGCGGCCGTCAGCATCTCCTGATTGGACGCGGTGGCATACGGGCCGTCGGAGCGCGCGAAGGGGATGCGGCTGCCGCCGATGACCGCCACGCGGCGGGTAGTGGGCAGATTCATGTCTCGACCAACTCCTGACCCTTGAGTAACCTTACTCTGAAGTAAATTTACGACCGAGCTGGGAGTTGGACAATGGCCGACCGCTATCTGAACTTCACGGGCACCACACCCGGCCGCTTCCTCGCCCGAAGGCTCGGCCTGCCGCAACCGGCCACGCTGCGCCGCTGGGCGCCGGAACACCCCACGCTCCAGGGCGATCTGCTGCACTTGACGGTGGGAGGAGACTCTCCACACAAGGGCGACCTAACGGACATCCTGACCAGAACGAACCTCAACGCGACGACGACCCCCGACTCCCCCCACCCCACAGCGGTAGTAGTGGACGCAACGGGCATTGGCGACACCCCTGACCTCGCCCAGCTGCACGCGCTGCTGCACCCCGTGGTGCGCTCGGTGGCGGAGAACGGCCGCGTGGTGATCCTCGGCACCCCGCTCTCACTCACCGATCACCATCAGGCGGCGGCACAGCAAGCGCTGGAGGGTTTCGTACGTTCCCTGGGCAAGGAGCTGGGCAAGGGCCGCACGGCAACCCTGGTCCGCATGTGCTCGGCGGGAGCGGCGGAGTCGACGCTGCGATTCCTTCTCTCACCGAGGTCGGCGTATGTCAGCGGCCAGGTGATCGAGGTAGGGGAAGCCGAAGCCGACCCGTCCCCGCGCGACTGGGACCGCCCCCTCTCCGGCCGTACGGCGCTCGTCACCGGGGCCGCGCGGGGGATCGGCGAGGCGGTGGCGGAGGTCCTGGCACGGGACGGGGCGCACGTGGTCGTACTCGATGTCCCCGCCGCCCAGGCCGAGTTGGTACGGGTGGCGGACCGCCTGGGCGGCACAGCACTGCCCCTGGACATCACGGCGGACGACGCGGGCGAGCACATCGCGTCGGCGCTCGCCCCCGGCGGCCTCGACATCCTCATCCACAACGCGGGCATCACGAGGGACCGCAAGCTGGCCAACATGCCGGCGGACCGCTGGAGCCCGGTCCTGGACGTGAACCTGACGAGCGTGCTGCGCACGACGGACGCGCTGCTCAAGTCCGGGGCGCTGAACCGGGGCGGCAGCATCGTGGCCACCGCGTCGATCGCCGGGATCGCGGGCAACGTCGGCCAGACGAACTACGCGGCCAGCAAGGCGGGCATCATCGGCATGGTGCGTGCGCTGGCCCCGGTGGCCCTCGCGGAGTACGGGGTCACGGTGAATGCGGTGGCCCCGGGCTTCATCGAAACGAAGATGACGGCGGCGGTGCCGCTCCTCATCCGGGAGGCGGGCCGCAGGATGAACTCCCTTGCGCAGGGCGGCCTACCGGTGGACGTCGCGGAAACCACGGCGTGGCTCGCGGGGGCCTCCAGCGGGGTGAACGGCCAGGTGATCCGGGTCTGCGGCCAAAGCCTGCTCGGGGCGTAGCCCTCGTCGTACCGGGCTCCCCCCGCAGCTTTGCCTGTACCGAACAAGCCTTTCCCGCCCACCCGCCCGATTGCCCCGCAGTGATTGAGGGGTGGGTGGGTGGCCCGTGCACCGGGTGGGTCGGCAGCGGGCAGGGCTGTGTGGGTGGGGCGGTGAACTCGTCGGCAGAGGAGCGAACACGCCCCTGCCGACGAGGGCTTGGCCGCGATGCACCTGCTGTCGGCAGCGGACCCGCGGGGTCGTGTCGGTATTTCCGCCCGGAGCACGGTTCCCAGAACTCCAGAACCGAAGTAGCAGCACGCCCAGACCGTGATGGCGAGGACGGACATACCGGCGCGGCCCCGCTGCCACCGACGAACCGATGCCGCGTCGCCAACCCCCACCCCACCCGCCACAGGCGCCGCAGGCATCCCCACCCACGGACCGAAAGAAGGACCCCTCATGCTCACCCCCCTGCTCCTCCGCGGAGCGATCCTCTCCCCCTTCAAGCGGCCCCACCCCGACGCCCCGCTCCCCCGCACCCCCCTGACCCTCCGCGGCATCCGCCCCGACACCCACCACCTCGCCGCCTACTCCCGCATCTGCGGCTACAACACCGACACCCTCCCCCTCACCTACCCCCACATCCTCAGCTTCCCCCTGGCCATGCGTCTCATGACCACCCGCGCCTTCCCGCTCCCCGTGCTGGGCCTCGTCCACACGTCCATCGAGATCACCCAGCAGCGCGCACTGACCACCACGGACACCCTTGAACTATCCGTACACGCCAGCCATTTGACCCCCCACCGCCGCGGCACCGAAGCCACCCTCGTCACCGAAGCCCGCGTCGACGGCACCGCCGTATGGACATCCAGCAGCACATACCTGGCCCGGCATCGCACCACCACCGAGGCACCTCAGACACCCCGCGAGCACGACAACCCCCCGCTCCCCGCCCGCGCCGAGTGGCCGCTCCCCCCAGACCTCGGCCGCCGCTACGCCTCCGTCTCAGGCGACCGCAACCCCATCCACCTGCACCCCCTCACCGCACGCGCCTTCGGCTTCCCCCGAGCCATCGCCCACGGCATGTGGACCGTGGCCCGCTGCCTCGCCGAGTACGACGCCCCCGAACCCTCCTACGTACACGCCGAGTTCAAGGCCCCCGTCCTACTCCCCAGCACAGTCACCTACGCAGCCGAAGGCCCCGCCTTCCAACTCCGCAACACCGGCGGCACCGGCGGCACCGGCGGCACGATCCACCTCAGCGGAACCCTCCGCTAAGGGGCGGGAGCCCACCGCCGCCCCTCCATCAACTCCCCGAGCCCCGCCCACGCGAAGTTCATCAGCGTCGCGGCAGCCTCCTTCGCGGACACCGACACATCACCGTTCGCCCACCCGGCGAGCGACTCCGCCGCCCCCACCAACGCCTGGGCGAGACCGGCCACTTCACGCTCGGCCAGCTCCGGATTGCGGTGCGCCTCCCGCGCCGCCTCCGCGATCAGGGACGTCACGAACGCCACGATCTCCTCGCGCATCACGGCGACTTCGGCCGCGAACGGCTCCCCGTGCGTCCGCGCCTGACTGTGCAGGACCACCCACGCGTCGGGCCGCTCAGCGGTATGCGTGAAGAAGGCCTGCAACCCGGCCCACAACTGCCGGTCGGCACCTCCCGCCCCGCTCACTCCCCCGCTCGCTCCCCCACTCACTCCACCCCGCACCGCCGCCACCAACGCCGCGGCCTCCCGCCGGATACACGCGGTGAACAGGTCTTCCTTGGAGTTCAAGTACAGATACACCAGCGGCTTCGAGACCCCCGCGACCTCCGCGATCTCGTCCATCGAAGCGGCCCGGTACCCCCGCTGCCCGAAGATCCGCACGGCGGCATCCAGCATCTGCTGCTCCCGCACGGCCCGCGGCATCCGCTTCTGCCGCTTTCCGGCCGTCCCGGCCTTCCCGGCCTTCACATCGCCCACCCCACCCCGCCCGCCTCGCACACAACCTGTGCACAGAAGGACCAGCCTAAGGTCGGCGCCACATGACACCACTCCGCGCCACCCCCTCTTGCGTATGGCACCACGATGGTGCCATGATGGCGTCATGGACCTCACCCCGTACGTCGACACCCTCCGCCGCGAACTCGCGGTGGCCGCCGAAGCCGGCGGCGACGAAGCCCGCGAGCTGGCAGAGCGGCTCACCGCTCCCCTGGAGTCGGCGACCCGCCTGACCATGCTCAACGTGCTCTCCGCAGCGATGGACGAGATCACCCTCGAACTCGCCCCCGGCTCGGTAGACGTACGGCTACGAGGCCTCGACCCCGACTTCGTGGTGACGCTGCCGCCCACGGACGACGGCGCCACCGAGCCGACCACACCCGGCCCCGCACACGCACACGCATTCGCACCCGCATTCGCCGAACCGCTCAAGCCGCAGACGCCCGCCGACGGCGACGAGGGCGGCACCGCCCGTGTGAACCTCCGCCTGCCCGCCCACCTCAAGACCCGCGCCGAAGAGGCCGCGAGCCGCGAGGGTCTCTCGGTCAACGCGTGGCTGGTCCGCGCCGTGTCGGCCGCGGTCGACGGCGGCACCCGACCGCGTACGCCGGAGAAGACCCAGACCATCGGCCAGAACTTCACCGGCTGGGTGCGCTAACCACGGCGCTCGCCACGGCGCTGGCCCCCGCGCTAACCACGACCCCCGCGCCACCCCTTCCCACTTCACCCACACCACGTCCCACCAGCGGGGACGCCCTGATGACCCAAGAGGACGGGACAGCCATGCCTTCTTTCGACACTCCCGAACCGATCTCGGCCACGGCGCATGTGGGCGCCGGTTCCATCCTGTTCGCCGCGAGCGACCGACCTGACACCGTCGTCGAGGTGACGCCCCTCGACCCGAAGAAGGACAAGGACGTACGGGCCGCAGAGCAGACCGAAGTCACTTACACGGGCGGCGTCCTGACCATCAGGACGAAGCAGCGCTACCTTATTGGCCCCACCGGCGCCGTCGACGTGAGGGTCGAGCTGCCCACGGGATCGCACGTCGAGGTGACCGGCTCCTGGACCCAGGTGCTCGGCGAGGGCCGGCTCGGCGAGGTCCGCGTGAAGGCCTCCGTCGGTGACATCCGCCTCGACACGACCGGTCCGCTCCAGCTGACCGCCTCCCACGGCTCGATCACCGTCGACCGGGCCGAGGGCGCGGCCGAGATCACCACCAGCTCCGGCAGCATCCGCGTCGGCCTCATCGACGGACCCGCCGTACTGAAGAACTCGCACGGCAACACGACCGTCGGCGCCGCGACCGGCGACCTGCGGGTGAGCGGCGCCAACGGCGCCATCGACATCGCGCGCGCCGAGGGCTCGGTCACCGCGACCAACACCCACGGCGCCCTGCGCATCGCCGAAGCCGCCCGCGGCACCGTCCAGTTGGAGACCAACTACGGCGCCATCGAGGTCGGTATCCGCGAGGGCACGGCCGCCTGGCTCGACGTCAGCTCCGACAAGGGGCAGGTACGCAACAGGCTCACCGCGTCCGAGAGCCCGGAGGAGACCGAGGACACCGTCAAGATCCGCGCCCGCACCCGGCACGGCAACATCGACATCCTCCGCGCGAAGGCCTGACCCGCCAAGAACCGCCCTCGCTCCCCGAGCACTCCACCACTCCACCCCGCTCACCCCGCTCACCCCGCTCACCCCGCTCACCCCGCTCACCCCCAACCACCTCAGCCTTCGATCGGGAGGGCCCCATGCCTTCATCTGTCATGCCCACGTCCAGTCAGCCCGATGCTCAACCGTCGTCGGACACCGCCGCGGTCTCCACCGTCGCCCTACGCAAGTCGTACGGCGACAAGACCGTCCTCGACGGCATCGATCTCCGCATCCCGGCCGGCTCCGTGTTCGCCCTCCTCGGCCCGAACGGCGCGGGCAAGACCACCGCCGTCAAGATCCTCTCCACCCTCATCACCGCGGACGGCGGCCAGGCCCAGGTCGCGGGTCACGACATCGCCACGTCACCGGACGGAGTACGCGCCGCGATCGGCGTCACCGGGCAGTTCTCCGCGGTCGACGGCCTGATCACCGGCGAGGAGAACATGCTCCTGATGGCGGACCTCCACCACCTCTCCCGCAGCGAGGGCCGCCGCACAGCCGCCGAGCTCCTGGAGCGCTTCGACCTCACCGAGGCCGCGAGGAAGCCCGCCTCCACCTACTCCGGTGGCATGAAGCGCCGCCTCGACCTCGCCATGACCCTCGTAGGCGATCCGCGCATCATCTTCCTCGACGAGCCGACCACCGGCCTGGACCCACGCTCCCGCCACAACATGTGGCAGATCATCCGCGAGCTCGTCTCCGACGGCGTCACCGTCTTCCTCACCACCCAGTACCTCGACGAGGCCGACGAACTCGCCGACCGCATCGCCGTCCTCAACGACGGCAAGATCGTCGCAGAGGGCAGCGCCGAAGAGCTGAAGCGCCTCATCCCCGGCGGACACATCCGCCTCCGCTTCACCGACCCGGCCGCGTACCAGAGCGCCGCTGTCGCCCTGCGCGAGGTCACCAGGGACGACGACGCGCAGTCCCTCCACATCCCCAGCGACGGCACCCAGCGCGAGCTGCGCTCCATCCTCGACTGGCTCGACTCGGCCGGTATCGAGGCGGACGAACTGACCGTGCACACCCCCGACCTCGACGACGTGTTCTTCGCCCTCACCGGCCCCACCACTACCGGCACCAGCGTTCCCGCCCAGTCCAAGGAGACCGTCCGATGAGCGCCCCCGCCCTCACCCTCGCCGTCCGAGACTCGTCCACGATGCTGCGCCGCAACCTGCTGCACGCCAAGCGCTACCCGTCGATGACCCTGAACCTGCTGCTCACCCCGATCATGCTCCTGCTGCTCTTCGTCTACATCTTCGGCGACGTAATGAGCACAGGCATCGGCGGCACCGGCGCCGACCGCGCCGACTACATCGCCTACATCGTCCCCGGCCTGCTGATGATGACCATCGGCTCCACCGTCATCGGCGCCGCGATCTCCGTCTGCACGGACATGACCGAAGGCCTCATCGCCCGCTTCCGCACCATGGCGGTCTACCGCGGCTCCCTGCTCATCGGACACGTCCTGGGAAGCGTGCTGCAAGTCCTGGCCAGCCTGGTCCTCGTCGGCGCCGTCGCCGTGGCCATCGGCTTCCGCTCCACGGATGCCACCGCCCTGGAATGGCTCGCCGCCCTCGGCCTGCTCGCACTGTTCGCCCTGGCCCTGACCTGGATCGCGGTCGGGATGGGCATGGCAAGCCCGAACCCGGAAGCGGCCGGCAACATGGCCATGCCGCTGATCCTCCTGCCCCTCATCTCCAGCGCCTTCATCCCCGCCGACACCATGCCCGGCTGGTTCCAGCCCATCGCCGAATACCAGCCCTTCACCCCCGCCATCGAAACCCTGCGCGGCCTGCTCCTCGGTACCGAGATCGGCAACAACGGCTGGATCGCCCTCGCCTGGTGCATCGCCCTCACCGCACTCGGCTACCGCTGGGCCACCGCACAGTTCAACCGCGACCCGAAGTAACCGCGACCAGAAGCAGCCGCGCCCCGAAGCAACCGGCACGACCCCGCACACGCGACGTGCCCCCGTACCCAGGTCTGGGTACGGGGGCACGTCGCGCGAGCCGGGGGACGTCAGGCGGCAGCAGGCACAGGCACCGCCTGCGACTCGTCGGCGGACCCGTCGAACTCGTCCAGCGGCGAAGCCGACGCGTTCTCGTAGGCCTCACGGTCGAGGATCTTCTCGCGGGCGGCGACGATCACCGGAATGGCAGCCTGCCCGGCCACGTTCGTGGCGGTGCGCATCATGTCCAGGACCGGGTCGATGGCGAGCAGCAGACCCACGCCCTCCATCGGCAGGCCCAGCGTGGACAGGGTCAGGGTGAGCATGACCGTGGCGCCCGTCAGACCGGCGGTCGCGGCGGAACCCACCACCGACACGAAGGCGATGAGGACGTACTCCTTGATGCCCATCTGCACATCGAAGATCTGCGCGACGAAGATCGCGGCGATCGCCGGGTAGATCGCGGCGCAGCCGTCCATCTTGGTCGTGGCGCCGAACGGCACCGCGAAGGACGTGTACTCCTTCGGCACACCGAGCCGCTCGGTGACCTTCTGGGTGACCGGCATCGTGCCGACCGAGGAGCGCGAGACGAAGGCCAGCTGGATCGCGGGCCAGGCGCCCTTGAAGAACTGCAGCGGGTTGACCTTGGCGACCGTGGAGAGCAGCAGCGGGTAGACGCCGAACATCACCAGGGCGCAGCCGACGTAGATGTCGGCGGTGAACGTCGCGTACTGGCTGATCAGGTCCCAGCCGTAGTCCGCGATAGCGAAGCCGATGAGGCCGATGGTGCCGATCGGCGAGAGCTTGATGACCCACCACAGGGCCTTCTGGAGCAGGGCGAGGACCGACTCGCTCAGGTCCAGGATCGGCTGCGCCTTGTCACCGATCTTCAGTACGGCGATACCGGCGACGGCGGCCATGAAGACGATCTGCAGGACGTTGAGCTCGGTGAACGGCGTGACGACGTCCGTCGGGATGGTCCCGGTGAGGAAGTCGAGCCACGAGCCCGCGTGGTCCGGCTTGGCGCCGTCCTTCGGGGTGAGGCCGGTGCCTGCGCCCGGGTTCGTGATGAGGCCGATGGCGAGGCCGATGACGACCGCGATCAGCGACGTGATCATGAACCAGACCAGCGTCTGCGTGGCGAGGCGCGCCGCGTTGTTGACCTTACGCAGGTTGGTGATCGAGATCAGGATGGCGAAGAAGACCAGCGGGGCGACCGCGAGCTTCAACAGCCCGATGAAGGTGGTTCCGACCTTGTCCAGGGTGGTGACGAGCCAGGACACGTCCTGGCTGCGGGCCAGCCAGCCGAGCAGGACACCGAGGACCAGACCGCCGAGGATCTGGGCCCAGAAGGGCAGCTTGAGGAACTGGGGTATCCGGGAGCCTGACTTCGGCTGCTCGGCCGAGTCGGCCGGGGATACGGGGGAGTTCGCGGACACGGACACACTCCGGGTGATGGCGGGGGACGTGAGGGAGCGGCGACCGCGAGGGGATCGGACGGAACGGCCTTGACGGCGCCGCTGCAATGCAGATGTCACTTGGTGCTTGTCGTTCGCTCGCGCTGTTCGGAGAGGCTCAGCGAGGGCTCAGAGGCGGCGACGACAGGCCGCGGACATGCAGCGGCAGAGATCGACATGCAGGCGCGCCACGAGCGGAACGCTCATGGGGATGCGGGGCGCCACTGCTGTCTTCATGTCGAACACGTTAACACTTGAACTTTGAGAACATCAAAGGTCTTGTTTGAGGTAGACGAGGCCGATCAGAGGCGAGGGCACCCCTGGGACGCAAGAAACCCCGGTCCGGAGCGGCTGCTCCAGTACCGGGGCTGAGGTCTCTGTGACGAACCTTACGACTGCGCGCGAGCCGAGTCGTCGGCGACGTCCTCCTGGGTGCGGTTCGCCTCCAGGTTGGCCTTGGTCCGCTCCACGCGCTCGACGACCTGGACCGACGCCCGGTCCCGCTCCCCCCGCAGCACCACGAAGCTGATGGGCGCGGAGATGACGAGGGCGAGCAGCAGCACCCAGAGGAGGTTGGAGTCCCCGAGTCCCTTGGGCAGGATCTCGGCATAGACAAGTCCCCAGACCGCGAAAAAGCAGCCCACGAAGATCCCGAGGCGCATCAGCGTGTAGCGGAGCATGTCAATCCACTCTTCCGTTCCGAAATGGGCCCGAGTAGGACGAGCCCCTCCAGTGAAGCACGGGAGGGCTCGCGCCCAGCAGGGGGGTGAACCATCTCGCGAAGCGTCAGCCGAGCGGAAGCAGCATCGTGATGTCGTCGCGGTCGTCGCCGGGGGCGACCCGGATCGCGCCGGGCACCCGCCCGACCTCCTTGTATCCGCAGGACTCGTAGAACCGGTCGACTCCCGTGCCGCCCCGGCAGGTCAGCCGGATCGCCTGGATCCCGTCGATATCGCGGGCGGCGTCGGCCGCGGCGGCCATCAGGTCGCGCCCGTATCCCTTGCCCTGGTGCCGCGGATGCACCATCACCACGTACAGCCAGATCCAGTGCTCCATCAGCCGGTGCGTGTTGTACGTGAGGAAGGCGGTCGCGGCGACGGCACCGTCCTCGTCGTACCCGACGAGCAGCCGGGTGTGCCCCTCGCTCAGCTGGGTCAGGCGCTTCAGCCACTCGGGGCGTATGTCCTCGACCGTCACGGGCGGTACGAAACCGACGGCCCCGCCGGCGTTGGACACGTCGGCCCAGAGGGCGAGGACGCCGTCGCGGAGGGCGGGGTCGATCTCCGGATCCAGCCGGAAGGTAAGTGTCATAGGGATAGATTAACCATTACTCACGCCGCGCCTCAACCACATTTCGTATGCCGGACAACATGCCGGACAACGCGACGAGCCCCGGCCGAAACGGCCGGGGCTCGCGCGTGGTTCACAACTGACGGATCAGACCCGCATCGCCTGCGGCGTATCCCGCAGCGACAGGTCAGGACCGTCGTACTCACGGATCGACTCGTACCGCGTGTTCCGCTCGATGGGCCGGAAGCCCGCCTCGCGGATGAGGTCGAGGAGGTCCTCCCGCGTCAGCTTGTTCGGCGTACCGAAGTTGTCCGCGTCATGCGTGATCTTGTACTCGACGACCGAGCCGTCCATGTCGTCCGCGCCGTGCTGCAACGCGAGCTGCGTCGTCTGCAGGCCGTGCATGACCCAGAAGACCTTGACGTGCGGGACGTTGTCGAAGAGCAGCCGCGACACCGCGAACGTCTTCAGCGCCTCCGCGCCCGACGCCATGGTCGTCCGCGCCTGGAGGCGGTTCCTGACCTTGCCGTCCTTCATGTCCACGAAGTCGTGCTGGTAACGCAGCGGGATGAAGACCTGGAAACCGCCGGTCTCGTCCTGGAGTTCGCGCAGGCGCAGCACGTGGTCGACCCGGTGACGGGGCTCCTCGATGTGGCCGTACAGCATCGTGCTCGGGGTCTTCAGACCCTTCTCGTGCGCGAGCCGGTGGATGCGCGACCAGTCCTCCCAATGGGTGGCGTGGTCGACGATGTGCTGCCGGACCTCCCAGTCGAAGATCTCGGCGCCACCACCTGTGAGCGACTCCAGGCCCGCCTCGATCAGCTCGTCGAGGATGTCGGATGCCGACATGCCGGAGATCGTCTCGAAGTGGTGGATCTCCGTGGCCGTGAACGCCTTCAGGGAGACGTTCGGGAGCGCCTTCTTGAGCTCGCTCAGCGAACGCGGGTAGTAGCGCCACGGCAGGTTCGGGTGCAGGCCGTTGACGATGTGCAGCTCGGTGAGGTTCTCGCCCTCCATCGCCTTGGCGAGGCGGACGGCCTCCTCGATGCGCATCGTGTACGCGTCCTTCTCGCCCGGCTTCCGCTGGAACGAGCAGTACGCGCAGGACGCGGTGCACACGTTCGTCATGTTGAGGTGACGGTTGACGTTGAAGTGCACGACGTCGCCGTTCTTGCGCGTGCGCACCTCGTGGGCGAGACCGCCGAGCCAGGCGAGATCGTCCGACTCGTAGAGCGCGATGCCGTCCTCGCGGGACAGCCGCTCACCGTCCCGGACCTTCTGCTCAAGTTCGCGCTTGAGACCTGCGTCCATGCCTTCGCCCTTACCTCTTCACTACGACAAAGTCCCGCCAACCGTACTCCCCCACCCTTCGGGCGGGAGGTGCCCCCAAATGGCGCTCCACGCCTAGGACTCTTCGGGCAGCTCCCCGACCCGGTTCTCCCACTTCGTGGAGAGCACGATCGTCGTACGCGTCCTGGAGACGCCCTTCGTGCCACTGAGCCTGCGGATCGTCTTCTCCAGGCCGTCCACGTCACTGGCCCGCACCTTGAGCATGTACGAGTCGTCGCCCGCGATGAACCAGCAGTCCTCGATCTCGTGCAGGTCCTTCAGGCGATGTGCCACGTCCTCATGGTCGGCGGCGTCCGAGAGGGAGATGCCGATGAGGGCGATGACGCCGAGACCGAGCGAGGGCGAGTCGACCGTCGCGCGGTAGCCGGTGATGACGCCCGCCGCTTCGAGGCGGTTGATCCGGTCCGTGACGCTCGGTCCCGAGAGGCCGACGAGGCGGCCGAGTTCGGCGTACGAGGCCCTGCCGTTCTCCCGAAGGGCCTGGATGAGCTGCCTGTCCACGGCGTCCATAGGTGCGATGCCTTTCATTATTCAGCGATACCGCGAGTCTATGTGTAGAATCCAAGGTGCAACAGGGTCAACACCCTGTGAATCTTTCGAAATTTCAGCGGATCAACAACGATCCAACGATCCTTATCAACCCTTGACGATCCTTCAGGAGTGAGTCACCCGTGTACTCGATCGAGATGGCCTACGCCCGGATGCGCGAGCTGCAGGACCTGGCCAACCGCTCGCGTGCCCACAAGCCCACCGCGCCCAAGGCCGCCGCCCGCAAGAAGCGCGGCGCCAAGTAGCGCTAATCCCCCCGGGAGCTGGAGCCGAGCTCTCCCTCCCAACGGCGGTACAGCTGATGCGGCACCCCCGCCGCGTCGAGCGTCCGCCCCGCGACGAAGTCCACCAGATCCTGGATGTGCGTCGCCCCCGCGTAGAACGCCGGAGAGGCGGGCAGCACGATCGCGCCCGCCTCGTCCAGCGTCACCATGTGCTTCAGCGTCTGCCCGTTCAGCGGTGTCTCGCGTACGCAGACGACGAGTCGGCGCCCTTCCTTGAGCGTCACGCTCGCCGACCGCTGGAGCAGGTCCTTCGAGAGCCCGAGCGCCACCCCGGCCACGCACGCCGTGGACGCGGGCACGATCAGCATCCCCTTCGTCGCGTACGACCCCGACGAAGGCCCTGCGGCCAGATCCCCGGCCGCCCAGTACCGCACGTCGTCCACCGGCACGTCGAAGGTCCCCGGCTTGCCGTCGGCGCCCTGTCCGAGCCACTCCCGCAGGTCCTCCTGCCAGTGCGCGTCCCGGAAGGCGATGCCCGTCTCATCGAGGACCGTCAGGCGCGAGGCCCGCGAGACCACCAGGTCCACGCTCTCCCCGGCCGCGAGCAGTGCACGCAGCACGGCCGCCGCGTACGGGGTCCCCGAGGCACCGGACACCCCCACGATCCAAGGCTTACGCTGCGTATCTCCTGGCTTCACGCTGTGAGCCTAGACGGTAAGGCCGCGCACCAGCAGATCGAGCAGCGCGCAGACGAAGAGCGCGATGCCGATGAAGCCGTTGACCTGGAAGAAGGCACGGTTGAGGCGGGAGAGGTCATGCGGCTTCACGATGGAGTGCTCGTACACGAACGCACCGGCGACGACCGCGATACCGAGCCACAGGAACGCGCCCGCGTCGGTCGCGGCGGCGTACCAGACGAACAGCGCCGTGGTCGTCAGATGACAGCCGCGGGCGCCCCGGATCGCGGCCGGGATGCCGAACCGCGCGGGCACCGACTTCACGCCGACCTCGCGGTCCGTCTCCACGTCCTGGCAGGCGTAGATCAGGTCGAAGCCGCCGATCCAGACGCCGACCGCGAGCCCCAGGATCACCGCGTCCCAGGACCACTCCCCCGTGATCGCGATCCAGGCACCGACAGGGCCCATCGCCTGGGCGAGGCCCAGGATCGCCTGCGGGAAGTTCGTGAACCGCTTGCCGTACGGATAGACCACCATCGGGATCACCGCGATGGGCGCGAGCGCCAGGCACAGCGGGTTGAGCAGGGCGGCCGAGCCGAGGAAGACGACGACCGCGATGAGCGCGCCCGTCCACGCGGACTTCACCGACACCGCGCCCGTGACGAGTTCGCGGTGGGCGGTCCTCGGGTTACGGGCGTCGATCTCCCGGTCGATGATCCGGTTCGCCGCCATGGCGAACGTCCGCAGGCCGACCATGCAGATGGTGACCAGGAGCAGCCGTCCCCAGTGGATGTTCTCGTCCAGCTGGAACATCGCGGTGAGCGCGGCGATGTAGGCGAAGGGCAGCGCGAAGACCGAGTGCTCGATCATGACGAGGCGCAGGAACGCCTTGACCTTGCCGGGCGGCGCGGGCTCGGGTCCGAAGAGTTCCGGAGTCGCTGAATCAGCACTCATCTTTAGAGCCCGTACTCCTTCCAGCGGCGGTCGACCTTCGACGCCGTCTCCGGGTCGGACTCGACCATGTTCGGCCAGCCTCCGTCCCGTGTGTATCCCTCTTCGGGCAGCTTCTTCGTCGCGTCGATACCCGCCTTGCCGCCCCAGAACTGCTGGTAGGAGGCATGGTCGAGATGGTCGACGGGACCTTCGGCCACCGTCAGGTCGCGCGCGTAGTCGGTGTTGCCGAGCGCGCGCCAGGACACTTCGTGCAGATCATGGACGTCGCAATCCTTGTCCACGACCACGATCAGTTTGGTCAGCGACATCATGTGGGCGCCCCAGATGGCGTGCATGACCTTCTGCGCGTGCTTCGGATACTTCTTGTCGATCGAGACGATCGCGCAGTTGTGGAAGCCGCCGGACTCGGGCAGGTGGTAGTCCACGATGTCCGGGACGATCACCTTGAGGAGGGGGAGGAAGAAGCGCTCGGTGGCGCGGCCGAGCGGGCCGTCCTCCGTCGGCGGGCGGCCCACCACGATCGACTGGAGCAGCGGACGCTTCCGCATGGTCACGCAGTCGATCTTCAGCGCCGGGAAGTCCTCCTGCGGCGTGTAGAAGCCCGTGTGGTCGCCGAAAGGACCCTCCGGCAGCATCTCGCCCGGCTCGAGCCAGCCCTCGATGACGACCTCGGCATGGGCAGGCACCTGGAGCGGGACCGTCTTGCAGTCGACCATCTCGACGCGCTTGCCCTGGATGAACCCGGCCAGCATGTACTCGTCCATGTCGCCGGGGAGCGGGGCCGTGGACGCGTACGTCACCGCGGGCGGACAGCCGAAGGCGATCGCGACCGGCAGTTTCTCGCCCCTGCGGGCGGCCACCTGGTAGTGGTTGCGGCTGTCCTTGTGGATCTGCCAGTGCATGCCGATGGTGCGCTTGTCGTGGCGCTGGAGGCGGTACAGACCGAGATTGCGGACGCCGGTGTCCGGGTCCTTGGTGTGGGTCAGGCCCAGGTTGAAGAAGGAGCCGCCGTCCTCGGGCCAGGTGAAGAGCGCGGGCAGCTTCTCCAGGTCGACGTCGTCGCCGGTGAGGACGACCTCCTGCACGGGCGCGTGGTCGGACTTCACCTTCTTCGGCGGTACGTGCGTCATGGCGCCGAGCTTCCCGAAGGCCTCGCGCACACCGACGAAGCCGTGCGGCAGCTCCGGCTTGAGGAGGCCGCCGATCTTCTCGCTGATCTCGCCGTACGACTTCAGGCCGAGCGCCTTCAGGAGGCGGCGGTCCGTCCCGTACACGTTCATCGCGAGGGGCATCGCCGAGCCCTTGACGTTCTCGAAGAGGAGCGCGGGGCCGCCGGACTTCTGCACCCGGTCGGTGATCTCGCCGACCTCCAGATACGGGTCGACCTGGGCCTTGATGCGCTTGAGATCGCCCTCGCGCTCCAGTGCACGGAGCAGGGAGCGAAGATCGTCATAAGCCATGCGTTCAAGTATCGGTCACCGGCTACCCTGGCCCCGACAGCGGGGCCCGCTCGCCGCCCCTCCTCCGTCGCTTGGGGAATCGCGCAACATGCTCAGGTATCTGCCGTTCCTGCTGGTCCTGGCCGTGTGGATCTACGCCTTCATCGATGTCCTGAACACTCCGGAGAAGGAGATCAGGCATCTGCCGAAGGTGGTCTGGGTCATCATCGTGCTGCTCTTCGGCGAGGTCCTGCTCGGACCGATCGCCTGGTTCGTCACGGGCAAGGCGCGCAGGACGACCCCCGGGAGCGGCCCGCGCGCCGGGCGCGGCGGACAGTGGGTGGCGCCGGACGACAACCCCGAGTTCCTGAAGTCGCTCAGGGACGAGGACCCCGACGAGGAAAAGCGGGACAGGGGAAGCGAGGGCTGATGATGGAACTGCGGCTGCTCGTCACCTTCGAAAAAGTCGCGACCGTACTCAGTTTCACGCAGGCCGCGGCCGAGCTGAAGTACGCCCAGTCCAGCGTCACCAGCCAGATCCGCTCCCTGGAGTCCTCGCTCGGCACCGAGCTCTTCGACCGGCTCGGCAGCCGCATCCGGCTGACGGAGGCCGGTGAGCGCCTGCTCCCCTATGCCCGGCAGATCATCGAGCTGACGGACGAGGCGCGGGCCGCGGTCGTCGACGCCGAGGAACCGACCGGCGCGATCGCGGTCGGCACGATGGAGTCGCTGACCTCCTACCGCCTGCCCCCGCTGCTCGAACTCTTCCACCACCGCTACCCGAAGGTGCAGCTCACCCTGCGGCCCACCCTGGGCGACGAGACGCGCCTCGCGCTGCGGCAGGGGACGTACGACGTCGGGTTCCTGATGGAGCGGGAGACCGAGCACCAGGGCCTGGAGACCGCGGTCCTCGCCGAGGAGCCCCTCGTCCTCGTCTGCGCGCCGACGCATCCGCTCGCCGCGCACGGGGCGGACTCGCTCGCCACGGGTGACCTGGCGGCAGTGCAGCTCGTCGGCACGGAGCCGGGCTGCCCGTACCGCGACCTGTTCGAGTACGAGCTGCGCGAGCGGAACGGCTCCCCGCCGCCCTTCATGGAGTTCGGCACGATCGAGGCCACCAAGCGGGGTGTCGCCGGTGGCCTCGGGGTGGCGCTGCTGCCGCGGATGGCGGTGCGGGACGAACTGGCTTCGGGAGTGCTCGTCCCGCTGCCGTGGGAGCCGCCCTTCGTCCTGCACACGCAGCTCGCGTGGCGGACGGGGAAGCGGCTGCCGGCGCATGTGCGGCTCTTCATCGACCAGACGGTACGGCTGGTGCGGGAGCAGGCAGCGGAGACGCAGGAGCCTGCGAACTAGCCACCGCCCGGGGCGACTTGGCCCGGTTGACCTTCAGGCTGGCGAGGACGATCAGCGGCACGCCCAGCGCCTGGACGAGCCCGATGTGGTGTCCGTAGACAGCCCAGTCGGCAACCATCGCGACCGCCGGGTAGGTGAAGGCGAGTACGGCGATCTTGGCGGTGGGCAGCTTCGCGTACGCCGCGTACATCAGGACGTACATCAGACCGGTGTGGATGACACCGAGACCCACGAGCCAGCCCCACTTGCCACCCGTGCCGCTCATCGCGCCGAAGTCGGCGAAGGGGAGCAAGAGCGGGATGCCGACGAGGACTTGGACGAGGGCGATGAGGTGCGGCCGTACGCCGGTGATGCGCTTGGTGACGAGCGTGGAGAGCCCGTAGAGGAGCGCGGCGAGCAGCGCGAAGCCGATGCCCGTGAGTGAGCCGAGGTCGCCGGGGCGCACCCCGGAGACGAGCACGAGTCCCGCGAACGCGGTGGCGAGCCACATGAGTTGGGCCTTGGTGAGCCGCTCGCGGAAGATGACCGCGCTGAGCAGCACGAGCAGGAACGGCTGTGTGTGGTAGACGACGGTGGCGAGCGAGATCGAGGTCGCCTCGTACGCCTTGAAGAGGAACACCCAGTTGAAGACGATGAACGCCCCGCCGAGTGCGGCGAGTCCGAGCTTCTTCGGGGTGAGGCCGTGGTCGCGGAAGTAGCCGCGGACGAAGGCGTAGGCGCCCAGGGCGATGGCGCCGAAAAGCACCCGGAAGAACACGACGTTGAAGGCCGACGCGCCCGACTCCACGACGAAGATCCCGAGGGTGCCGGAGAGCATCATCGCGGCGGTCAGCTGGGCTGTGCCCTTGTTCTCTGAGGTCATGCCAAGAAGCTACGAGCGGACGTATGCACTGGTCCACGGGCCAGTGGGGCGTCCTGCCGATGGGGGCATCGGCGGGGGCGATCGGCGGGGGCGTCCGACGCCGGAGTCGCGGTCGGACGCAAGCCGGGGTTGACCTCAAGCCGGGTTGAGCTTCTAGGTTCGGGCACGCCGATGTCGACGTATCTGAGAGGAACGGCCATGAGGACGCTGGTACTGGGAAGGACGCCCGCCAGGGTGACGGAGGTGCTGGCCACACTGCGCGCGGACGGCTTCGACGCGGAGGGAGTGAGCACCGACGACGAGGCCCGGAAGCTGTTGGAGGCCGAGGAGTTCGGGGTGCTGATCATCGGCGGAGGTGTGGAGCCGGACTCCCGCGCGGCATTGAAGGAGTTCGCGGCGGAGCACCGGGTGCGGCG
The DNA here is from genome assembly GCF_043200235.1 of Streptomyces sp. NPDC048441. Lineage (NCBI taxonomy): Bacteria > Bacillati > Actinomycetota > Actinomycetes > Kitasatosporales > Streptomycetaceae > Streptomyces > Streptomyces sp. NPDC048441. The sequence continues at coordinate 472,359 of NZ_JBICXM010000006.1, forward strand.
GGTGATCGACGGCGCCCTGACGGAACCGTTCGACACCTATGTGCAGCGGGAGTTCGAGCCGCTGATCCGGGAGACGGCCGCCGCCCAGGGGTGAAGTGCCGTGAAAGCCTGCGGGCCGGCCCCTGGAGCCCTAGGCCCGCAGGACCAGCGCGAGCAGCCCGGGGAAGCGCGCGTCGAACTCCTCCCGGCGGAGCCGGTTGACCCGCTTCGGCCCCTCGTCCCGCTGCTCGACGAGCCCCGCTCCCCGCAGCACCCCGAAGTGATGGCTGAGAGCCGCCTTGCCGATGGGTACGTCGAAGCTGCCGCAAGACCGCGTCCAGTCGGGCGACGGCTCCAACTCCCGTACCAGTTCGAGGCGTACGGGGTCGGCGAGCGCGGTGAGCGCGGTCAGCAGGGGCACGTCGTCCGGGTGGACGTGCACCGGTGCCGCGCGGTGGTGACTGTTCGCCACAAGGACCGCTCCTCTCATCCCACAACCACTTGCCGAGTGTTCGATGAAAACCATACACTCCTGAGTGTTCGCTTCCCGTTGAACACTCAACACCCGGAGGGTGCTGCCCTATGTCCACCATGCGCGCGATCCAGCTCCAGGAGTACGGCGGCCCCGACGTCCTGAAGGCGGTGGACACCGACACACCCCGCCCCGCCCCCGGCCAGGTCGGCATCGACGTCGCCTACACCGGAGTGAACTTCGCCGACCTGAAGGCCCGCAGCGAGGGCTACCGCGTGCCCTCGCTGCCCTTCGTACCGGGCCTCGAAGTCTCCGGACGCGTACGCGAACTCGGCGCGGGCGTCCGGGGATTCGAGGTGGGCCAGGAAGTCGTCGCCCTCACCGAGGGCGGCGCGTACGCGGAAGTCGTCGTCGCCGAAGCGGCTACGACCTTCCCCCTGCCGTCCGGCGTGGACCTCCGCACGGCCGCCACCCTGCCCACGGTCCTGCCCACCGCACACGCCCTCCTCCACGAAGTGGGACGGCTGCGCGCGGGCGAGAGCGTCCTCGTGCAGGGCGCCGCGGGCGGAGTCGGCACGGTGGTGGGCCAGTTGGCGAAGGCAGGCGGCGCGGGCGCGGTGTACGGCGTCGTGTCGAGCGAGGCCAAGGCGAAGTACGCCCTTGAGCACGGATACGACGAGGTGTTCATCGGGGACTTCGGGGACGGCCTCGCCGCCGAGGTCCGCGCCGCCACCGGCGGACGCGGCGTCGACCTGGCCCTCGACCCGGTCGGCGGCGACACCTTGCGCGGCGGACTCGACGCCCTCGCCGTCTTCGGGCGGCTCGTCTCCTTCGGCAACGCGAGCTCGGCGGAGCCCTGGCAGGTGGGCCAGCCGGAGCTGTACCCGACGGGGATCGGAGTCTCTGGCTTCTCCATCCTGTCCCTCGCCAAGTCGGCCCCGGAGGCCTTGCGCGAGGTCGCGGCGCGGGCCTTCGCGAAGGTGGCCGACGGGACGGTGACGCTGCCGGTGACGGCGGAGTTCGCGCTGACGGAGGCGTCCGAGGCGCACCGCCTGATGGGCGCCCGCACGAGCACGGGGAAGCTGCTGCTGCGGGTGGCGGGCTGATCAGATCAGGGCTTCCGGTACGCGTCCCGCAGCTCCTGCCAGCGGTCCAGGCTCCACGTCGACCAGTCCTTCGGCCGCCCGTCGAGCGCGTCGACGAGGAACTCGAAGTGGTTGTGCCAGCCCGCGAGGCAGTCGAGGCGCAGCTCGTCGTCGCCGTCGAACTCGTTCGTGAAACGGACGGTCGTACCGGTACCGGTCTTCCCGTCGGTCGTCTCCAGATGGAACCGGCACCGCCCGTGCAGGTCGATCGTGTACTCGGCGACCCGCTCCGGGTCCCACGCGGTGATGTGCCCGGCGTGGGTGGCCGACTCGCCCCCGTTGAGCCAGCGCAGCACGACCGCGCCGCCGAGCCTCGGCTCGAACACGTCGGCGGCGGCCAGCCACCCCGGAAGACCCTCCGGGGTGGCCACCGCCGCCCAGACCTTCTCCACAGGGTGGGGAAGGTGAAGCTCGTAGTGCAGGTGCTGGGTCGGCCCCCCGGTCCCGGTGGAGCCCTCCGTCCGGCTCGTGCCCTGCCCGATCATCGCGGTCATGGCACAAGCCTGGCCCGGTACGCCCCGTTCCGCACCCCCGGTGACTGCCGTACGAGGATTCAGACCCCTGCGTACGAGTGCTTGCCGGTGACGAAGATGTTCACTCCGTAGTAGTTGAACAGCCAGCAGCCGAAGGCGATCAGGGCCAGGTAGGCGGCCTTGCGGCCCTTCCAGCCCGCGGTGGCGCGCGCGTGCAGGTAGCAGGCGTAGGCGACCCAGGTGATGAAGGACCAGACCTCCTTGGGGTCCCAGCCCCAGTAGCGGCCCCATGCGTCGCCCGCCCAGATCGCGCCCGCGATGATCGTGAACGTCCACAGCGGGAAGACGGCGGCGTTCACGCGGTAGGCGAACTTGTCGAGCGAGGCCGCGGAGGGCAGCCGCTCCATGACGGACGTGGCGAAGTTGCCCGGCTGTCCGCCGCGTTCCAGCTTCGATTCGTAGCTGTCCCGGAAGAGGTAGAGCACCGTCGAGACGCCGCCGACGTAGAACACCGCACCGCAGAAGATCGCGGTGGAGACGTGGATCCACAACCAGTACGAGTGAAGGGCGGGAACCAACTGGTCGCTGGCGGTGTACAGGACGGTGACGGCGAGACCGAGATCGAGGAGGACCGTGGTGACCAGCGGAAGGCCGAGCCAGCCGACGTTCTTCTTCAGCACCATGAACGCGAGGTACACACCCACGGCCATGGTGGAGAAGGTCAGGTTGAACTCGTACATGTTGCCCCACGGCGCCCGCTGCACCGAGAGCGCGCGGGTGAGCACGCCCCCGGCCTCGACGAGGAACGCGAGCACGGTGAGGGACACGGCGATCCGGCCGTAGAGGTCGCCCTTCTCGTCCCCGGCCGCCGCGCCGGGACCGTCCGGCACATCGCGGGTGCCGGTGACGGAGCGGGTGACGACCTTGGGGGCCGCCTTCGGCCGGTCGAGGACGGCGGTGCCGCCCTTGGCCTTGACGGTGACGGCGGGCGCCTTGGCGGTGACCTCGGTCTTGTCGGTCAGCGCGGCGGCCGTGCGGCCGACCTTACTGCGGCTGCCGAGAATCCACTCTGCCATGTGCGCGAAGAAGGCAAGGAGATAGACGGCCATCGCGGAGTAGATCAGCACATTGCTGATGCTCGCGAGGTTCTCGTTCGGTTCGGCGGCGAGGGTGGTGGCGAGAGTCATTTCTCAGCCCCTTCGGCAGGAACAACATCGGGGGTGGAGTCGGCGTGATCGGCAGGGTCTGGATCGGGCGCGCTCGGCGTCTCCTCGTGAAGGTGTGCGGCGAGGTCACCCAGTTCTTCGGACAGCTTCGCGGACTCGCTGCGGCCAAGAGCGGCCATCTCGACGACGGTGACGCCGTCAGCGCCCCGGAAGGACCGCACCCACACGCGGCGGCGCTGGATGAACAGCGATCCGGCGAGGCCCGCGATGGCGGAGATCGCCCCGACGAGCGCCCACATGCTGCCGGGCTGCTGGGAGATCTGGAAGGTCGCCCAGCGCTTGATGTCCTTGTCGAAGGTGATCGAGCCGGCGCCGTTCGGCAGCTTCATGGTCTCGCCGGGCACCATCCGCTTCTTCAGGAGCTCGCCCTTGGAGTCCTTGAACTTGGTCATCTTGCTGGTGTCCAGCTGGTACACGTTCTGCGGCAGACCGGAGTCCACACCGAGGCTTCCGTGGTACGCGGACAGCGCGAGCACGGGATAGTCGAGCGCGGGGAACTGGGAGAACATGTTGCCCTGGCCGTGGCCCGCGAACGTCGGCACGAAGAAGGCGTTGAAGCCGAGCTGTTCCTTCTTGCCGTTCTTGTCGCGGTAGCCGTCGAGGACCTTGATGGCGCCGGTCGCCGTGCCGTTGGAGTCGATCGGAAGCAGCGGAACGGACTGGGTGCTGACGACCTTGCCCTTCCCGTCGCGGACGGTGATGGTCGGCGCGTAGCCCTGGCCGATGAGGTAGACCTTCGAGCCGTCGACCTCGAGCGGCTTGTTGACCTCGATGGACTTCTTCTTCTCGGGGCCGTCGACGCCCTCGCTGTAGGTGACGTTCGCCCGGTAGGTGCGGGCCGTCCCCTTCTCGGGGCCCTTCCTCTCGAACGACGACTCGAAGCTGTCCAGCTTGAAGCTGAACGGCGCCAGGTCGTCGGTGTTGAAGAGGTTGCCGGACTTGAAGTTGTCGTACTGGGTGAGGGTGTTGGAGAACCCGTCCCCCTGGACGACGAGCTTGCCGCCCTCGGACTTGAACAGGGCGCCGACGGCGAAGGCCACCAGGAGCACGATCAGCGAGATGTGGAAGAAGAGGTTGCCCGCCTCACGCAGGTAGCCCTTCTCCGCGGCGACGGACGGCGTTCCCGCACCGCCCTGGCGGCTCGTGAGGTCCGCGCGGAAGCGGCGCCCCTTGAGCAGGGTGAGCGCGGCGTCGTGCACCTGCTCGGGCTCGGCCTCGGTGCGCCACGTGGTGTACGCGGGCAGCCGGTCGAACCGTTTGGGGGCGCCCGGCGGGCGCCCGCGCAGCTGGCCGACGAACTGCCAGGTGCGGGGCACGATGCAGCCGATGAGGGAGATGAACAGAAGGATGTAGATCGCCGAGAACCACACGGAGCTGTAGACGTCGAACAGCTGGAACTTCTCGTAGACCGGCCCGAGCGTGGTGTGCGCCTTCTTGAAGTCCTGGACCTTCAGCTCGTCGATGCCGGTCTGCGGGATCAGCGAGCCCGGGATCGCGCCGAGCGAGAGCAGGAGCAGCAGGAGCAGCGCGACCCGCATCGAGGTCAGCTGCCGCCACATCCAGCGCACCCAGCCCACGATCTCGCGGCCGGTCCAGACGAGCCACCCGGCGGCGCCGGGAGCGCGCCTGCCCCCGAAGGAGCCGGGCATCGCCCGGTCCACCGGAGCGGTGGACAGCTGGGCACCGGCGGCCCCCAGGTCGTTCTGCTCCTCAGGCGCTCCGGTCTTGTCCTGAGGGGCTTCGGTCTTGCTCATGGATCAGATCCCCACCGTGTAGCCGTTGGACCAGACCTGCATCTGCTGCACGATGCTGTCCCATACGCCGGTGACGAGGAGCAGCCCGGTCGCGATCATCATGATGCCGCCGATGCGCATCACCCAGACGTAGTGCTTCTTCACCCAGCTGAACGCGCCGAGCGCCTTACGGAAGGCGATCGCCGCGAGGATGAACGGCAGCCCGAGGCCCAGGCAGTACGCGACGCTCAGTATCGCCCCGCGCCCCGCGCTCCCCTGGTCGAGGGCCAGGGAGTTGACGGAGGTGAGCGTGGGCCCCACGCAGGGCGCCCAGCCCACGGCGAACAGCGCGCCGAGCACCGGAGCGCCCGCGAGTCCCGCGGCGGGCTTCTTGTGGAAGCGGAATTCCCGCTGGGACAGCCAGGGCATGAGCCCCATGAAGAAGATGCCGAGAGCGATCATCAGCCCGCCGAGCACCTTGGTGATGACGTCCTGGTACTCCTGAAGGTTCTGCCCGGCGTACCCGAAGAGCGCGCCGGTGGAGACGAAGACGGCGGTGAAGCCGAGCACGAAGAGCCCGGCCCCGGCGGCCATCCGCCCTCGCTTGGCCTCGGCCAGATCGGTGCCGCCGACTCCCGTGACGTACGACAGATAGCCCGGCACGAGCGGCAGCACGCACGGGGAGAAGAAGGAGACGAGCCCGCCGAGCACGGCCACGGGCAGCGCGAGGAGGAGTGCGCCGTTCATGACGGTCTGGTTCGCTTCGCCGACGGCGGCGAGAGTGGACATCACGAGGAGATCACTTCTCCGCGATGAGCGGGTCGATCATCTTGCGCAGCTTCTCTTCGTTGAGCGCCTGCTGCGAGCGGGCCGCGATCTTCCCCTCCCGGTCGAGGACGATCGTGGAGGGGATGAACTTCGGGTTCATCGTGCCCTTGGGGAAGCGCAGCATCAGCTTGCCCATCGGATCGTGCAGGCTCGGGTAGGAGATCTTCCAGTCCTTCTCGAACGTGAGCGCCGGGCCCTTCTGCGGATCGCGGGTGTTGATCCCGACGAACTGCACGTCCTTGCCCTCGAGGTCCTTCGAGACCTTCGCGAAGTTCGGCGCCTCGGCCCGGCAGGGCGAACACCAGGAACCCCACACGTTCAGTACGACGATCTTGCCCTTGTAGTCGGCGACGTCGAGATGCTTGCCCTCAAGGGTCTTCCCCTCGAGCTTCGGCCCGTCCTGGCGCTCGCCCTTGCCGGCCGTGGCGATGCCGTCGGAGCCGGTGACGAAGTTGGTGTTCCCCGAGCCGCCCGACGTACCGCCGGAGCCGCACGCCGACAGGGTCAGTGCCGCGACCGCGGCCCCAGCGCCCAGCAGGGCGGCGCGGCTGCGGCTACGGCTGCGGTTCGTGCTGTGGGGGGCGCGGCAGGCGGCACTCATGTGAAAAGTTTCGCATGTCTGTTTCGGGGATCTTCCGCACCCCCCGAGGTCGGCGTGCGGTTTGCGGAAAGTCCCATTTCAGGCGGCCTTCCCGAGCCCCTTCCAGCCGCCCGCGGGCTCCTGTCCGACGTCGAGTCCCTGAAGCTGGGAGAGGACCTCGGGGTCCTGCACGTCGAGCCAGTCGACGAACTGCCGGAAGGAGACGAGGCGTACGTCCTTCTTCCCCGCGATGTGCTTGAAGGCTTCCTCGACGGCGTCCATGTAAATGCCGCCGTTCCACTCCTCGAAGTGGTTGCCGATGAAGAACGGCGCGCGGTTCGTCTCGTAGGCGCGCTTGAATCCGGCGATGTAGGACTCGGTGGCCTGCTTGCGCCAGCCCGGGTAGTTGGCCGGCGGAGCCTTCGTGGAGTTCTTGGACTGGTTGGCCAGGATGTTGTAGTCCATCGACAGGACCTCGAAGGAATGGCCCGGGAACGGCATGGCCTGGAGCGGCAGATCCCAGACGCCCATCTTCTTCTCGGGCCAGCGCTGACGGCCGCCGGGCGAAGACGCGTCATAGCGCCAGCCGAGCTTCTTCGCCGTCGGCAGCAGATTGTCCTGGCCGAGCAGACAGGGCGTACGGCCGCCGACGAGTTCCTTGTCATAGTCGAAAGGCAGCGAGGGCAGATCGGTCCAGCCGGTGTTCGTCCGCCATTCCTTGACGAAGGAGGTGGCCTGGTCGATCTCGTCCTGCCATTGCGCGGGCGTCCAGTTGGCGACCGTGCCGCTGCCCGCGCAGAAGTGCCCGTTGAAGTGCGTGCCGATCTCATGGCCTTCGAGCCAGGCCTGGCGGACGTACTTGAGGGTCTCCTTGATGTGACCGTCGGTGAGATAGCCGATGTCGGAGGCGCCGACCCCGTTGTTCGGCGGCTTGTAAAGACGCTTCTTGGACTCGGGGAGCAGATAGAGCCCGGAGAGGAAGAACGTCATACGGGCGTCGTGATCCTCGGCCAGCTTCAGAAAACGCGGGAAGAGGCCGTTGCCGACCTCGCCCGCGCCGTCCCAGGAAAAGATCACGAACTGCGGGGGCGTCTCACCCGGCTGGAGGGGGACCGGCTTGCCCGGCTGATTCGGCTGCTTCCCCGAATACGCCGTCGAACCGTCGCCGATCGGCTTCGCCGGGTGCTTGTCGCCGCCCTGGCCGTCCTTGCCCGCCCCCGCGGAACCGGCCGAATGACTGCCGCCGCCCGTGCCGCAGCCCGCGAGTCCCAAAGCTGCCGCCGTACCGACTCCGAGGCCGAGCATTCCCCTGCGACTGATGTCGCGCATTCCATCCCCATTCGTCGCGCCCTGCGTCCATGCACGATGGACGCCCCGTTAGAGGGCGCGACGAACAAGAGGGTTCCTGCAACAAGCACATATTTAGTGCCTTTTGCCAAGAATGGACATACAGTCGCCAGTCAATTACTCGACGTCGACAACGAATCGAAGGCGGACCCTAGGCGGACCGAAAGGCTGCCCGAAAGACTGGCCGGAAGACTGACCGAGAGGTCCTGGAGGTTCCAGGCGAGAGGTTCTAGGCGCCGAACGCCTTGCTCTTCCCCTTCACCGGCTTGGCGCCCGCGAGGAGATGCGCGGGCACGAGATCCCGCGCGGGCTCGCTGTACCCCACCGACACGATCTTGTCGCCGCGGTACGTGAACGTCGTGAGGGAGGCGAGCGTGCACTGCCGCTTGCGTGGGTCGTGCCACAGGCGGCGCTTCTCCACGAAACTCCGCACGATCCAGATCGGCAACTGATGGCTGACGCACACCGCTTCATGCCCGCGGGCCGCGTCCCGCGCCGCGTCCAGGGCGCCCATCATCCGCACGACCTGCTCGACGTACGGCTCGCCCCAGGACGGCTTGAAGGGGTTGACCAGGTGCTTCCAGTTCTCAGGGTTCTTCAGCGCGCCGTCGCCGACGCCGAAGGTCTTGCCCTCGAAGACGTTGCCCGCCTCGATGAGCCGCCCGTCCGTCGCCAGCTCGAGACCGTGCTCCTTGGCGATCGGCGTCGCCGTCTCCTGCGCGCGGTCCAGCGGCGAGGCCACGACATGCGTGACGTCGCGCGGGGCGAGGTGCTCGGCGACCCGGTCGGCCATCTGCCGCCCAAGATCGGAGAGGTGATAGTCGGGCAGGCGCCCGTACAGGATCCCCTCCGGGTTGTGCACCTCGCCGTGGCGCATCACATGGACGACGGTGATCTCGCTGCCCGCGCTCATGCGGTGGCCTCCGTGGTGGGTTCAGGGGTGGGTTCGGTGGCTTCGGCTGCCGCGCGCGCCGCCGCGGGCAGGGCCGCGGCGATCCGCTCGATCGCCCGCTCGTCATGGGCGGTGGAAACGAACCAGGACTCGAAGGCCGACGGCGGCAGATACACGCCCTGCGACAGCATCGAGTGGAAGAACGGGGTGAAGCGGAACGACTCCTGGGCCTTCGCGTCCTCGTAGTTCCGCACGTCACCGTCGGTGAAGAAGACGGAGAACATGTTCGACGCGTTCTGTAGCCGGTGCGCGACACCCTCCTTGGAGAGCGCCTCCGTGACGAGCCCGCGCAGCTGCTCCGACACGGCGTCCACCTTGTCGTACGCCGCGTCGTCGAGCAGCCGCAGCTGCGCGAGACCCGCGGCCGTCGCGACCGGGTTCCCGGACAGCGTGCCCGCCTGGTAGACGGGACCGACCGGGGCGAGGTGCTCCATGATGTCCGCGCGCCCGCCGAAAGCGGCGGCCGGGAAGCCGCCGCCCATGACCTTGCCGAAGGTCATCAGATCGGGCCGCACACCGTCGACGCCGAACCAGCCCGCCTTCGACGTACGGAAGCCGGTCATCACCTCGTCCGAGATGTACAGCGCGCCGTTCTTGGCGCAGGCGGCCTTCAGCCCCTCGTTGAAGCCCGGCCGCGGCGGCACCACGCCCATGTTGCCCGGCGACGCCTCGGTGATCACGCAGGCGATCTCACCGGGGAAACGGTGGAAGGCCTCGTGCACGGCCTCGATGTCGTTGTACGGAACGACGATCGTGTCGCCCGCCTGCGCGCCGGTGACGCCCGGCGTGTCCGGCAGGCCGAAGGTGGCGAGACCGGATCCTGCCGCGGCGAGCAGGGCGTCCACGTGGCCGTGGTAACACCCGGCGAACTTGATGATCTTGGCGCGGCCGGTGAACCCGCGCGCGAGGCGGATCGCGGACATCGTCGCCTCCGTGCCGCTGGAGACGAGACGCACCTGCTCGACGGGCTCGACGCGCGCGACGATCTCCTCGGCGAGCGCGACCTCGCCCTCGCCCGGCGTACCGAACGACGTGCCGCGGGCGACGGCCTCCTGGACGGCTGCGATCACATCGGGGTGGGAGTGGCCGAGGATCATCGGCCCCCACGAGCAGACGAGGTCTACATACTCACGGCCGTCGGCATCCGTCAGGTACGGACCGGTACCGGACACCATGAAGCGGGGCGTACCGCCCACAGCGCGGAATGCGCGCACGGGAGAGTTCACACCGCCGGGCGTCACGGCCGCCGCACGGTCGAAGAGAGTCTGCGAAACTGGGGCGCTATACGGGAAGCTCACATGAACCATGGTGTCAGAGGCTTCGGACATCCTGCGGACAGGTGTTTCACTCCACGTTTTAGCCGGTGACCGTGGGGGAGGTCACTGACACGATGATCGGGTTGCGCGGCGGGGGCCACGGGGCCTAGAAAAGCAGGGGCGGGCGCCCTGGAAAAGCAGTCGGGTGGAGATATGCATCGCGGTGGCGGACTGGGTGAGGGGACCGACGACCTGGGTCCGCGGCGTGCCCGGCGGATCGGCAAGCACCGGCGCGAGGCGGAAGCGGCCGAGGCAGAGGCCTTGGCACGGGGCGAGACGGAGCGGGACCGGGCGGGAACCAGGAGTGGCCGGGTGGGTGGGGTGACCTACAAGTACTTCGGAGCCCCGGACGGCGCGACCGCCGCCCGCGTGCCCATCTCGATGCGCCCGGAGGAGCTCGGCGGCGACGAGCTCGGTATGGGCGGCATGTTCACGAAGATCAAGCCGGAGACGGTGGCCGCGATGGTCCTGACCGGTATAGAGGGCATACCCCTGCACAAGGTCCCCCCGCTCGAACTGGTCGTCCTGCATCCCGACTACGCCGTGGTGAAGCTCCCCATGACCGTCGTCGACCCCCTGCGCGGCATCGGCGAGGAGTCGGTCGGCGCGGCGGCGTTCATCTGGTCCACGGTCCCCGACCGGGGCGGCCCTCGGGACGCGTTCAACGTCTATCAACTGCTGCACGAATGGCAGGACTTCAGCCATCGGCTGCATGACGCGGGGCATCAGGCGTACTGCCTGGTGTGGCCGTGACGCCCCCGCGCCCTTGCGCGTAGGCCGGGTCTACTCCGGCCGCAGTGCCGCCAGCTGCCGCTCGAAGGGGATCAGCTCCTCGGCCTTCGGCGCGATGACCACCATGCCTTGATGCTTCCCCAAGCTCTTAAGGAGCAGGGGAGACCCCATCGTGCTCGGTGGGGGGGTATTCCCCGAGGTGTTTCAGGGGCATTCCCGGGGCATTCCTGGGAGGGCTTCAGCTATGGCGCCGCGGGGGTCCAGTGGGGGTCGCGGCCGGTCTCGGCGAGGAGGAGGTCCAGGTCCGAGGCGTCGTCGGGCGCCGGCACGGCCTCTCCGAAGACGCCCATCTTCCGGGCTGTCGGACCCAGACCCGCGACCGCTTCCCGCAGCGTGGCGACGACGCCGCTGCTCTCGGGGGCGGGCTCGTACTCCTGCCCCGTGGCGCGGGCCAGGTCCCAGGCGTGCACCGTCAGGTCGAGCAGCGCCATGCAGCCGACGGTCCTCGCGGGCATGTCCATGGCGCCGGTGGTGCCCTCGTCCGCGCCGGGTGCGGACCAGGCGGCGACCAGTTTTCCCGCCTCGTCGGCGAAGCGCTCGCGCCAGTCGGCGCCCTCGGCAGCCTCGTCGGCCTCGGCTACGTAGTCGGGGGTCTCGCCGAAGTCGGAGTTCTGCTTGGCGGCCAGCGCCTGGAACTGGACGACGACCTGGATGAGGTGATTGACCAGGGCTTTTACGTCGTACTCGGCGCAGGGGGTGGGGCCGGTGACGCGGTCGTCCGGGATGGCGCGGACGATCGGCACGGCGTGTGCGGTGGCCGCCCTGAGGAGATCTCCGATGCTGTTCTCAGTCATACGGCGACCGTACGGCGGGGGCGGCGGGGCTGCTTGAAGAAACGCGACATCGGGTGCGGCCCCCGGCCGGGGATGTCAGACCCGCCCCCTACCGTGACGCCCATGAAGAGCTCAGCGGCAGCCCCCGTACATCTGAAACCCTGGTCGGAGACCGACTTCGCGCTCCTGGTCGCCAATAACTCCCCCGAGATGACCTCCCACTTGGGCGGACCGGAGACGGAGGAGCAGCTGGCATCCCGGCACCGCCGCTACCTCGCGATGCAGAGCGACCGCGGCCGCATGTTCCGCATCGCCCTGGCGGCGGAGGAAGCGGAGGAAGCGGAGGAAGCGGAGGAGGCCGTCGGCTCCATCGGCTACTGGGAGATCACCTGGCAGGGCAGGCCCGCTTGGGAGACCGGCTGGGGCGTGCTGCCCGAGTTCCAAGGCCGCGGTATCGCGGCGACAGCCGCCCGCCTCGTCATCGCGGAGGCCCGCTCCACCGACCGGCATCGCCACCTCCACGCCTTCCCGTCCCAGGATCACCCCGCATCCAACGGCGTATGCCGAAAGGCCGGTTTCACGCTCCGGGGCGAGTGCGACTTCGAGTACCCGAAGGGCCGATGGATGCGGGGCAACGACTGGAGCATCGACCTCGACGCCGGCACTCCCTAGCTCAGCGGCGGCACAAGGCCGTTTCCACGACGCGGTCGACCCGCTTCCTGGCCGCTTCGTCGTTCAGCTGCATGGTCACCGCGACGTTGGCGGCGCGGCCGTCGTCGGTGGCACCGCCCCGGGTCTCGTATCCCGGGAAGCTGCCGCCGTGGCCCCAGTAGATGTCGTCGCCGCACGGCAGCGGCTTGCTCACGAGCCCCAGGCCGTAGCGGGCGCCGGGGCCGAAGGTGTCGTCAGCGGGGAGCGTGTTGCCGCGCATCTCGGCGAGCTGGGCGGCCGGGAGGAGGCGGCCGGGGGTCAGGAGCGCGCTGAAGAACCGGTTGACGTCGGAGTTGGTGGAGATCAACTGCCCTGCCGACCAGCCCCAGGAGGGGTCGATCTCCGTGACGTCGGTCAGGGGCGCGCCCGCCGAGTCCCGGTAGTAGCCCTTGGGGTGCGGGCCCTTGATGGTCGCGTCGCCGGGGGCGGGGAAGTAGGTGTGGCGCAGCCCGATGCGCTTGATGATGCGCCGGTCCATCTCCTTGGCGAGGGAGTGCTTTGTGACCTTCTCGACGATCAGGCCCGCCAGTACGTAGTTCGTGTTGCTGTACTCCCACTTCTTCCCGGGGTCGAAGCGGGCCTTGTGCCGGAGCGCGATGTCGACGAGCTCGCGGGGTGCGAAGTAGCGGACTTCCTCCCCGAGGTAATTGCTGTAGTTGGGAAGTCCGCTGGTCTGCTGGAGGAGATGGCGGACGGTGATGCGACTCCCGTCGATGCCCTCCCCGCGTACGAGGCCAGGCAGGTAGGTGTCGACCGGGTCGTCGAGGCGGATCTTCCCCTCGCCGACCAGTTGCAGCACGAGCACCGCCGTGAACGACTTGGTGTTGCTGCCGATCCGCACCTGCCCGTCCTCGGGCACCTTGGCGCCGGTGGCCACGTCGCCCACCCCCGCGGTGTAGGAGCGGGTGCGGCCGTCGCGGTCCTTGACGCCGGCCAACGCGGCGGGCAGACCGTCGGAGTGCAGCAGCGCGTTCAGCCCCCGCTGGACGGTGTCGTCCGGCCTGACGGCCGCGGACGCCGCGGACGGCGCCAGCGCGCCCATCGCGATGACACCGACGGCCACCGCGATCGTGGCGGACACGGCTCCGCGCCGACCGCCCCGCCGCCCGGGGGAACGCAACCTCTGCCATGCCTGCTCACGCACTAGTCGGTCAACTCCTGGGGAATCGTTGGGACATACCAGACATCCAGCGGCACACATACCGGCCCGCCGGAACTTCCGGAACTCCCGGAACTTCGTTCTCACTTCCGGAATCAGCATGTCCGGATGCGACCACCCGGGACGATCCCGCTAGCCGCCCAGCTCCAGGTAGGGCTATCCCCCGGTGCGAACCGCGGAAGAGTGCGTACGGCGCAGAGACCTGAAAGGCGGCCGACCGATGACGCGACCTATCCTGGCGGGACGAACCAGGACCGCCATGAACGTACGCACACAGGAACATACGTACGCAGACACGCACGCCCAAGGAGCAGCCATGACCGCCGCGAACGCCGCGCCCGCCGCCACCCGCATCGCGATCGTCACCGGCGCGAGCAGCGGCATCGGCGCCGCCACCGCGCGCGGACTCGCGGCCGCCGGCTACCGCGTCGTCCTCACCGCCCGCCGCAAGGACCGCATCGAGGCCCTCGCCGCCGAGCTGACGGCCGCGGGCCACGACGCGATGGCGTACGCGCTCGACATCACCGACCGCACGGCCGTCGACGAGTTCGCCACCGCCTTCCGCAAGATCGCGGTCCTGGTCAACAACGCGGGCGGCGCGCTCGGCGCCGACACCATCGCCACCGGCGACCCCGACGACTGGCGCCAGATGTACGAGACGAACGTCATCGGCACCCTGAACGTCACCCAGGCCCTGCTCCCCGCCCTCACCGCGAGCGGCGACGGCACGGTGGTCGTCCTCTCCTCGACCGCCGGGCACGGAACCTACGAAGGCGGCGGTGGCTACGTCGCCGCCAAGCACGCCGAGCACGTACTCGCCGAGACCCTCCGCCTGGAGATCGTCGGCACCCCGGTCCGCGTCATCGAGGTCGCCCCCGGCATGGTCAAGACGGAGGAGTTCGCCACGACCCGCTTCGGCGGCGACACGAAGAAGGCGGAGAAGGTCTACGCGGGCGTGGCCGCACCCCTCACGGCGGACGACGTGGCGGACACGATCACCTGGGCGGTGACCCGCCCGCCCCACGTCAACATCGACCTCCTGGTGGTCCGCCCGCGCGCCCAGGCCTCGAACACGAAGATCCACAGGGAGCTGTGATGCCGGACCCCGACGACGCGTCGGCGGCCGAGCAGAGACGCCTGACCCAGGAGACGAAGAACGAAAAGCTGATGTGGTGGTACCTGGCGTACTTCCTCTTCGGCATCCACATCATCGCGTTCGTCATGATCTTCGCCGTCAAGCACGCGAAGTAGCGCAGGGCAGCGCGGGAAGGCCCAGGCCGACAGCAGCCTGGGCCCCACTCGCAGTTCAGCCCTTGACGCAGACGACCTGCTTCAGCTTGGTCACGACCTGGACCAGATCGCTCTGCTGGTCCATGACCTTCTCGATCGGCTTGTACGCACCCGGGATCTCATCCACGACGCCGGAGTCCTTACGGCACTCGACGCCCTGCGTCTGCTCTTCCAGATCCCGCACCGTGAAGCGCTTCTTCGCCGCGTTGCGGCTCATCCGCCGACCGGCTCCGTGCGAGGCCGAGTTGAAGGCCTTCTCGTTGCCCAGGCCCTTCACGATGTACGAGCCCGCGCCCATTGATCCCGGGATGATGCCGTACTCGCCGGAACCGGCACGGATCGCGCCCTTTCGGGTGACGAGCAGATCCATTCCGTCGTAGCGCTCGTCCTGAACGTAGTTGTGGTGGCAGCTGATCTCCGGCTCGAAGGTGACCTTCGCCTTCCTGAATTCCCGGCGGATCACCTCTCGGGACAGCGCCATCATGATGGCCCGGTTGTACTTCGCATACTCCTGAGCCCAGAAGAGGTCGTTCCGGTACGCCGCCATCTGCGGTGTGTCCGCGATGAAGACCGCGAGGTCACGGTCGACCAGGCCCTGGTTGTGCGCCAGCTTCTGAGCTACGCCCATGTGGTGGTCAGCCAGCTCCTTGCCGATGTTCCGAGAGCCGGAGTGCAGCATGATCCAGACCGAGTTGTCCGAATCGAGGCAAAACTCCCAGAAGTGGTTGCCCGACCCAAGTGTCCCGACTTGTGAAACGGCCCGCTCCCGGCGGAACTTCACCGCATCGGCCACCCCATCGAACCGCCCCCAAAAGTCCTCCCACCCACTGGCGGCGAACCCATGCAACCTCCCCGGATCAACCGGATCCACATGCATCCCCCGCCCCACCGGAATCGCCTGCTCGATCTTCGACCGCAGCCGCGACAGATCCCCCGGCAGGTCATTGGCCGTCAGGGACGTCTTGACCGCGGACATCCCGCAGCCGATGTCCACGCCCACCGCCGCAGGACACACCGCCCCCTGCATGGCGATCACCGAGCCGACCGTCGCGCCCTTGCCGTAGTGGACGTCCGGCATGACGGCGAGGCCCTTGATCCAGGGCAGTGTCGCCACGTTCTGGAGCTGCTGGAGTGCGACATCCTCGACCGAGGCCGGGTCCGTCCACATCCGGATCGGTACCTTCGCCCCCGGAACCTCTACATACGACATAACGCCCTCAATCCCCCGTAGTTGAAAATAAGACCCGCAAGCTCTCGCAAGCCTCGTAGAACTTGAAACGCAAATACCGGCGCCAAGGTCAACGAAAGCGACGACGGACCGGCGTCCACGGCATTGCGTGCGATACACATTGTGTCCACCGGTCGCCCACCAGCGGCAACCGAATATCCCCGGCGAGAAGGAGCCCACACGGTGCAGCGGAAGGCCTATGTACCCGGCGTCGCAGCCCTCATGGCGGCGCTGCTCGCCGGCTGCACCGGCGGGGGCGCGCTCGGCGGTGAGCCCGACGACTCGAAGCCCGGCGACACCGGCAGCTCCACCGCTGCCGCCGAGCCCGGCAAGTACCGCACGCTCCCCGAGCCCTGCGGCGAGGTCGACCGCGGCACGCTCGACTCGATGCTGCCCGGCATCAAGGAGATGCCGGACGAGGAGCAGCGGGAGAAGGTGTACGAGGGTGCACCGACCGTCACGTACGACACCGACCGCCATGTGGGCTGCCGCTGGAAGGTGGAGTCGTCGGACGCCACGCACCATCTGCTCGTCGACTTCGAGCGCGTCGTCTCGTACGACAACGAGGTCAGCGATGACACCCGCGCCACGGAGGTCTACGCGAAGAAGGTGCAGAAGGCCGATCTGCCCGAGCCGTCCGACACCTCGTCCGTCGGGGGCGAGTCGGAGGGTGAGCCGTCCGACGGTGCCAGTACAGACAGCACAGACAGTACAGATGCGGGCGAGTCCGGCAAGAGTGATGAAAAGGGTGACGAGAAGGGCAAGGGCGAGAAGGGCAAGGGGGACGCGGATGGCGGCGAGGCCGCCAGCTCCGGCTCCCCCTCCGACGCCGTCACGCCCCCCGGCCTTGAGCCCCGCACCCTGGACGACCTCGGCGACGAGGCCTTCCTCGACGACGCGCTCACCACGTCCGCGTCCGCGACCCGGCACCGCACGGTGACTGTGGTGTTCCGCACGTCGAACGTCATTGTGACCGTCGAGTACGACGAGCAGCCGGGGCGTCGTACGGACATCCCTGACAGCAAGGAAATGCAGGACACGGCGCAGGAACTGGCCGGAAGCCTGGCCGACGGGTTCAGCGAATAGCGACGGTTCGGGCGGGTGATCGGCTCCCCGGAAGCGGAGTCGTCCGCGTCGGGCACGGCGTACCGTGGCCCAGCGAACCGATGATGTAGCCGTTCTGAGTGACTTGAGTGAAGGAACCATGCACCGACCAGCACAGCGACTCACCCGCATACTCACCTGCGCAGCCGCCGTACCGGTGATCCTCATTGCCTCCGGCTGCTCCTCCGACTCGGGGTCGGACGGGGACAAGAAGGACTCGGGCTCGAAGGCTTCCGCCCCGGCCTCGGGCAAGGGCAAGGACAAGGCCGCGAGCGTGGAGAAGGCGGCGTTCAGCAAGCTGCCCGAGCCCTGCGAGGTCCTGTCGAAGAAGACCCTCGGTGATCTCGTCCCGAAGGCCAAGGACAAGTCGGGCAAGGCGGGCACGTCCGATGACACGACGGCGCGCGGCACCTGCTCCTGGGACAGCCTCGACAACAACGGCGTCGACGGCTCGCAGTTCCGCTGGCTCCGCGTCTCGCTGATGCGCTTCGACTCGGACGCGTCCCTCGGCAGTGGTGCCAAGCGCGCGCAGACGAGCTTCGCCAAGCAGGTCGCGGACGCGCAGGCGACGGACGGCGCGAAGAGCGTCAAGACGGAGCCGGTGCCTGGGATGGGCGACCAGACGACGGTCGTGCACTACGACCTGAAGAAGGACAAGGAAAACTTCAAGCAGCAGACGGTCGTGACGCGTGTGGAGAACGCGGTCGTCACGATCGACTACAACGGAGCGGGCCTGGCGGGCGACAAGTCGCCGAGCGCCAAGGATCTGTCCAAGGCCGCGGAGAAGGCGGCGAAGGAGGCCTCGGACGCGGTCGTCTCCGCGAACAAGGCGGGCGGCGGCGCGGACAGCGGCGCGAGCGATGGCTCGGGCAGTGGCTCCGGCGACAAGTCCGGCAGCTCCTCGAAGGGTTCGGACAGCCCCAAGTCCGGCTCGAAGTCGGGCTCCAAGTCCAGCAGCAAGCCCAAGAGCTGACGCAGGGCGCTCAGAGCGCGGCACGCGTCACGCGTGCAACTCGCGGCACAGTCAAAGGAGTTGTGGAGCCCGGCCCCCTCGTGGCCGGGCTCCTGCCGTACCGGCACACCGGCTTCCACATGCGTGTGCCAGGCTGTCGCTCGCAACAAACCGAACAGGGAGGGGTTCGCGGGTGGCCGCGATGCAGCTGACACGCACGCACCGAATACTCATCGGCGTGGTCGTAGCCGGTGCGGTCGTCATCGCCGGTATCGGCTTCGCGGGGTCGTACGCGGCCGTGCGCGAGCTCGCCGAGAAGAAGGGCTTCGGCAGCTTCTCGGTGGTCTTCCCGATCGGCATCGACGCGGGTATCTGCGTCCTGCTGGCGCTGGATCTGCTGTTGACGTGGATCCGTATCCCCTTCCCGCTGCTTCGTCAGACGGCGTGGCTCCTGACGGCGGCGACGATCGCCTTCAACGGCGCGACGGCCTGGCCGGACCCGCTGGGCGTGGGTATGCACGCCGTCATCCCGATCCTGTTCGTGGTCGCGGTGGAAGCGGCCCGGCACGCGGTCGGGCGGATCGCGGACATCACGGCCGACAAGCACATGGAAGGCGTACGCCTCACCCGCTGGCTCCTTTCCCCCGTCCCCACCTTCAAGCTGTGGCGCCGGATGAAGCTGTGGGAGCTGCGCTCGTACGAGCAGGTCATCAAGCTGGAGCAGGACCGCCTCATCTACCAGGCGCGCCTCCAGGCCCGCTTCGGCCGCGGCTGGCGCCGCAAGGCCCCCATCGAGTCCCTGATGCCGCTGCGCCTGGCGCGGTTCGGCGTACCGCTGGCGGAGACCGCGCCCGCGGGGCTCGCGGCGGCGGGCATCGAGCCGGCGCTGTTGCCTCCGGCACCGCAGCCGCAACAGCCGGAGCTGGTCGCACCGTCCACTCCTCAGCCCGAGCCCGAGCCCGCGCCTCAGCCCGAGGTCGTGCACGGGAGCCCGTGGTTCGCGGCTCAGCAGCCCGCGTACGTTCCTGAAGAGCCGCACGACCAGTGGTACGCCGACCAGCAGGCATACGCGGAGCAGCAGGCGTATCTCGAGCAGCAGCAGGCGTACTTCGACGAGCAGGGCATGTCGCCGGGTCAGCAGCCGGATGCCTCCGACCCGGGTTTCCAGATCCCCTCGGGCGCGCCGGGCCGCACGCGCCCCCTCAGCGGCTCGCATCTGATCCCGGGCCCGCGCGGGGAGGCCGAGGCGGCGGAGCTGATGGACGCGTCGGAGGAGATGCCGGGCGACACCGGCGCTGAGATCGACACCGACAACACTGCCGGGCTGCCCGACGACGTGTCGCGCGAGGAGGCGTACTTCACCGCGTTCCGCAAGTACGTGAGCGAGCGCGGGGACTACCCCAACGCCCGCCAGTTCGGCCTGTACTTGATGGACCTGTACGGCGTCACGGGCCAGGCGGGCGGCCCTCCGGCGGAGAGCACGCTGCGCCCGTACCTGCGTGACTTCCGTGGCCGCTACCAGGAGGAGCTGGACTCCGAGTTCAGCGCGTGACGCGACTCCGCCCACGCGAAGGGGGCGCCGTTCCTCGAAAGGAACGGCGCCCCCGATCACGTACAGGCAAAGGCGAGCGCGCGAGCCCGGCCTGATCCAAACGAGAGACCCTAGGCGCCCAGCAGCTTCCGCACCCGCTCCGCGCCCACGGCGAGCAGCAGCGTGGGCAGTCGCGGCCCCGTCTCCCTGGTCACGAGGAGCCGGTACAGCAGGGCGAAGAAGGACCGCTGCGCGACCTTGATCTCCGGGGGGAGTTCCTTCGCTGTCGCGTCCACCGAGAACCCGGCCTGCATCTTCGGCACGCCGTACACCAGGTGCGTGAGCCCGTCGAGGGACCAGTGCGAGTCGAGGCCGTCGAGCAGCAGCCGCAGCGATTCGCGGCCCTCGTCATCCAGGGACGAGAGCAGTTCCGCGTCGGGCTCCGAGCGGACGATCGTGCGTGCCTCCGCCGGGACCTGGGTGGTGATCCAGTTCTCGGCGCGGTCGAGCCGCGGGCGCGCCTCGTCCAGGGAGGCGATCGGGTCGGACGGGTCCAGGTCCCGCAGGATCCGCAGCGTCTGGTCCTCGGCCCCGGCGGTGATGTCCGCGACGGACGCGAGCGTCCGGTAGGGAAGAGGCCGCGGCGTGGACGGCAGCTCACCGGCCGCCGTCCGCACCGCACGCGAGTGCGCCGCCGCGTCGGCGGGCAGCACGGAGCCGTCCGCCACCTTCGCGTCCAGCTTGTCCCACTCGTCGTAGAGCCGCTGGATCTCCTGGTCGAAGGCGATCTTGAAGGACTGGTTGGGCCTGCGCCGGGCGTAGAGCCACCGGAGCAGCGGCGCCTCCATGATCTTCAGCGCGTCGGCCGGGGTCGGCACGCCGCCCTTGGAGGACGACATCTTCGCCATGCCCGAGATGCCGACGAAGGCGTACATCGGGCCGATCGGCTGCACGCCGTCGAAGATGTCGCGCACGATCTGCCCGCCGACGACGAACGAGGACCCCGGCGACGAGTGGTCCACGCCGCTCGGCTCGAAGATGACGCCCTCGTACGCCCAGCGCATGGGCCAGTCGACCTTCCAGACCAGCTTGCCGCGGTTGAACTCGCTGAGCAGGACGCTCTCGGTGTGCCCGCACTCCGCGCACACGTACGAAAGCTCGGTGCTCTCGTCGTCGTACGACGTGACCGTCGTCAGGTCCTTCTCGCACGCGCCGCAGTACGGCTTGTACGGGAAGTACCCGCTCGCGCCGCCGCTGCCGTCGTCCTCGCTCGCGGCGCCCGACCCTTCGGCGGCCTCGATCTCGGCCTCGTCGACCGGCTTCTGCGACTGCTTCTTGCCGCCCTTCCCGGGGTCCTTCTTGGTCCGGTACTGGTCGAGGATCGCGTCGATGTCACCGCGGTGCTTCATCGCGTGCAGGATCTGCTCGCGGTAGACGCCGGAGGTGTACTGCTCGGTCTGGCTGATCCCGTCGTACTCGACACCCAGCTCGTCGAGCGCCCCGGTCATGGCCGCCTTGAAGTGCTCGGCCCAGTTCGCGTACGCGGACCCTGCCGGGGCGGGCACGGAGGTGAGGGGCTTGCCGATGTGCTGGGCCCAGGACTCGTCGATGCCGGGGACGCCAGCCGGGACCTTGCGGTAGCGGTCGTAGTCGTCCCAGGAGATCAGGTGCCTGACCTCGTACCCACGGCGCCGGATCTCGTCCGCGACGAGGTGCGGGGTCATGACCTCGCGGAGATTGCCCAGGTGGATGGGGCCGGACGGGGAGAGCCCGGAGGCGATGACGATTCCCGGCGCGGCAGCGCCGGCATGTTTCGCGCCCGGGGCACGACGCTCCGACTCGGAGATGACCTCGTCCGCGTAGCGGGAGACCCAGTCGGTGGTATCGGTGCTCTGAGCCACGATCGGCACGCCTTTCTTCTTCACGTGAGTACCGCTTGACCGACCCATTCTCCCAGTTCCACCCGCAACCGCGAAAACCGCTTTTCCCCCCGTGGGATACTTGCCGGGTCTATCTGCACCTCGAGGAGAACGGCATCCACTCCATGGCCTCGGTCACGTCCCTCACCGCTTCCGTCCACCAGCGCCTCGCGGACGCCCTCTCGGCTGCCCTGCCGGAGGCCGGCACCGCCGACCCGCTGCTGCGCCGAAGCGACCGGGCCGACTACCAGGCCAACGGGATTCTGGCCCTCGCCAAGAAGGCGAAGGCGAACCCGCGCGAGCTCGCGACGAAGGTCGTGGACGCCCTCCCCGCGGACGACGGCACGATCAAGGACGTCGAGGTCTCGGGCCCCGGCTTCCTGAACATCACGGTCACCGACAAGGCGATCACCGAGAACCTCGCCGCGCGCGCCGCCGACGGCGACCGCCTCGGCGTGCCGTTCGCGGAGCAGCCGGGCACGACGGTCATCGACTACGCCCAGCCGAACGTGGCCAAGGAGATGCACGTCGGCCACCTCCGCAACTCGGTCATCGGCGACTCGGTGGTCCAGATCCTGGAGTTCACCGGCGAGAAGGTCGTACGGCGTCACCACATCGGCGACTGGGGCACCCAGTTCGGGATGCTCGTGCAGTACCTGATCGAGCACCCGGACGAGCTGGGCCACGAGCACGCCGAGGGCGAGGAGGCGGGCGAAGAGGCCATGTCCAGCCTCAACCGCGTCTACAAGGCGTCGAAGGTGCTCTTCGACGCCGACGAGGAGTTCAAGACGCGGGCCCGGCGCCGGGTGGTGGACCTCCAGGCGGGCGACCCCGAGACGCTCGCCATCTGGCAGCGGTTCGTGGACGAGTCGAAGGTCTACTTCTACTCGGTCTTCAACAAGCTGGACGTGGAGATCCACGACGAGGACATCGTCGGCGAGTCCGGTTACAACGACATGCTGGCGGAGACGTGCGCCATGCTGGAGGAGTCCGGCGTCGCGGTCCGGTCGAACGGCGCGCTGTGTGTCTTCTTCGACGACGTGAAGGGCCCGGACGGCAACCCGTCCCCGCTGATCGTCCAGAAGTCGGACGGCGGCTTCGGGTACGCGGCCACCGACCTCTCAGCGATCCGCGACCGCGTCTTCAACCTGAAGGCGGACACGCTTCTCTACGTCGTGGACGCGCGGCAGTCGCTGCACTTCAAGATGGTCTTCGAGACGGCCCGCAGGGCGGGGTGGCTGACCGAGAACGTCAAGGCGGTGCAGCTCGGCTTCGGCACGGTCCTCGGCAAGGACGGCAAGCCGTTCAAGACGCGTGAGGGCGAGACCGTACGCCTCATCGACCTCCTCGACGAGGCGATCGACCGGGCGTCGGCCATCGTCCGCGAGAAGGCCCAGGACCTCTCCGCCGAGGAGATCGCCGAGCGCGGCACCCAGGTGGGCATCGGCGCGGTGAAGTACGCGGACCTGTCGACGTCGGCGGTGCGCGACTACAAGTTCGACCTGGACCAGATGGTGTCGCTGAACGGCGACACGTCGGTGTACCTCCAGTACGCGTACGCCCGTATCCAGTCGATCCTGCGCAAGGCGGGCGACGTACGGCCGCAGGCGCACCCGGAGCTCGAACTGGCCGACGCGGAGCGGGCGTTGGGCCTGCACCTGGACCAGTTCGCGGAGACGGTCGCGGAGGTCGCCGAGGAGTACGCGCCGCACAAGCTGGCCGCGTACCTCTACCAACTGGCGTCGTTCTACACGACGTTCTACGACAAGTGCCCGGTCCTCAAGGCGGACACCCCGGCCCAGATCGAGAACCGCCTGTTCCTGTGCGACATCACGGCGAAGACGCTGCACCAGGGCATGGCGCTGCTCGGCATCAGGACGCCTGAGCGTCTCTGACGTCCGTACGCCGACGCCGATGAGGCCCCGCCCCTTCCGGGTGCGGGGCCTCTCGCGTACGCCGGGTGCTAGGACGAGTAGGAGACGCTGCCGCGCAGTGTCATCGGGCCGTCGACGCAGCTCTGCTCGTACGTGGCCGCGAAGTCGGTCACCGCGCCGGTGCGCCGGTCGGTCTTGAGCTCGGTGACGGTGAAGGCTCCGATGGCGGCGTAAGAGTCGTAGCAGCCACGGCCGTTGCCGGAGACGTCGACGAACGCCGAGTCCGAGTCGAGGCTGTCGACGTAGGTCTGCCCGACCACCATGTCCTGCCCGTCCTCGGGCTCCAGGCGCACCTCCCAGTGCTCGCCGCCGCCCGTGGCGGTGAAGGTGAGGTACCGGTTCGTGCCGTTGAGCGTGAAGGAGCTGGTGGGACTGGTGAGGCTGCCGCTGCTGTTGGGCGCGACGGCGTCGTCGGCGTTTCCGGTGTACGAGAACGAACCCACCGGCGCGGGAGGAGCGGCCTGCGCGGGAGCGGCGGCGAAGGCCGATGCGGTGATGGCGAAGGCCGCGAGCGCGGCGGCGGTTCTCCAACGGCCGCCGCGCATACCGGACTCGGACGTGCTGGACTCGGACGTGCTGGACTCGGACATGGGTCCTCCCCTGTGAAGAAAGATCGTCAACATCTCTCCAGCGCAGGGGAGCCCCCACCTGTCACACCCGCCCGGTCAGCCGCGCAGCGCCCCGCCCAGCCGCCGCAGCCCCTCCGCGATCTCGTCCGGCGTCTGCGTCACGAAGCACATCCGCAGGGTCGCGGGGTCCGGTTCCCCGGCGTAGAACGGCGCTCCGGGGACGTACGCCACGTCGTGCTCGACGACCTCCGGCAGCAGGGCGGCGGTGTCGTAGCCGTCGGGCAGCCGCGCCCATACGAACATGCCGCCCTCGGGACGGATCCACGTCGACCCCTCGGGAAGCGCGTCCCCGAGCCCCGCGAGCATCGCGTCGCGGTGCACGCGGTACTCGCCCGCGACGCGGGCCACGTGCGCGTCCAGGTCGTTGTCCGCCAAGTACCGTGCCGCGGCGAGCTGGTTGACGGTCGGGGTGTGCAGGTCGGCGGACTGCTTGGCGATGGCGCAGGCGCGAAGGAGTGCGGCGGGCCCTCGCAGCCAGCCGAGGCGCAGGCCCGGGGCCATGACCTTGGAGAAGCTGCCGAGCAGAACGGTGCGGTCCTCGGCGCCGGGGTACTGGGCGATCCACGGCGCACGCTCGCCCTCGAAGCGCAGCTCTCCGTACGGGTCGTCCTCGATGACCCAGAGACCGCGCCTCGCGGCGATCTCCGCGATCGCGGCGCGCCGCTCGCCGGGCATGGTGCGGCCGGTGGGGTTCTGGAAGGTGGGGACGGTGTAGAGCAGCTTGGGCCGGTGCAGGGCGACCAGTTCGTCAAGGGCGCTCGGGTCGATCCCGGCCTCGTCGCAGGGCACGGGCACGATGTGCGCACCCGCGAAGCCGAAGGCCTGGAGCGCGGCCAGATAGCAGGGGCTCTCGACGAGGATGGTCTCGCCGGGCTCTATGAGGGCGGTGGCGAGCAGCGAGAGCGCCTGCTGCGAGCCGGTGGTGATGACGAGGTCGTCGGCCCCGGTGTCGAGGCCGCGCGCGGCGATGCGCGCGGCGACGGCGGTACGCAGGGCGGGCTCGCCCTCGGTCGTGGCGTACTGGAGCGCACGCTCGGGCTGCTCGGTGAGGACGGCCTGGAAGGCGGCGGCGATACCGGCCTTGTCGAAGAGCCCGGGGGCGGGGAGCCCGCCCGCGAAGTTGATGACCTCGGGCCGCGCGGTGACGGCCAGGATGTCCCGTACCGGAGAGCCCCCGACGGCGGCGACACGCGCGGCGAGCGGCGGCGTGGGGGCGGCGGGGGTGCTGGTGGCGGCGACGGTGACGGTCATCTGCTGCTCCTTTGTTTTCCCGGCAGCGTAAGCACCTGCGTGCCGCTTACAAGCACCATTCCGGGATGCGGACGTACGCGAACGCCGCCGCACCGCCCCCGCCCCGCCTTCGCCCCAGGGCCTGATCCGCCGGACAGGCCCTGGCCGCTATGCCGCTGGCTCCGCCCCGTCGTCGCTGTCGCGCTGCGTCTTCGTCCACTTCTTGCTGTCGAGCGAGAACCCGTAGACGGAACGGCCCTGGTCACCGCTCGTGGCGAACGGCTTGCCCGTGTCGTCGATGCGCACCGTGCCGTGCCGGGCGCCGCTCGACCACTCCAGCTCCAAGTACCACCGCACATAGCGGGTGTTGGCGGTCGCGTTGATGTAGAACGCCTCCGGGTCGCTCGCGCTCACCGTGTAGGGGAAGTTGTCGCCGCCGCCCTGGGGAGTCGGGCGGGGCACCGACGCGTCAAGGTTGACGCCGAAGGAATGCTGCGGAACTCTGCCTCCGCAGCCGACGCCGAGGTACCCCATCTTGTAGTTGTTCCACGCGAGCGGCGCGCTCGTTCCGGCGACGCGGACGTTCAGGGACTCCAGTACGACGGTGTCATCGCCCGTGCCCTGGACGGTCAGCTTCACGGTCTGGTCCCGTGCGGAGACCGCGCCGTTCGCGGACACCCAGCCGGGGGCGTCCTGCTCGTTGGGGGGCGGGGAGAGATCGCCAGGGGCCTTGTCGACGAGGTAAGGGTGGCCGCAGGGGTCCTCCCAGTGCTGGGCCTGGGTGGAGACGGTCACCGGGACGCCGCCCTTGCCGGGGGCGCCCTCGCCGCCGCCCCCGGTGGCGGGCGACCCTGCCTCGCCCCCGGAGCCCTCGCCCTTGCCGTCGCCCTCCGGCTTGTCGGAGGGCTTCGCCGCCTTGCCGGGCTTGCCCTTGCCGGACTCCTTCCCGGAGGGCGAAGCGGACCCGGCGCCGTCCGGGTTGTTCCGCTCCGGCTCCCCGTCGTGAGCGCTCGGGGAGTCACTGGCCACGCGGTCGCTGTCACCGCCGCCGGAAGCGGCCTGTACGGCGACGGCGGTGGCACCGAGCGCGAGTACGACACCGGCGGCGACGAGAACACGCGCCCTGGACAGCCGCCTCCCGTCGCGCCGCCCCACCGCCGTGGGGGTCGGGCCGATGACGATGTCGGGCCCCTCGTCACCGGAGTTCGCCGAGTTCCCCGAGTTCGCCGAGTTCGCCGAGTTCCCCGAGCTGACGGAGTCCACAGCGGCCGGCTCATCGGAGCCCGAGCCACCCGAGTCCGGTACACCGAGGGCCGGGTCAGCCCCCGCACCGGCTGCCCCCGCACCGGCTGCCCCCACGGGCGAAGCCTCCCCCTCCTTGCGGTCACCTCTCGCCGCATCGGCCAGAATCCACCGCCGGTGGACCTCGACCATCTCCTCCCGCGAGGCCCCGCACATCCGCGCCAACCGCTCCAACGGAGCGAACTCCGTCGGTACGGCCGACCCGCTCACATAGCGGTGCAGTGTCGACGTCGACATGTGCAACCGCTTGGACAGTGCCCCGTAACTGAGCCCCGCCCTCTCCTTCAACTCCCGCAGCAACTCCGCGAGATCGCCCGCCCCCACGCTCGCTCCCATTCCATCCCATCCATCCGTTCCGAGGAACGGAGTTCTCGCAGATCGCAGCCGTACGAATGTCCCGGCGTCCCCGACTGCCGTGCCGCGCTGGCCGCCGGGACAGAACCCTTCACAAGCTGTGGGTCATCCAAGCACGCCATGTCCGGGAGCCTCTGGGCGCGACTCATGTCTCCCCCGTCACACCGAAAGAGACAAGCCATGCGACTCACCACCAAGGCCGCCACCAAGACCGCCACCAAAGCCGCCGCCGCTGCCGCGGTCCTCACCGCCGCCCTCTCGCTCACCGCGCTCGGCGGCGCCGCGTCGGCCGCGACGCCCGCCGCCAAGTCGGCGCCGGTCACCTGCACCGCGGCCACCACCAAGGTCACCGTCAAGCAGGTCGACCGCCCCCTCAACCACCTGCTCCTGAAGGCCAAGAACACGGGCACGAAGACGTGTTACGCGTACGGCGCACCGTACCTCCGATTCGACGAGGCACAGTCCGCCACGGTGTGGCTGGAGGACAGCGTGCCGCAGGCGGTCGTCGCGCTGGAGCCGGGTCAGACGGCGTACGCGGCCATCGGCACCTCCTCACCCGAGGGCTCGGAGGGCTCCCAGGCCCACAAGTTGGGCGTCCACTTCTCCAACCGCGGGATGGACGGCAGCGTGGGCGGCCCGGCGGCGGCGAAGCTTCCGCGGGGCGGGGTGTACGTGGACAGCTCGGCGTACGTCACGTACTGGCAGACGTCGGCGGCGGACGCGCTGATGTGGTGACCGGCGCCGCGACCGGCACGCCCTGACACCGCACGCGGACACCGCAGAGGACACCGCACGAGGCCGGGAACGAGGCCGGGAACGACAAAAGCCCCCGGCCTCGTGCGGGGGCACAACGAGGCCGGGGGCAGCTGGTGGGGTCAGGCTGGGTTCAGGACGGGGTCACCTCGCCCCGCCCTGGCCCGCGCTGCCGATCATGTAGACCTTGACCGGGGAGCCGGAGCCATCGGTGACGGGCAGGGTCCCCGCGCCAGGCCATTCGAGAGTCGACGACTTCGTCTCGCCGGGCGGGGTCACGACCAGGCCGGTGACGCGGACGCCGGAGCCGCCCGACTCGTTGAGCGGGTAGCCGATGGCGAAGGACACCTCCTCGCCGTCCTTGAGGGTCATCGGGCTTGCCCCCTTGCCGGTGCGCACGGCGGACAGATCGCCCTCGCTGGTCTTCAGGTCGACGCCCGCGAAACCGGACAGGATGCAGCCATGGCCGCCGCCGTTCTCGAACGTCACCGCGACGGTGCCGTCGGTGTCGCCGTCGATGGTGGCGTCCGTCGCGGTGATCTCCAGCTCGTCGGTGTGGCACTTGTCGACCTTGCCGCTCTCGTCGGAGCCGGCCCCCGCGGTGGTGCCCGCGGTGGTGCCCTGCCCGCCGGAGCCCTCCGAGCCCGAGCCAGGGTCAGCGCCCTTGTCCGAGCCCCCGCCCGACGGCGCATCGGACGCGGCCGTGGAAGAGGACTCCCTCACCCCCGAGCCGTCGTCGTCGTTGCAGGCGGTGAGCGTGAGCGCGGCGACGAGGGAGATGCCGGTGAGGATGGAACGGGTCGTGGTGCGCGTGAAATGCATGGGAGCCCCCGGTGTGTCAGGAAAGCGTGCGTCAGGAAAGACCGTGGTTCGAACGGCGTGCCGCTGTGGCACGGCCAAGAGCGAAACAGCCCCGCTCCGACCGGCACAAGGAATCCCGGCCGATCTGGAACGCTGGAACGCTTCCACCCGCCTGACCTGCGTAAATACCACTACCCTGGAACGACACCCTGGGACGCCGGAACCACCCCCTCACCCCCTCAGCCCCTCAACTCCTCAGCCCCTCGCCCCCTGCGCCGAGGCAGCCGCACCACCTGGACGAAGAAGTCGTCGATCTGCCGCACCGCGGCGATGAACTGATCCAGGTCGACCGGCTTGGTGACGTAGGCGTTCGCGTGCAGCTTGTAGCTGCGCAGGATGTCCTCCTCCGCCGCCGACGTCGTGAGCACCACCACCGGGATGTCCTTGAGGTCCGCGTCCGACTTGATCTTTTCCAGTACCTGCCGCCCGTCGTACTTGGGGAGGTTGAGGTCGAGCAGGATGAGATCGGGGCGCGTGGCCTTCGCGTGCTGACCGCGCCGGTAGAGGAAGTCGAGCGCTTCCTCGCCGTCCCTGACCACGTACAGGGTGTTGCGGATCTTGTTGTCCTCGAACGCCTCGCGCGTCATCAGCTCGTCGCCCGCGTCGTCCTCCACGAGGAGCACGACGATCGGCATAACGGGGGTGGTCATGGCAGGGCCCTCTCCTCTGAACGGGCAGCATCGGACGGCAGAGTGAAACAGAAGCGAGTCCCCTCGGCACCCTTGGCACCCTCGGCGCGGTCGCCGTAACCGCTGTCGATCCAGATGTGGCCGCCATGCTGCTCGACGATCTTCTTGCTCAGCGCCAGACCGATACCGCTCCCCCCGTAGGCGTCGCGGCCGTGCAGCCGCTGGAAGATCACGAAGACCTTCTCCGCGAACTCCTCGGGGACACCGATGCCGTTGTCGGCGACGCACACCTTCCAGGTGCCGGAGCTCCGGCCCTCTTCGCAGGTGATCCGGATCCGTGGACTGCGGTCGGGGTGGCGGAACTTGACGGCGTTTCCGACGACGTTCTGCCAGAGCATCGTCAGGAGCGTCGGGTCGCCGACGATCGAGGGCAGCTTCCGGGGGCGTTCGATGAGCGCGCCCGATTCCCGTACGGAGATGTCCAGGTTGGCCAGCGCCTTGGTGAGGGTCTCGCCGAGGTCCACGAGGACGCGGGCGTCGTTGACGCGGCCGACGCGGGAGAAGGTGAGCAGGTCGTTGATGAGGACCTGCATACGCTTGGCGCCGTCGACGGCGAAGTCGATGTACTGCTTGCCGCGGGCGTCCAGCTGGTCGCCGTACCGCTTCTCCAGGAGCTGGCAGAAGGAAGCGATCTTGCGCAGCGGCTCCTGGAGGTCGTGGGATGCGACGTAGGCGAACTGCTCCAGTTCGGTGTTGGAGCGGCGCAGCTCCACGGCCTGGGCGTCCAGGTCGGCCGCCTGTCGGGTCAGCGCGACCTGCTGGCGGCGCGAGGCGGCCAGCTCCTCCACGATCCGCTGCCTCATGCCCTCGACGTCGCCTGCCACCTCCCTGATGTCCGAGGGCCCTTCGACGGTGATGGCGTGGTCGAAGTCGCCGCCCGCCACCCGCCGGGAGGAGACACGAAGCGCCTTCAAGGGGCGGGTCACCAGGGTGCGCACCAGGAACGCCAGGGCCACCCCGGCCAGCAGGAAGGCCACCACCATGGAGCCGAGGACCACGGAGCGCACCGTCCGGACGTGCTCGAGCTCGTCCTTGCCGTCCTCGACGGCCCGGTTCAGATCGGCGTTCTGCGTGGCCCACACCGCGCGGATTCGGTCGAAGGCCTCCTCGCCGCGCCCGGTGGGCGTTTCGTCGCCGGTGCGTGGCTCGCCGGGAGTCACCTCGGACACCTGCGGCTCGGCGTAGGCGCGCCGCCAGTCGGCCGCCTCCCGCTGGACCGCCTTGAGGTCCGCCGTCAGCCGGGTCTTGTCCCCGATGAGGTGGCGGAGGCGGGCGGCGGCGCGGGCCTCGTCCCGCTTGCCCTGGGTGTAGGGGGTCAGGAACCGGCGGTCGGCCGTGAGGGTGTAGCCCCGGACGCCGCTCTCCTGGTTCACCAGGGCGGCTTGCAGTCGGTACGCCTGTGTCCTGGCGGGCTGGAGGCGCTCGGCGAGGCGGTCGGTCACGTCGTCGGTCCGCCCGAGGAGTTGGGCGCCGACCACCGTGCCGACCATCACCAGGAGCGCCAGCAGAGCCAGGACCAGGTGGAACCAGCCCCGTACGGAGAGCCGACGGCCGATCCACGCCCTGCTCGTCGTCTCACCCACGACGCTGCTCTCCGATACGGCCCCCGTTCCGGTTCCATTGCAGATGCACCACGGCCACGTCGTCGGCCAGACCGCCCTGCCCCTCGGCGAGGAACTCGGCCCGCTGGATCAGCGTGTCGACGAATTCCTCCGGTGGCAGAGCGGCCAACTCCCGTGCGATGGCCAGGAGTCCCTCTTCGCCGAGGCGCTCCCGGCCGTTGCCGATGTGCCCTTCGTAGAGGCCGTCGGTGAACAGCACCAGGGCCGATCCCGCACGCAGGTCGAGCTCGACGACCGGCCAGAGCGGAACGCCGGGCGCGACGCCCAGGGCGGGGCCCCCGGCGACCTCCACCCACTCGACACGGCCGTCCGGGGTGCGCAGCAGCATCCCGGGGTGGCCCGCGCGCGTCAGCCGCACCCGCTGGGCGCCCGGCGGGACGGAGAGGGTCGTCAGCGTGGCGAAGACGTACGGCTTACCCCGCTCCGCCAGCATGATCTCCTCGAGGCGGGCGATCTGTTCGGGTCCTGTGACACCGCTGAGCACCAGCGTGCGCCAGGCGATGCGCAGGGCCACGCCGAGTGCGGCTTCGTCGGGGCCGTGGCCCGAGACGTCCCCTATGAGGGCGTGCACGGTGCCGTCGGCGCTCTCGACGATGTCGTAGAAGTCGCCGCCGAGGAGGGCTTGGGCACGGCCTGGCCGGTAGCGGGCGACGACGTCCACGTCCGACCTGTTGAGCAGCGGTGTGGGCAGCAGGCCGCGCTCCAGCCGCGCGTTCTCCTGCGCCTGCATCTGGCTGGCGCGCAGGGCCACCGCCGCCTGCTCGGCCTGCTTGCGCTGGATCGCGTAGCGCACGGCCCTGCCGAACAGCTCCGGTTCCACGCGGCCCTTGACGAGGTAGTCCTGGGCTCCCGCGGCCACGGCGGCGAGGCCGGTCTCCTCCTCGGCGAGGCCCGTGAGCACGACGACGGCGACCTGGCCGGCATGGGACCGGAGCATGGATACGGCTTCGAGGCCCTGGGCGTCGGGCAGATGCAGGTCGAGCAGTACGCAGTCCGGCACCCCGGAGGCCAGTGCCTCACGTGCCTCGGCCATGGAGCGCACCCAGTGCAGGCGCATCTCCAACGCGCTGTCGGCGACCAGTTCCTCGACCAGGACCGCGTCACCGGGGTCGTCCTCGATGAGCAGTACCGACGGCTGCGCCCACTTCCGGACCGCCGCGGATTCGTTGTCGGCGGCTGAACGCCCACTCCATGGCTGTGCCGTGACCGCCATGATTTCGCCTTCCCCAGCGACCATCGGATGGTCCCCGGATCGTCGCACAACGCCCACAGCGCTCGATACGAAATCACGGAGGCCACCCGGTGGGCGGAGCGCACACGACAGCGCGAACGACGGCGTGAACGACGGCGCGATGTCGACCACTTGATCACAGGAGCTAGGGCCTCTCGGGTACGAGTACAACCTTCCCCGTGGTCTCACGGCGCTCCATGGCCGCGTGCGCCCGAGCCGCGTCCGCCAGCGGAAACGTCTGCACGGCCGGCACCAACTCCCCCTTGGTAGCGGCCTCCAGGGCCCGCCGCTCACGACCGGGCCCGTCCTCCGGCTGCCCGATCAGCTCCAACAGGGCGTTGGCGACGGTGATCCCCCGCTCCTCGACGAGCCCGGCGTCCGGCTCGAACCCTTCCTGCGAAGACCACCCGATGACCACGTAACGCCCGCCCTCGCCGATCAACTCGAACGCGGCAGCCGACTTTTCACCGCCCACTCCATCGAGTACGACGGTGACGCGGCGCCCGTCGAGGCGCTCCCGCACGAGATCCGTCCAGCCGGGCTTGTTGTAGTCGACGGCGAGATCGGCGCCGAGGGCCCAGACGTCCTCGACCTTGCCGTCCCCACCGGCGGCACCGATCACGGTCGCCCCGAGCCCGGTCGCGTACTGCACGACGAGCCGCCCGATCCCACCGGCGGCGGAGGTCACCAACACCACGTCATCAGCGGTGAGTCGAGCGACGTCCAACAGCCCCATGGCCGTCGCCCCGGTCATCACCATGGTGACGGCGGCCTCGAACCCGAGTCCGTCAGGCACCTCGTGCAGCTTCGCGAGCTCGGCCACGGCCAGTTCGGCGTAACCGCCGGGCTCGCTGCGCGGGGTCACGACGGGCCGCCCGATCCACGCGGGGTCCACGCCGGGCCCGACCGCGTCGACGACCCCCGCGACCTCCCCGCCGAACACGGAGGGCAACTCGGGCAGCGGCGGCGCCATGTCGCTCGCGTCGCCCCGCCGCATGACGGTCTCGACGAAGTGAACTCCCGCCGCCCGTACGGCGATCCGCACCTGGCCGGGACCCGCGACGGGGTCGGGCCAGGTCTCGTACGTCAGATTCCCGGCAGGCCCGAACTCATGCAGAACGATGGCGCGCATAACGTCCTCCTCAGAACGTCGACAGAACGTCTATGCGCACCACCCTGCAACCTCGAGCTAACTTGAGGTCAACCGATCCATGTCCTCAGAGCATCTTCAGGGTGCCCTCAGAGCTGCTTGGCGACCTCGGTGGCCCAGTACGTGAGGATCATGTTGGCGCCGGCCCGCTTGATGCCCGTGAGCGACTCCATGATCGCGCGGTCCCGGTCGATCATGCCGCGCTCGGCGGCGGCCTCGATCATCGCGTACTCGCCACTGATCTGGTACGCGGCGACCGGCACGTCGACCGACTCCGCGACCTTCGCGAGGATGTCGAGGTAGGGCCCGGCGGGCTTCACCATCACCATGTCGGCGCCCTCTTCGAGGTCCAGCGCCAACTCCCGCAGGGATTCACGGGTGTTGGCCGGGTCCTGCTGGTACGTCTTGCGGTCGCCCTTCAGCGACGACCCGACGGCCTCCCGGAAGGGGCCGAAGAACGCGGACGAATACTTGACGGCGTAGGCGAGGATGGAGACGTCCTCGTGCCCGACCTGGTCCAACGCGTCCCGGATGACACCCACTTGACCGTCCATCATGCCGCTCGGCCCCACGACGTGGGCGCCCGCGTCGGCCTGGACCTGCGCCATCTCGGCGTACCGCTCAAGGGTGGCGTCGTTGTCGACGCGCCCCTCGCCGTCGAGGACACCGCAGTGCCCGTGATCGGTGAACTCGTCGAGACACAGGTCGGACATGACGATGAGATCGTCACCGACCTCGCCGCGCACGTCGCGCAGGGCGACCTGGAGGATCCCGTCCGGGTCGGTGCCCACGGTCCCCGCGGCGTCCTTCTTCTCCTCCTCGGGCACCCCGAAGAGCATGATCCCGGAGACCCCGGCCTCCACCGCCTCGACGGCGGCCTTCCGCAGACTGTCGCGGGTGTGCTGGACGACGCCGGGCATGGCGCCGATCTCCACCGGGGCACTGATCCCCTCGCGCACGAACGCGGGGAGGATCAGATCGGCCGGGTGCAGACGCGTCTCGGCGACCATGCGCCGCATGGCGGGCGTGGTCCGCAGCCGACGGGGGCGTGCTCCGGGGAAGGATCCGTACTTGGTCACTGTTCTCACTCACCCTCACGAAAAGACTCCGGCCCCGGCTGAGGATCTCAGCTGGGGCCGGGGAAATAATTAGCCCGTCCGGCGATTGAGGACGAACTCGGCGAAGCCGGTGATCAACGGTACGCCGCATCCCCGCCCGCCGCCGAAGGCTACGGCGCCGTACGCCGCCTACGGGATCCGGGCCGCCGCTCGCTCGGCCGGGTGACAGGATCCCCCGCGTCGAGCGCGGCAGCCCGCCGCCGGAGGCCGAACTCGGCCAACGCCTCGGCCAGCTTGTGGACGGACGGCTCCGGAGCCATCACGTCCACCCGGAGCCCGTGCTCCTCCGCGGTCTTCGCGGTGGCGGGTCCGATACAGGCGATGACGGTCACGTTGTGCGGCTTGCCCGCGATGCCGACCAGGTTCCGCACGGTGCTCGACGACGTGAAGAGCACGGCGTCGAAGCCGCCGCCCTTGATCGCCTCACGCGTGTCCGCCGGGGGCGGCGACGCGCGCACGGTCCGGTAGGCCGTGACGTCGTCGACCTCCCACCCGAGATCGATGAGCCCGGCGACCAGCGTCTCCGTGGCGATGTCGGCCCGCGGCAGGAAGACCCGGTCGATCGGGTCGAAGACGGGGTCGTACGGAGGCCAGTCATCGAGGAGACCCGCGGCCGACTGCTCACCGCTGGGCACCAGGTCGGGCTTCACGCCGAAGGCGACGAGCGCGGCGGCGGTCTGCTCGCCCACGGCCGCGACCTTGATCCCGGCGAAGGCCCGAGCGTCGAGCCCGTACTCCTCGAACTTCTCGCGCACCGCCTTGACGGCGTTCACGCTGGTGAAGGCGATCCACTCGTAGCGACCCGTGACGAGCCCCTTGACCGCGCGCTCCATCTGCTGGGGCGTGCGGGGCGGCTCGACCGCGATGGTCGGCACCTCATGAGGCACCGCCCCATAGGACCGCAGCTGGTCGGAGAGCGAAGCCGCCTGCTCCTTCGTACGCGGCACGAGCACCCGCCACCCGAAGAGCGGCTTCGACTCGAACCACGAAAGCTGGTCGCGCTGGGCGGCGGCGGAGCGCTCGCCCACGACGGCTATGACGGGCTGCCCGCCGTCGGGCGACGGCAGCACCTTCGCCTGCTTGAGTACCTGCGCGATCGTGCCGAGCGTGGCGTTCCACGTGCGCTGGCGCGTGGTCGTACCGGCGACGGTGACCGTCATCGGGGTGTCCGGCTTGCGCCCGGACGACACCAGCTCACCGGCGGCCGCGGCGACCGAGTCCAGAGCGGTGGAGATGACCACGGTCCCGTCGGACGCCCCCACCTCGCTCCAGCAACGGTCGGATGCCGTGCGCGCGTCGATGAAACGTACGTCCGTGCCCTGCGCGTCCCGCAGCGGAACACCCGCGTAGGCGGGTACACCGACCGCCGCCGCGATGCCGGGCACGACTTCGAAGGGAATGCCCTCGGTGGCGCAGGCGAGCATCTCCTCGGCGGCGTACGCGTCGAGGCCCGGATCGCCCGTGACGGCACGCACGACCCGCCTGCCGCCCTTCGCTGCCTCCATGACAAGATTGGTCGCAGCCCGCAGAGAGGGCGCTTCGGCGATCGCTGACGCGTCGTCAACTGCCTTTGGGTGAGGTGTGTCCACACCTCCCCGGGCATGCGCGCGAACGACGTCGAGCACATCAGGCTCGGCGATCAGTACGTCCGCTCGGGCCAGCGCCTCCACGGCGCGCAGCGTGAGTAGTCCCGGATCTCCGGGTCCGGCACCGAGAAAGGTGACGTGCCCGTGTGCGGGAAGGCCGGCAAGGTTCGAGGTGGGGCTCAAAGTGCTCGCTCCCCCATCAGACCGGCCGCGCCCTTGGCAAGCATCTCGGCAGCGAGTTCGCGGCCGAGCGCCAAGGCTTGGTCATGCGTCTCGGGCACGGGACCGGTGGTGGACAGCTGCACCAGCGTCGAGCCGTCGGTTGCCCCGACGACGCCGCGCAGGCGCATCTCCTTGACAATCTGCCCGTCGGCCAGCAAGTCGGCCAGTGCACCCACAGGTGCGCTGCAACCGGCTTCCAGGGCGGCGAGCAGAGATCGCTCGGCGGTCACGGCGACCCGGGTGTACGGGTCGTCGAGCTCGGCGAGCGCGGCGATCAGTGACGCGTTGGACGCGGCACATTCGATCGCCAGTGCCCCCTGGCCGGGGGCGGGCAGAACTGTGTCGGCCGACAGGAAGTCGGTCACCTCGTCGATCCTGCCGACGCGGTGGAGTCCGGCGGCGGCGAGCACGACTGCGTCGAGCTCTCCCTTGTGCACGAATCCGATACGGGTGTCGATGTTCCCGCGGATCGGCACGGCCTCTATCGCCATGCCGTGGTTGCGGGCGTAGGCGTTGAGCTGCGCCATGCGGCGGGGCGACCCGGTGCCGATGCGCGCACCGCTCGGCAGCTCCGTGAAGGTCAGGCCGTCGCGCGCGATGAGCACGTCACGGGGGTCCGCGCGCAGCGGCACCGCGGCGAGTACCAGGTCGTCCGGCTGCGCGGTCGGCAGGTCCTTCAGCGAATGCACGGCGAAGTCGACGTCGCCGCTGAGCAGCGCGTCGCGCAGGGCGGTCACGAAGACGCCGGTGCCGCCGATCTGCGCCAGCTGCTCACGGGACGTATCGCCGTACGTCGTGATCTCCACGAGCTCTACGGGGCGGCCGGTCAACTGGCGTACGGTGTCGGCCACTTGCCCGGACTGGGCCATGGCCAGCTTGCTGCGCCGTGTCCCGAGTCTGAGTGCCCTCTCGGTCATGCCCGGCCTCGATTCGGGTCTGTGTGCTGAACGTTCTGATCGGTGGAGTCATTGAGCTTGTCGGCCCTGCTGACGGCGGCGACCGTCTGCGGGTCGAGGTCGAAGAGGGTGCGGAGCGCGTCCGCGTACCCGGCGCCGCCGGGCTCGCCCGCCAGCTCCTTCACCCGCACGGTGGGCGCGTGAAGGAGCTTGTCGACGACGCGGCGGACGGTCTGGGTGATCTCCGCGCGCTCCTTCTCGGCAAGTCCGGGGAGCCGTCCGTCGAGCCGCGCGATCTCGCCGGCGACGACGTCGGCGGCCATGGTGCGCAGGGCGACCACGGTCGGCGTGATGTGAGCGGCCCGCTGGGCGGCACCGAAGGCGGCGACCTCGTCGGAGACGATGGCGCGGACCTGCTCGACGTCGTCGGCCATCGGGGCGTCGGCGGAGGCGTCGGCGAGCGACTCGATGTCGACGAGGCGTACGCCGTCGATGCGGTGCACGGCGCCGTCGATGTCGCGGGGCATGGCCAGGTCGAGCAGGGCGAGCAGGACGTTGCCGGTCTCGACCATCGAGGGGCGGCGACGGCGCTCGGGCACACGGCCGGTGGCGGTCACGGCCGCGGCGAGCGCGGTGATCGTGTCGGCCTCGTTCTGCGGGTCGTCACGGCGCTCGGCGGGCGCGTTGTCCACCCAGGCCGCGTGCTGTTCGAGGGTGGCGGCGTCCATCCCGGCGACGGCGTCCTCGCCCATGACGGAGAACCCGACCCCGCGGGGCACGGCCGCACCGTCGCCGGAGAGCCCGAGCGGGCACGCCTCGTCGGTGTCGGGGGCGGTATCGGGGGCGGTGTCGTACGGAGTGGAGTCAGACGTAGGGCCTGCCGCCGGTACGCGCGGTGCGCCCACCGCGACAGCCACGCCCGCACGGTCCGCGACCCCGGCCGCGACAGCCTCAGCGGTGAGGACGAGACCCGTGGCGCCGGTGCAGGACACCGCGACATCTGCACGTGTCAGTTCGGCCATCACCTGGTCCATCGGCACGGCGCGCGCGATGGTGCCGGTGCCGCCCTCCGACAAGATCTCGGCGAGGCGGTGCGCCCGGTCAAGGGTGCGGTTGGCGACGACGACCTCGGCGACCCCGGCCCGCGCGAGCGTCGCCGCGGCGAGCGAGGACATAGAGCCCGCACCGATGACCAGGGCGCGCTTGCCCTTGGCCCACGCCTCGACCGGCTCGCGTCCGGCGAGCTGTTCGAGGCCGAAGGTCACGAGCGACTGCCCGGCCCGGTCGATGCCGGTCTCCGAGTGGGCGCGCTTGCCGACCCGCAGGGCCTGCTGGAAGAGGTCGTTGAGGAGGCGCCCCGCGGTGTGCAGCTCCTGGGAGCGCGCGAGGGCGTCCTTGATCTGCCCGAGGATCTGCCCCTCACCGACGACCATCGAGTCCAGACCGCAGGCCACCGAGAACAGGTGGTGGACGGCTCGGTCCTCGTAGTGGACGTACAGATAAGGGGTGAGCTCCTCGAGGCCCACACCGCTGTGCTGGGCGAGCAGCGTGGACAGCTCGGCGACGCCCGCGTGGAACTTGTCCACGTCGGCGTAGAGCTCGATGCGGTTGCAGGTGGCGAGCACGGCGGCCTCGGCCGCGGGCTCGGCGGCGAGCGCGTCCTGGAGGAGCTTGGCCTGCGTATCAGCGGCGAGCGCGGCCCGCTCGAGCACGCTCACCGGCGCGCTGCGGTGGCTCAGGCCTACGACGAGGAGACTCATGCCGGCATCACGGCGGGGACTTCCCCGTCGGGTCCCTTCCGCTGCTGCTTGGCGGCGGCGGGCGCGGGCGCGCTCTCGGCCGCCGCTTCCTCGCCTGCCTTGCGCTGCTCGTGGAAGGCGAGGATCTGCAGCTCGATGGAGAGGTCCACCTTGCGTACGTCGACGCCTTCGGGCACGGAGAGAACGGTGGGCGCGAAGTTCAGGATCGAGGTAACACCGGCGGCGACGAGCCGCTCGCAGACCTGCTGGGCGGCGCCCGCCGGGGTGGAGATGACGCCGATGGAGACGCCGTTGTCACTGATGATCTTCTCGAGGTCGTCCGTGTGCTGCACCGGCATCCCCGCGACGGGCGTGCCGGCCATCGCCGGATCGGCGTCGATGAGCGCGGCGACGCGGAATCCGCGCGAGGCGAATCCGCCGTAATTGGCAAGAGCCGCACCGAGGTTACCGATACCGACGATCACGACGGGCCAGTCCTGCGTCAGACCGAGCTCGCGGGAGATCTGGTAGACGAGGTACTCGACGTCGTAGCCCACACCGCGCGTCCCGTAGGAACCGAGGTAGGAGAAGTCCTTGCGCAGCTTCGCGGAGTTGACCCCCGCCGCGGCCGCGAGCTCCTCGGAGGAGACCGTGGGTACCGAGCGCTCGGAGAGTGCGGTGAGGGCACGGAGGTACAGCGGAAGCCTGGCGACGGTGGCCTCGGGAATCCCTCGGCTGCGGGTCGCCGGTCGGTGAGTTCGGCCAGTTGCCACGGTGCTCCTGCGGGTAGAGCGGGGCTGCAGGCGGTCACACGTCCCCAGACCGCCCCGTCCAATGCAGGCTATGTCTTTGTGAACGCGTGCACAAAGATGGTGTCCGATTTGCCCGGCCAACGTGACCGGGGTCACGCGCGCCCGGCACGCACTCCGGGAACCGGCGTGCGGACGGCGGCATTGCTCAATTGATGGGGGCAAAACCGCACACTCTCCTCACGATCATCGCCCCCGAGACCAAACCGCCCACGATCCTAAGGGACCTTTCGGGCCACTTGGACTACTCAGTCAGTCTCGATCGGTCTCGATTCGGACTACGGAGCGAGCTCCCGGCGAAGTCGATCTTCGTTCACCCGCCAGAAGGTGTGCTGCTCACCGTCCACCAGAACCACCGGAATCTGTTCCCAGTAGGCCCGGTTGAGCTCTTCGTCCTCCGTGATGTCCTTCTTCTCCCATACGACTCCAAGCTCGCCGCAGACCTTCTCGATCACCAGCTGTGCGTCATCGCACAGATGGCAGCCGGGCTTGCCGATCAGGGTGACCGTCCGGTCCTGGGGCTTCTTCTTCTCCGTACGGCGAAAAATCGGGCTCATGACCCCATTCTCACCCCGCCGACGCGCCGCGCGGCCCGTCTGTTTAACGGCGCGGACGCGAAGAGTTCACAGCACCGAATCCCACCGACTCCGGAACCACCGAACGAACTAGCTATGCTCACGACATGGCCGCTCTCGGATGGCTCACCCCCCGTAGGCGCTCCGCCACGGCGCGGAGCGTGTTGGCAGGCGAGGCCTCGGCTGAGGCAGCGCGCAAGTCCTCCCAGGAGTTGGAGGAACTCGATGCCGCCGCGGCCGCCGCGGCCCTCGCGACGGAGGCCGCGCCCGAGGAGCCGGAGCAAGAACCCGAGTTCCCCGTCGTCGGCGACGACAAGGCCGCCGCCTTCTTCGACCTCGACAACACCGTGATGCAGGGCGCCGCGATCTTCCACTTCGGCCGCGGCCTCTACAAGCGGAAGTTCTTCGAGCGTCAGGAGCTGGCCCGATTCGCCTGGCAGCAGGCGTGGTTCAGGCTCGCGGGCGTCGAGGACCCCGAGCACATGCAGGACGCCCGCGACAGCGCCCTGTCCATCGTCAAGGGCCATCGCGTCGCCGAGCTGATGTCCATCGGCGAGGAGATCTACGACGAGTACATGGCCGAGCGCATCTGGCCCGGCACCCGCGCCCTGGCCCAGGCCCACCTCGACGCGGGCCAGAAGGTCTGGCTGGTCACGGCCGCCCCGGTGGAGACGGCGACGATCATCGCCCGCCGCCTGGGCCTGACCGGCGCGCTCGGCACGGTCGCCGAGTCCGTGGACGGCGTCTATACGGGAAAGCTCGTCGGCGAACCCCTGCACGGCCCCGCGAAGGCCGAGGCCGTCCGCGCGCTCGCCTCGGGCGAGGGCCTCGACCTGGCCCGCTGTGCCGCGTACAGCGATTCGCACAACGACATCCCGATGCTCTCGCTCGTCGGGCATCCGTACGCGATCAATCCCGACGCCAAGCTGCGCAAGCACGCGCGCGAGCGGGACTGGCGCCTGCGGGACTACCGAACGGGCCGCAAGGCCGCCAAGGTCGGCATCCCGGCCGCCGCGGGCGTCGGCGCGATCGCGGGCGGCACGGCCGCGGCGATCGCCCTGCACCGCCGCCGCCACTGACCATTCTCTCGGCCTTACCCCGCTCAGGCTCTCGCCAGTCACGTTGGTAGCACTCGGCCACAACACGCCCCGTGGATTGACGGAATGTGAACCATTTCGATCAACAACCGGTCACTCTCTGCTGCTTGAACGTGCACCGATCGGCAACAGAAGCGACGTAACCGGTGATTTAAGCAACTGGGTGTAGCGCCGCCTGTACGAAGCGTTATTCTCCTCAGACGCATAACGGACCTCACCAGTCGCTACGACGGGTGAACGGTCCCGCACTGAACGTGATGGAAGCTCTGCCTCTGGGAGTCCCGTGTACCCACACGTCGGGGTTGACGCCTCGGGCCTGGCTACGCTGCGCGCAACGGTCGCCGACCGCTTGCGCGGCTTCGTCCCCACCGCGTACGCCGGCCCCGCCGTCCCCGCATTTGCCGTCCCCACACCCGCCGGGCCCCTGTACGCCCTGGCGGACAGCGGCGCGGCGGTCAGCAGACGGACTCGTTCCGCCGCTGCCGCCACCTCAACCCCCACCCCACGCCGTCCCGCCGCGGACAGCGACAGCGCCCGCATGATGGACCTCGTCGAACGCGCGCAAGCCGGCGAGTCCGACGCCTTCGGCCGTCTCTACGACCAGTACAGCGACACGGTCTACCGCTACATCTATTACCGCGTCGGCGGCAAAGCCACCGCCGAGGACCTCACGAGCGAGACCTTTCTGCGCGCCCTGCGCCGCATCAGTACGTTCACCTGGCAGGGCCGTGACTTCGGTGCCTGGCTGGTCACGATCGCCCGCAACCTGGTCGCCGACCACTTCAAATCGAGCCGTTTCCGCCTCGAAGTGACCACCGGCGAAATGCTCGACGCCAATGAGGTCGAGCGCAGCCCCGAGGACTCCGTCCTGGAGTCCCTCTCCAACGCCGCACTGCTCGACGCGGTGCGCCGCCTCAACCCCCAGCAGCAGGAGTGCGTGACCCTGCGCTTCCTGCAAGGCCTCTCGGTCGCCGAGACCGCTCGGGTGATGGGCAAGAACGAGGGCGCGATCAAGACCCTCCAGTACCGCGCGGTCCGTACGCTTGCCCGACTCCTGCCCGACGACGTGCGCTAGCACCGCGTCCGGGCTCGTCCGGGCTTCCGACCGATAGCACTCAGTAGCCGTGGGTGGCGCTCAACTCACCATCCGTGGCGGCCAGATGGCCGCCACGGATTCTTGGCGGTCCGATCATCCTCCGTCCGTAACCCAAGTGCCGCGACGCTCGTTGTGCGGGATGCAGGCTCCCTGTGGTCGCTCTCTGACCTTCCCCGAGCCCTTAAAGGGCAAGGGGAGATCCCATTCGCTCACTCGATCGTGTGGGATTGGTCAGGTCGGGCAACCCTCAGGACCCCCTGGGGAGTCGACCGTCATGACGAGAGGAGGTGCCGCCAGTGATCGCGAACGTATCGGCACACCGGCGGGCGAACGCCTTCGCCCAGGCCCTGGAGGAGCATTCCGACCAGGACCCGGCGGCCGAGCAGACCGAAGATTCCGTCACGCCCGATTCCGGACCGTCCGAACAGACGGCCCCGGACCGGATGTTGGCCCTTGCGACCGGCCTCGGCGAGCTGCCGAAACCGGAGCTGGATCCCGAGGTCAAAGTGGTCCATCGGGCCCAGCTCGTAGCCGCCATGGAAGCCATGCTCCTCGAGGGCACGGCCGCGGGCGTCGGGACCATCGGCACTTCGGTGCCCGAACAGCGGTCCCGTAAGGGCGCCCACCGGGCCACGGGACTGCACAAGCTGAAGCCACGCTCCCGGCTGTCGAAAGGCATCGCCGCGGGCGGGCTCACCGTCGGCGTCGCCGCGGGGGCGTTCAGCGGAGTGGCCGCGGCCAGCTCCGACGCGCTGCCGGGCGATTCGCTGTACGGCCTGAAGCGCGGCATGGAGGACCTCAAACTCGGTATGGCCGACGGCGACAACGACCGTGGCCAGATCTACCTCGACCACGCGTCGAACCGTC
Organism: Streptomyces sp. NPDC048441; assembly: GCF_043200235.1. Lineage (NCBI taxonomy): Bacteria > Bacillati > Actinomycetota > Actinomycetes > Kitasatosporales > Streptomycetaceae > Streptomyces > Streptomyces sp. NPDC048441. The sequence continues at coordinate 515,629 of NZ_JBICXM010000006.1, forward strand.
TGAACGAAGCCCGCCGCCTGATGGAGCGGGGCCGCAGCGGCGACCTCGACCACGAATCCCTCGGCGAGGTCAGGCGAGCGCTCTCCGGTATGCGGTACGACGCCACGGAAGGCCACCGCCTGCTGCACGAGGCGTACGAACGAGACGGCTCGCTCGGCCCCATCCAGGCCCTGTCCGCCTTCTCCGAGTCGCACCGCAGAAGCTGGAGCGACCTGCAGAGCCGACTGCCCGTCCAGCTGGGCGACGTGGGTCAGGAGGTGAGCTCGGTCTTCGACGCGATGGACCAGGAGGTCGACCCGCTCCGCTCCCTGTTCCCCCGCACCCCGGACACGAACAACACCCCCGGCCGACCGAGCCAGGGCGGCTCCACGGGCTCCACCGTCCCGGACCGCCCCTCGTCCCCCACGAGCTCCCCCCGGGACGGCTCGAGCAAGGGCAGCAGGCCGCATCCGTCCACACCGGACGGCGACAGCGAGAACGACGGCCTCCTGGGCGGCAACACGGGCGGCCTCCTGGACCCCCCGAAGTCCGACACGACCCCCACCACCCCTTCGGACGGCAACCCCGACAAGGACTTCCCGACGGCAAAGCCGGATGTCACGGTGCCACCGATCCTGCCGGGCTTGCTGCCTGGCCTGGGGATCGACGAGGAGGACATGAAGTAGCACCACTGAACGTCGGAGGGCCGGATCCCATGGGATCCGGCCCTCCGACGTGTTCCGATGAGCGACCGGTCAGAAGAACACGGACCGCCGCTGCACCAGCAGCTTGTACAACGTGTGCTGAATCTGCTCCCGCACCTGATCCGTCAGATTGAACATCAGCATCGGATCCTCGGCAGCCTCCGGCGGATACCCGTCCGTAGGAATCGGCTCCCCGAACTGAATCGTCCACTTCGTCGGCAGGGGCAACGCCCCCAGCGGCCCGAGCCAGGGGAACGTAGGCGTGATCGGGAAGTAGGGGAAACCAAGGACTCGCGCCAGCGTCCTCGCGTTCCCGATCATCGGATAGATCTCCTCCGCCCCCACGATCGAGCACGGAACGATCGGCGTCCCCGTCCGCAGCGCGGTGGAGACGAACCCGCCCCGCCCGAACCGCTGCAATTTATAGCGCTCGCTGAACGGCTTCCCGATGCCCTTGAACCCCTCCGGCATCACCCCGACCAGCTCACCCCGCTCGAGCAGTCGCTCGGCATCCTCCGCGCACGCGAGAGTGTGCCCCGCCTTGCGGGCAAGCTCGTTGACCACGGGCAGCATGAAAACGAGATCCGCCGCGAGCAGCCGCAGATGCCGCCCCTCGGGGTGGTTGTCGTGCACGGCGACCTGCATCATCAGGCCGTCGAGCGGCAGCGTCCCCGAGTGGTTGGCGACGATCAGCGCCCCGCCGTCCGACGGGATGTTCTCGATGCCCTTCACCTCGACGCGGAAGTACTTCTCGTACAGCGGCCGGACCAGCGACATCAGGACCTGGTCGGTGAGCTCCTCGTCGTACCCGAAGTCATCGACCTCGTAGTCCCCGGTGAGCCGCCGCCGCAGGAAGGCAAGACCGCCCGCGACACGCCGCTCCAGGCCACCACCACCGCCCCGCGGCCCCGGAACGGCCCCCGGCGCGGGCACAGGCTCCCCCGAGGCCTCCGGAACGGCCCGCTCCGCACCCGGCCGCTCCCCGTCCTGCTGGCCCGGCATGGCCGTGACCTCACGCACGGCTGCCGGATCGTTTTGGCGCCGGGCCGCGCCCCTGCGCCGCGCCGGGCGCTGCACACCCCCGCGCGACCGGTCGTCGTCGAACGGAATGACCTTGGCGTCCGCCATCGTTGACGCTCTCCTCAGTTGGCGCTCTGGTTGCCCACGAAGGGCAGCGTGGCGATCCGGTCGAAGGCCCCCGCGACAGCCTGCGGCGGCAGAAGTCCCGGACCCCGACTGCGTACGAAATCCGCGAAGGTCTCCGCGGTCGTGTACTTGGGCCTGAAGCCCAGTGTCTCGCGCATCTGCCGGGTGGCCACGACCCGGCCATGGGTGAGCAGCCTGATCTGCTCGGGCGAGAAGTCCGTCATGCCGAGCGTCCGCAGCGCCTGGCCGACCCAGGTGACCGCCGGCATGAACACCGGCAGCGTCGGACGCCCCAGGCGCCGCGAGCACTGCGAGAGCAGCAGCAGGCCGTCACCCGCGATGTTGAACGTGCCACTGTTGAGCCTCCCGCGCTCCGGGTCGCGCGCGGCGAGGCGCAGGACCTCGATCGCGTCGTCCTCGTGCACGAACTGCAGGCGCGGGTCGTAGCCGAAGACCGTCGGCAGGACCGGCAGCGAGAAGTACTCGGCGAGCGGCGAGTCGGCGGCCGGGCCCAGGATGTTGGCGAACCTCAGCACACACACCGCCACATCAGGGCGGCGGCGCGCGAATCCGCGTACGTACCCCTCGACCTCGACGGTGTCCTTGGCGAAGCCACCGCTCGGCAGCGACTTCGGCGGCGTCGTCTCGGTGAAGACCGCGGGGTCGCGCGGCGCGGAGCCGTACACATTGGTGCTCGACTTCACCACGAGCCGCTTGACCGTCGGCGACTTCTGGCAGGCGCCGAGCAGCTGCATGGTGCCGATGACGTTGGTTTCCTTCAGCGAGCCGCGATTGCCGCCGGCGAGCGCGGTGCCCGTGACGTCCATGTGCACGACCGTGTCGACGGAGAACTCGGCGAGCACCTTGGCGATCGCGGGCTGCCGGATGTCGGCCCTGACGAAGTCGGCGCCGCCCAGATGGTGCTCGGGAGGAACCGCGTCCACGGCAATCACCCGGTCGACCTCGGGATCGCGCAAAGCGCGTCGGACGAACCGCCCGCCCAGTTGTCGGGCCACTCCGGTCACGAGCACGACCTTGCCCAAGATCAGCGCCTGCCTTCCCCAGCCCTCGAAGTCCTGCCGCGCCCCGTCATTTCTCTCTCCTGGCACACGCTAGCGGGTCGATGTTGCGCTGTGATGACCGCCTGATGCAGGAAGTGACGACAGCCACACACGTACGTACAGACCGGGACGTACGCCGAGACCAGGCCATACGTCGGGATCGTCAGGATCGGGCAGCACATTTTGCCCAGGACGTACGTTCGAAACAAGCCCCCCAGGGACCTGTCCCGCCCCGGAAACCGGCCGGAATACACCGAAACCCTCCCGTCGGACGACGGGAGGGTTTCGAGACACGCTGTTACAGCTGCCGCTTACTTCTTGTTGCGACGCTGAACGCGAGTGCGCTTCAGCAGCTTGCGGTGCTTCTTCTTGGCCATCCGCTTACGCCGCTTCTTGATAACAGAGCCCACGACTACCCTCGCTCACTTCTCTTCACTGGGTGCGGGGCAGCTGACTGGGCCCACACGACCTACGTCGGCCTTAGCCTACCCGCCCCATGGTGAGGGACGTAATCGAGGGCGATCGACCGGCTCCGGTCAGCCCGCCTCGACCCCTACATAGGACTCGCGGAGGTACTCGTGGACCGCCTGCTCCGGGACACGGAAGGACCTTCCGACCCGGATGGCGGGCAGATGACCACTGTGCACCAAGCGGTACACGGTCATCTTGGACACTCGCATCACCGAGGCGACTTCCGCCACGGTCAGAAACTGAACCTCGTTCAACGGCCTCTGGTCAGCTGCCATGACACCCCACCTGAACCTTCCGCACATATGACGGGCACCGGCTTCCCCTTCCGGTGACTCTTCGTCTCTGCGCGCTCACTCACCAGACTAGGGGCGGATGATGCGAGTGGGGAAGAGGAGTAGCGATCGGCCGCCTACTGTGACAGACACGCTCGATTGAGTACATAGCGAGTAAGCGGTCGGTAGTAATCAGATCGCACAGCGTCATCAAGCGGAACGACGACGGACACCTGCCCCTCCGCCTCTCCGACGAACAACGCGGGATCATCCGTATCCGCCAGACCGATCGCCTCAAACCCCAGCTGACCTGCCCCGCAGACCCATCCATGGTCTCCGATGACAAGCTCGGGAAGCGGCCCCTCACCCTCGGCCACGGCCGCCAGAGCGGCCCGAACCGGGAGCGGGGAATGGGTGTGCGCGCCGGTCTCACTCCCGGTGGGACGCACGCCGGGTTCCCGCACCAACGCGACTCCCTGTACGTAGTCAAGGTTGTACGTGCGTAGGCCGAACCGGGTCGTTATGTCGACACTGCTGCCCTGCGCGGGGGTGAGAACGGTGCACCCTGCCGCCGACAAAGCGTCCGCCAGCGCGGCGTAGAAGCCGAGGAGACGGTGCGGATGCCCCGTCCCGAAGAGCACGGGAAGCCTCCTCGACGCGGCGTCCGCGAGCCGCTCGGCAAAGGCGTCGAGCGCGATCAGCGTCCGCTCCGGGTCGATGACATCGGGCCCCGACGTGTGCTCCGGATCAGCGGACACCCCACATTTGTCGGCCATGAGCCCAAGCAGGTCACCGGCCCCCCAACTCCACTCGGGATCAAGCCCGAGCAGTATCCGCGGATCCCGGGCAGCGAAGAGCCGGTAACTCCGCAGACTCACTTCCCGAGAGGTGGCCACGGGCCCGGCGAGGCGGGCAGCCAACAGATGCGCACGTAACGCTCCGGTGCTCAACACGGGCTAGATGCTGGCGCATCAGCCGGACGCGTATCCCCAAAACCCCGGAAACCCCCCACAGTTGGGCTAACGGATCCACAGTTCAGCCCGTTCGGCGATTGAGGACATCTTGTACGGGGGCCCAGGGGGCGGAGCCACCATCCCTACGGCAACAACCCCCGCAGCGGAAACGCGGCCCGGCGAGAAGCAAGCACCGCCTGATCAAGCCGATCCGCAGGGTCATACCCCTCCGACCACTCCGCCCAGGAGACAGGCCACCGCCCATCAGTCATCCGCGCCGGCGCCAACTGCCGCGTACGCGCGAAGACTTCCTGCCGCCAACCCTCAGGAATCACCGCCGAAGGCGAAATCTCCCGCCCCGCGGCAACACCCACCAGATGCGTCCAGGACCGAGGCACCACATCCACCACGGCGTACCCGCCACCACCCAGCGCGACCCAGCGCCCATCGGCGTACGAATGCGCCAGCTCATGGCAGGCCACCTGCACAGCCCGCTGAGCATCGAGCGAAACGGCAAGGTGCGCCAGCGGATCCTCGAAGTGCGTATCGGCCCCGTGCTGAGTGACAAGCACCTGCGGCCGGAACTCCGCCAACAACTCAGGCACCACAGCGTGGAACGCCCGCACCCACCCCGCGTCCCCGGTCCCGGCCGGCAACGCCACATTCACGGCCGACCCTTCCGCCGCCCCGGCCGCCCCCGTCTCCTCAGGCCACCCGGTCTGCGGAAACAACGTCCGAGGATGCTCGTGCATCGAGATCGTCAGGACCCGGGGGTCGTCCCAGAAGGACGCCTGCACCCCGTCCCCATGGTGCACATCCACATCGACGTACGCGACGCGCTCGGCGCCCAGCTCGAGCAGCCGGGCAATGGCCAGCGAGGCATCGTTGTAGATACAGAACCCCGAAGCGCCCCCCGGCATCGCATGGTGCAGCCCGCCCGCGAAGTTCACCGCGTGCAGCGCTTCCCCGCGCCACACCGCCTCGGCCGCTCCCACCGACTGCCCGGCGATCAGCGCCGACACCTCGTGCATCCCCGCGAAGGCGGGATCGTCCGTGGTCCCGAGGCCATAGCTGCCATCCGCCGACGCCGGATCGGCTGACGCGGCCTTGACCGCCTCCACATAGTCCTCGCGATGCACGAGCCGCAGCGTCGAATCACCGGCACGCTTGGCCGCGACCACGTCAAGATCCTTGTCGAGCCCGAAGGCACCGACCAGACTTCTGGTCAGCGCGAGTCTGACCGGGTCCATGGGGTGCTCAGGACCGAAGTCATAGCCCGTTACTGCCTCGTCCCACATCAGCTGTGCGCGCCCGCTCATGCCCGTCACCGTATCGGTCCGCTCCAGGGGCGAAGGACCGGGCGTACAACAAGGTCACGAGCACCAACACCATCGGAACGAGCATCGCCCCGCGGTAGTTCCAAGCGTCCCCGAGCGCACCCACCAACGGCGAACCGATCAAGAACCCCACGTAGTTGAAGACATTGAGCCGAGCGACAGCGGCGTCCGAAGCACCGGGAAAGAGCCGCCCCGCCGCGGCGAAGGTCTGCGGAACGATCACACAGAGCCCGAGCCCGAGCACCGTGAACCCCAGAATCCCGGTCCACGCCCCCGGCGCCGTCGCCACGACGGCGAACCCGATCGCGGCCACCACCGACCCGACCCGCACCACGGCCACGGCCCCGAACCGCCGCACTCCCAGGTCCCCGAGCCCGCGCCCCAGCAGGGTCATGACCATGTAGACGTTGTAGGGGACGGTGGAGACCTCCTCCGAGCTCCCCAGCACATCCTGCAAGTACTTAGCGCTCCAGTTGGAGACGGTCGAGTCCCCGATGTACGCGAAGGTCATCACCAGGCAGAGCGGCAGGAGCAGCTTGAAGACAACGGGCCCGCCCTTCGCCTCACCAGCAGCATCAGCACCGGAATCAACACCAGCACCAGCACCGGAATCGACGTACCACCGGCTCCCCACCAACGCGGCAGGCAACAGCACCACGGCCACCGGCAGATAGGAGACGAAGAGCGAAAGATCCCAGTGCGCCCCCGCCCACGCGATCGAGGCCCCCGCGATCCCGCCCAGGCTGTACGCCGCGTGAAACCCCAGCATGATGCTGCGCCCGTAGGCCCGCTGGAGACTCACCCCGAGCATGTTCATGGACGCGTCGAGCGCCCCCACCGAAAGCCCGAACACCCCGAGCGCCAAGCCCGCTTGCCACAGGGCGTCACCCGCACCGACCCCGAGCAGCGCCAGGAGCACCACGGGCTGCGACCACCGCAGCACACGGCTGGGCGGCACCCGCTTGACCAGCCACTCCGTGCCCACGCTGCCGGCTCCCGCCAGGATCGGCACAGCGGCCAGGAAGACCGGCAACAGGCCGTCGGATATCCCGTACTGATCCTGAATGGCGGGGATCCGCGTCACAAGGAGCGCGAAGGTGACGCCCTGCACGAGGAAGCTGAACGCCAAAGAGGCCCTACCGCGCCGCAGCTCATCTGTCATGGCTGCTGAGCGTAGGACCCCTGACTACCGGTGGGTAGATAGATCACTCACCCAATTTCCTACTCACCATCTTTTCCATCGGATCGACGACCCGGCCACCACTGACCAGGACCGTCGCCGTGATGGTGACCGCCGCGATCGCGCCGCTGAGCCACACCATGGTGTCGATCGGCAGGGTGTAGGCCCCCACGACCCGCACAACGGCCTCACCGAACAGCGCCACACCCCACATCACCGAGAACGTCCGCTCCAACCGGGCGAACTGCCCACGCTCGGCGATCAGCCGGTCCCACACCGCGGTCCGCGCCGGATTCCCCTTGGTCACCCAGGGCTTGAGCCCGGCGGTCATCATCGGCCGCCCCGCGAACACGGACACCAGCACAGCGATCCCGATCGTCGCCGTGATCCCACTGTCCTTGGCCAGCATCAGCCGGGGGTCTCCGGCCACCAGACTGAGCAGCAGCCCGACGACGTTGGCGGTCAGGATGAGAGCCGCGAGCCCATTGGCCCGCCGCTCCTTGACCAGGCTCCACAGCGTCCGCCCGGCCGGCACCACACTGCTCCAGGCGAGCGCGGCCATCGTGCTCATCCCAAAACCCTTACTGAGCAGGTAGTACGAGGCTGTGGGCACCACCGCGTCGAGCACGAGCGGCTGCAGCGACTCCCACCGCGACTGCCGAGCGGAGGTTCCCGTGTTGGTGGCGGTCGCACTCGTATCGGTGGCAGTAGCGGTGGTGGCGAGCTGGCTCATGATGATCGGTCCTCCGTAGTCGCTGGCACTGTGTGCGTCCCGCTCGTTCTCGATGCACACAGCTTCGCCGCGACCACCTACCGGCCGACAGAAACGAACGTCCGGACCTGGCAGTGACAAATGTCAGACAGCCCACCACGCTCGCGTCATACGAGCAGGTCAGCCAACTCCCCCATGTCCCCGAAGAGTTCAGTAGCCTCTGAAAGACGCTCCGCGGGAGTCATGGCGGTGTACCCGTACACATCCATCCCCGCCGCCACAGCGGCCCGCACCCCCAACGGACTGTCCTCAACCACCACACACTTCTCGGGCGCCACCCCCATACGCTCGGCGGCGTACAGAAAGAGATCCGGCGCCGGCTTCCCCCGCCCCACGTCCTCGGAGCTGAAGATCCGCTCGTCGCCGAACCACCGATCGAGCCCGGTCCGCCGATGCCCGACCCTGATCCGCTCATGACTCCCGGACGAGGCCAGGCAGTACGGGACCCCGTCGGCCACCAACTTCTCCAGTACGTCGACGACCCCCGCCACAGGCTCAAGCTCCCGTTCGAACGCGGCGAAGACGCGAGCGTGGAAGGTCACATCGAAATCCCCGGGCAGCCGCTGCCCACTGCGCTCAAGAACAAGATCGTGTACGCGATGGACGGCGGCCCCCATGTAGTCACGCAGGGAGTCCTCGTACGTAGTGGGGTGCCCCAGCTCGGTCAGATAGCCGGCCAGGATGGAGTTGGAGAGCGGCTCACTGTCCACGAGGACGCCGTCATTGTCGAAGATGACCAGGTCGTAGCGCATGACTAGACCCTAAATGCGAATGCCACTGCCCCCCCTTGAATGCTCCTGAATGCCCCTGAACGCAGAAAACCCCCGCACCCAGAGGGTGCGGGGGTTTCCCGTTAATAATAGTTCGGCGGCGTCCTACTCTCCCACAGGG